>NZ_DAINDI010000046.1:9086-11127 GCF_036731945.1 Psychrobacter sp.
AACATAGGAGAGCCAAGTAAACCTGAGGCGTGACACGTTTGGCAGACAGCGCTGTAAACGGCTTTACCATCACGCGGACCATCGCCTGCTGCTGGACCTGCAGAACGTGCAGTGACATCACATACTTCGTCGTCTTCAAAACAGACTTTAGCCACCGGCTGAATACGAGCAATCAAGTTAGGATACAAAGCGATGAGCTTTTGTACTTGTGGCGTATCTTGCGGGATAGGCTCTTCTTCAGCCGCAGGTGCAGCAGCGGCTGTTTCTTCAGCGGGCGCCTCGGCAGCGCTTGCGTCTGCTGACGCAGCTTCATCGGTAGCTGCAGCGCCATCGGTAGTATCAGCAGCAGCTTTGGTATCGTCACCCAATTTTTCAGGCAAGTTATCGACAACCTCTTGCCCTTCTGCGACATCAGATACGGTTACAGGCGTGTCTACAACACTTTCGGCTTGGCTCACAGCGATACTAGCGATTCCTAGAATGGCAGCTGCCGATAACATAACTACTTTTCTCATTCGTCACGTTCTCTTATTGCGTATACAAGGGCCGACACGACTTGGACATTCTGTTTGTCCTCCTTTGATAACCAAGCAGTTATCAATAGCAAACAGCCATCCCGCATACGGGCGCGCTTGTAATCGGTGATTATAAATATGAATTCTCCCTGACATTATAAGGGAAAAGACAGGTAGATTGCCATGCCTGTTTGCCGACTATGGTGTTTTTTCTTAAAAAACGCCAATAGCGGTCTTCATTCGTTGGCTTTATGACTTTTATTTGTTAGACTAAGCGGTCTTAATTTTTAGACGCCTTTTCGTTCTAACGACAACCAATTGCACTTATTTATACACGTCATTAGTTAATTGGGTCTTAGTCGATCAATTATGCGCTCGTAGCTCAGTTGGATAGAGTATCGGTCTCCGAAGCCGAGGGTCGTGGGTTCGATTCCCGCCGAGCGCACCAATCATCATAATCACTCATGTTTTACCCTTTTCTAGTCCTACCTATTACCTCATAACACTTTAACAGCAAGGCGTTACGCTCTTAACTGCTGCCTATCACTGTGCGCTATCAACGATAAAATGTTGTATATAATGTTGTTAAATCTATTTAATTTATAAAAACCTACTCTGCATCTTGCAAATTCGCTGTTAGCTGAGCGCGGCTGGGGACACGGTGATAATTAATCACGGGTACGTCACCCAAACGGCGCTGACCGGCGGCAAGCTTTTTATCAATCGTAATCATAGCCACTTTTTTATCTTGCTTGCTAATCAGTAAATGATTGGCTTTACGGTTGACACGGTAGTCAGGAAAATACTGCTTAACCAATTCTGCAGTTTTTTGTAGCGCATCATTGAGTGGTGTTTTTGCGCGCCCCGGCTCTAGGTTGCGCTTATCGGCGGCTTTAGGCGCGCGCGATTTTGCCAATACCCATAGTCCAATGACAACCGCGAGCAATATGACAAGCCACCAAATACCATCTATCATAGAAGTCTATATCCAATCTTAAAAAGGGATGGCTCATGTTAACAGAATTATCACCTGCGTTAATAGCCGAAGTCGAGCGCGCTGCCAAATTGCTGGGCTCAAAACAGCGCATCTGTATTTTAACGGGCGCTGGGATTTCAGCAGAAAGTGGCATTCCAACATTTCGAGATAAGCAAACAGGCCTTTGGGAAAATTATGTAGCTGAGGACTTGGCAACGCCTGATGCTTTTGCTCGCGACCCAAAACTGGTGTGGTCATGGTATCAGTGGCGCAGGCAATTGGTCGCTGAGAAAAAACCAAATCCTGCACATGAAGCTTTAGCGCAGTGGCAATATGATAGCCAATCTACCGAGCAGCAATTGACGCTTATTACCCAAAATGTCGACGATCTGCATGAGCAGGCTGGTAGTAATGTCACCCATTTACATGGCAATCTTTGGCAAAATCGCTGCAGTCAATGCGATGCGCTCTACCAAGAGCAATCTAGAGGCTCATATAGCAGTGCCGATACCCTAGATTATAGTGACACTTTGATTACTTGCCCGCACTG
>NZ_DAINDI010000046.1:11137-13686 GCF_036731945.1 Psychrobacter sp.
TATATACGTCCCGATATCGTGTGGTTTGGCGAAGCGCTGCCTGTACAAGCTTGGCAGAAAGCAGAGGACGCGGCGGCCAATTGTGAAGTCTTTATGAGTATTGGCACCTCAAGTCTCGTTTATCCTGCGGCAGGTCTCGCGCAATTAGCAAAAGATAACGGCGCCCAAATCATCGAGATAAACCCACACCCAACGCCGAATACCATCGTTGATATTACTTTAGCGGATAAAGCTGGATTGGTCTTGCCGCTATTAGTCCAAAAAATTACGGCTATGTAATCAATTACGTTGAAAAGTGCCTAGTGAAAAGGAAAAGGCTTAACGATTTATATAACCGTTAAGCCTTAATCACTGAAAATATCTTTACTCACTCTATTGCAGAGCAAGATCCACTTGCGCTAAGTATTTCTCTTTTAATTGATTATCTATAAATGAAGATCTAAAAGAGTTTTTTACCAAAGTAACGATATCATTTTCTGTCAGCGGTAGATGGTCACATATATTGATAAAGTTTTGATTCATATACCCTTTGAAATAAGCAGGGTCATCAGAATTGACGCTGACATTTAAGCCATAGTCTAGCAGCTCTTTAATATTGTGCTGTTTGTAACTCTCAAATACCTTGAGCTCAATATTAGAATTGGGGCAAACTGTCAGCGGCATTTGCTCGTCTTTTAGGCGTTGCATCAGCGCCGCGCTTTTTATCGATTGTACGCCGTGATCAATGCGATTGATTTGCAATAAATCTAACGCTTCATAAATATAAGAAAAATCTGCTTCCTCGCCAGCATGGGCGACCAGCTTAAAGCCCGCTTCTTTGGCCTTTTTAAACACTTCTTTAAACTTAGCGGGAGGGTTGCCCAATTCTGAAGAATCCAGACCGACGCCGATAATATCGTCTTTAAATGCCATTGCTTGCTCTAAAGTCTCAAACGCCTCTTCTTGCGATAAGTGGCGTAAAAAACACATAATAATACAAGAGGTGATGCCGTATTTTTCTTTGGCATCGGCAAGCGCTTCTTTGATACCAGTAATAACTGTCGCAAACTCAACCCCTCTTGCAGTATGGGTTTGTGGATCAAAAAATATTTCGGTATGGACGACATTATCTTCGACACACTTTAAAATATATTCCCACGTTAAATCATAAAAATCGTCTTTGGTAATCAGAACGTTGGCACCCGCATAATAGATATCTAAAAAAGTTTGTAGATTGGTAAAATTATAGGCACGGCGGACGTCTTCGATATCCTTATAGGGGATAGCGATATTATTCTTTTTCGCCAGTCTAAACATCAGCTCCGGTTCTAATGAGCCTTCGATATGTAAATGCAGCTCTGCTTTTGGCAATTTTTTTATCAGTTCAATCATGATATTTGCGGTGTCCTGTATCTAAACTTACTTGTTATTTCTTTAAGCGTTATTTTAAAAATGCTGTTAGTTTGAAAAATTGTTATTAAAGAAACTGCTATTTTAAAAGCCTTTACTTTGAAAATTGCTATTTTAAAAACACCACGGTATCGGACAGCTCATTACCAGCAGGGTCATGTTCAAGATGATAATACTGACGCAATAACTGACCTACCTCATCTAATAACTCCATCAAACTTTCTTCAGTTTTTTGATTGGCAATACCTGAGACCGCCTTTTCGCACATGGCGCTCCAAACAGTTGGACTGACATGTGTGCTGATACCGCGGTCAGCGACGATTTCTAGCTTGTGCTCGCAAATATTGACGTAAATCAAAACGCCGGTATTTTCTTCGGTATCCCACACGCGATATTCGCTAAATAAATCAATCGCTCGATCGCGGCAGTCAAGATGATAAGCATCTTGGATAGGTAAATGATTTTCGATAATCAAAAACACCTCGCCGCGATGTCCGCGCTCAGCCAGCGTCACCTGCTCTGTCAGCCGAGCCTTCGCCGCGGGCGTAAGCCACTTGCTATGCAACATAGGAACAAACAGTACTTGACGCCACCAACGAGCAAAACTTGCCTGCGACGAATTGCTTTTTACCATTATATTATATCCTCAAGTACGCCATTGCTGGCAATTTTCTAATGTCTGAGCCTAATTTACCCTTCTTACTCTTATAAAAATCGCCTCTACCAAGAGCCGCCTGCGCCGCCGCCGCCAAATCCGCCGCCACCGCCTCCGAAGCCGCCACCACCAAAACCACCGCCGCCAAAGCCGCCACTACCACCGCCCATACCGGGCAGGAATACTATACCGCCGCCACCGCCGCGTCCTCCACGACCACCGCCTGAACCGCGCGAAATTAAAAACAGCCAGATAAATATCGCCATAATTAACGTCATAAAGAAACCGCCGCCCAAGGCAAGCGAGCCTACAAAGAAGCCGCCAGCGGTCAGGATAGAACCAAAGATGCGCCCAAAGATACTGGTAATAAAGCTACCAAATATCATTGCCATGACAAATAAAAACACCGGCGATGGGTTATCACCAATGTCATTTTGATTTTGACTACGTTCGGCCGCTTGCGCATCGGCACGCGCCAATACTTCAGGATCAGCGGTCAGGCGCG
>NZ_DAINDI010000046.1:13696-22055 GCF_036731945.1 Psychrobacter sp.
CCCGCCAATATCCCAGCGCCATAGTCATTTTGCTTAAATAGCGGTGTGATGTCTTCGCGAATAATACGGTTGACCGCCGAATCTGGCAACACCCCTTCTAGCCCATAGCCGGTTAAAATATAGATATTGCGGTCATTAACGGCAACGACCATCAAGAGACCATCGTCAATATCTTTATTACCCAGCTGCCATTTTTCGGCAACTTGTAGCGAATAATCAAAGATTGGCATGCCATTGGTGGTCGGTACAATGACCACCGCAGCTTGCGCCAAACCTTGCTGATAAATGCCTCTTAGCTGCGCCTCTAAACGCTGCTTTTCTTGCGGGTTTAAGATATTGGCTTGATCGATAACCGGCGAGTTTAAGATGAGCTTATCAGCATCGACACCCTGAGCACTTGATTGTACAGGCGGACGATTAGAAGTTGTTGAGGTAGTCGTATTACTATCGGAATTAGCAGCATTAGGATTGATAGCATCATTGCCAAGAATAGCTTCATTAATGGCTTCGTTACCTAAGACCGCATCGTTGATGGCTTCATTAGATTCGGCAGCTTTTGCAATCGCTACCAATTCCTCGACACTACGGTTTTGCATATCTGAGGTGCTATCGCTAGCGACCGCCGTATTATTATTAGCATCGGGCGCGGCATGCAGCAGCGAGCCACTTCCAATGCTTAGAGTAAATAATAATGCGGATAATAGTGCTGTTGAATGCTTCATCTAATCTATACCACCTCAAATGACATCTGTACTAATAAATGACGACAGAACCAACTGCTATAAACGACAACAAAAAAAACGACTGACGATTAAGGCGTTCTATCATTTTTGAGCAAATAAACGGACTGTTAAATAAACGCACTGTCACATAAACAGTAGCATTTATAGGCCATCATGGTAGATAGAACGCCTAAACTGAAAACTTTGCTTTACTGCGCCGTCTGCGCATTATCGTCGCCGAAGTTGACACTTGGTGCAGTCGATATTTCTTTTTCATTGGCAACGCTAAAGTTTGGTTTGGCGTCCATGCCAAATACTTTGGCCGTAATATTGGTTGGGAACTGACGCACGGTAGTGTTATAGCCTTGAACTTCTTGGATATAACGGTTACGCGCCACCGTAATACGGTTTTCTGTACCTTCCAGCTGCGCCTGCAAATCTTGGAACAAAGCATCAGATTTTAGCTCAGGATAGCGCTCAGAAACCGCCATCAAACGCGATAGCGCGCCAGTCATCTGATCTTGGGCAGCCGCATAGCGCTCCATTGCTTCAGGGTCATTGAGCAGCTCTGGCGTGACTGTAATACCGCCCGCTTGTGAGCGCGCTGCCGCGACTTGGGTAAACACCTCTTGCTCTTGCTTAGCATATTGCTGCACGACTTTGACCAGGTTTGGTACCAAGTCCGAACGACGCTGATATTGGTTGACCACTTCTGACCAAGCCGCGGTGACCTGCTCATCTTGCGCCTGCAAATTGTTATAGCCACAACCGCTCAAACCAACGGTAGAGGTCGCTAATATTGCTGATAGCAACATAGGTTTTAAAAAAGATTTACGCGTCATCGTTGACTCTCCTAATGATAAATAACAAACAAAACGTTTTTTAATCGCTTTTTTTAATGTTAACCACTTAATATGCACTTATAGTTTATCGCCTACTGGATTTTATAACCGACAGTTTCGCAGCTAACCGTTTCATGGCGTGAATACCGCAGCAGCAATATATTGTGCTAATAATGGCGCTATACCGTCACTTTTACAATTCATCGTTACCAAAACACAACCTCAAAGCAGCGTTTATCGTAGGGCTGTGGCGCATTTTAGGAATTTAGTACTGCTGTTAGCGCGCCTGTCTTTTAAGCCCCCATTAACGGTTAATTAAAAAATATTGGCCAATACAAAATAAATAGAAGATTTTTTGACCTTGGATAAGCAATCGAGCAAAGAAAACCATTTATAAATGAACGCCCTTATAAAGAAAATTCTAGTAATTGACTAAAAAATATGGCAAATTGCAGTTACGTAGCCGTACGGTTTGAATACATTTGGTAGTGGACTTATAAGAATTTTGGTATTAACTGCGTGTCAATGTCGCATCAAAAAGGATTGATAAACGACTAATGACTGCTCTATTACCTTACTCTACCATGTAAGTGTAGCCAGCTGATATGACTCATAAAAAGTTAAGTGCCATCCTCTCGCTTACTGAGATGATGGTTATTTATATTATAACCGCCTGTTTTATCCACTGGTTTATTTTAAGCGCTTTACATAAAAGCAGCCTTAATAAACTATCAACGCTGATAAGCGGTTGCATACGCTCATTATTGTTCATAAACCAGACGGATAACAGCAGACAACTACAGTCCATCCTTAGTGGCTAAGCGCGTATGAAACTTAATCTGTAAGGAGAATTTCCACCGCAGTTAAGTGCATGCAGATTATTTGAGTGGTTGGTTTTAATAAGGATATTAAAGCTGGTCTACTCTTAGCATCATCATATATAGCCACTTTGAGACAGTACTAGGAATATACATATGGAAGGTTTAGTCGATTTAGTAAACGGAATTATCTGGAGCCCAGCATTGGTTTATCTCTGCTTGGGCGCAGGTTTATTTTATTCCATCATGACGCGCTTCGTACAAGTACGTTTATTCGGGGAAATGATTACCTTACTTTTTACTGGTAAATCAAGTGCACAGGGTATTTCATCATTTCAGGCACTCGCCGTATCCCTAGCGGGGCGTGTGGGTATGGGTAACATCGCTGGGGTCGCTGCCGCTATTGGTTTCGGTGGTCCTGGTGCGGTATTTTGGATGTGGGTTGTGGCTTTCTTAGGTGCATCTACCGCTTATGTCGAAGCAACCCTTGCACAGATTTATAAAGAAAAAGACGTCATCACTGGCGAATACCGCGGCGGTCCAGCTTACTATTTTGAGCGCGCCCTTGGTCAACGCTGGTATGGCATTCTTTTTGCCGTCGCGTCTATCTTAGCTTGCGGTATGTTCTTACCGGGCGTACAAGCAAACGGCGTTATCAGCGCGTTTGCTCAAGTCATGGGTGAAGGCACGCCGATGAATATCATGGGCTTAGAAGTTGGCTCTATGCGCTTGGTCGGTCTTGCTATCATTTTGGTCATCTTAGGTACTATTATCTTTGGTGGTATCAAACGTATCGCAACCTTTACCGAGTATGCTGTTCCTTTTATGGCACTCGGTTATATTGGCCTTGCACTCGTCATTATGTTTACCAATTATCAGATGATTCCAGAAGTCTTCGGTTTGATTATCAGTGATGCGTTTACCGCGCAAGCAGGCTTTGGTGCCGCTATCGGTTGGGGTGTCAAACGTGGTATTTACTCTAACGAAGCGGGTCAAGGTACAGGTCCTCACGCTGCGGCGGCTGCGGAAGTTGAGCATCCATCACAGCAAGGTTTGGTACAAGCATTCTCAGTGTATGTTGATACCTTACTAGTCTGTTCTGCGACTGCGTTTATGATCATTACCATGGGTACTTATAATATCCAGGGCACACTACCTGACGGTCAATTCATCGTACAAAACGTCGCGGCTGGTGTTGAGATCAACTCGCCTGCCTTTACGCAGATGGCAATGGAAACCATGTACGGTCAATTTGGTAATATCTTTATTGCCGTTGCGGTCTTCTTCTTTGCATTTACCACCATCTTAGCGTACTACTATATCGCTGAAGTAAACGTCGCCTACTTGACGCGCTTTATCAGTCGCGGCGCTAATAGAACTGGTCTATTCTTAGTTAAAATCTTAATCATGGTGATGGTTGCCTACGGTGGTCTTAACTCTGCAGGCTACATTTGGGATATCGGTGATATCGGCGTAGGTCTAATGGCTTGGTTAAATATCGTTGGTATTTTGGTTATCTTTATTGTCGCGCGTCCAACGCTTACTATGCTTAGAGATTATGAAGCACAGCGTAAAGCAGGCGTGAAGCACTATACCTTTGATCCAGCAAAATTCGGTATCAAAAATGCACCGTATTGGGAAGAGCGTCATCTAAAGCAGCAACAAAGAATGGCAGCTCAAGACCCACTACATAAAGAACGTCTATAGTTTACTGAGCTATAATGTTATCTAAATAGTATTGATGACACTATAAGCATCGATAAAACAAGAAGCCTGAGGCAATGGTCTCAGGCTTCTTTTATATAGTAAGTTTACCTTAAGACCGTTATATTGAGTGAAAAGCGATATCGATACATCACGTACTGCTGATATCAATTTTTCTTACTTGCTCTGCCTGCGCAGACAGAGGCTACAAAAAATTGATATCAGCAATATGTAGCGTTTTTAGAATATCTTGACTATACAGGGCGACTGAGATAAACCTTTCATCAGTGAGCAGACATAAAAAAGCCTAGCTATATAGCTAGGCTTTTTGCATTTTAAAGTAAGACTGGTGTGAATCGCTGATCCTTATTTAGGCAATAAAACTGTATCAATTACATGGACCACACCGTTGGTTGCCATCATATCGGTGCCAACGATATTAGCGGTGTTACCACTGGCATCGGTAATCACGTTAGCATCACTGATAGAGATGGTTTGACCGTTTGCCGTGTCGATAGCGGTACCATAAGGGATGTCAGCAGCTTTAACCACCATCGGTACGACATGATACGTCAATACGCTAGTTAGCAACTCTTTATTACCGAGCAATTCCTCTTTAGTGACGTTCAGTTTGGTCAACAAAGCAGCAAAAGCATCATCGGTTGGGGCGAATACCGTGTACTGACCTTCTGCTATCATCATGTCATCAAGCTCAGCCGCTTGCAGCGCTTCGGTTAGGATGGTTAGATTCTCATTACCAGCAGCCATCTCACCGATACTTTGCGTCGCTGCCGCATCTATAGGCATCGCATCATCAGTAGACTCAGCCACTGCTTCAGCTGGCATATCTGTGGTGGTTTCTGGCTCAACGGCTACTTCAGTAGTTGCGGCTGGCTCAACTGGCTCAGTAACGGCTTCTTTATCGTTACAGGCCGCCAGTGACATGGCAGCGGTAACGACGGCGATAGATAATAAATTCTTTTTTAACATAGGTCATTCCTTTGAAATAACGGGTTTGTAGATGGTATTTTTTGATTTTAGAACGGTTTTAGTTTTGGAACTTTTAAATTTAGATACTGATATAAACACGGATAAATAAAAGTTTCTAGATGAAAATGCCGGTAAATGAGTGATAAGTTAGGTAATATCACTCAATGTCTACTATCTTAGCTGATTATTTTTTGCTTACTGCTGACTTAGGTAGCAACACTGTATCGATCACGTATAGCGTCCCATTGCTAGGCTAAACAAGAATCTTAAGTTTATAACCTAGCAATAGTTATATATCATTTGAATCTGCCTACTACCTAAGCAAATAATTTGTCGCTCTTTTACTGCTTATTTAGGTAATAATTTATTTAAGCAATAAAATTATTTAGGCAACAGCACTCTATCAATCACATGTATCACGCCATTACTCGCCGCGATATCTGTTTTTAAAATCTTGGTAGTACGACCATTTTCATCCATTAATCGGCCTTGTGGCGTAATCACCAGCGTGTCATTACTAAGCATAGTGTAATTACCCGGTCTGACATGTTTTTGGTAAACAGGCGTATTACCTTTAAGCACATGATAGGTCAAGATTTTGGTCAACAACGGCTTGTTGGCAAACAGCTCAGCTTTGGTCATGCCGGTCTCTTGTAACGCTTGCACAAAAGCGGCATTGGTCGGAGCCAGTATCGTGTAGCTTGCACTGGTATCGGTCAGCGCGCCTGCCAAACCTGCCGCTTGCAAGGCTTCTACTAGTAGTGAGAAATCAGCGTTGCTTTGTGCAATCTGTACCACGTTCATACTGGCAGTTGGCTGGCTGTGCATAGGCGCCTTTGTGGCAGGGGTTTTGGTTGGCATCATATTATTACAAGCGCTAAGGCCAGCAATTGAAAGTGCTAAGGTACCAAGAGTGGCGATTTTGATCAGTTTCATAACATTGTCCTTAATGATTGAATGACTACATGGTTTGATAAATGAATAGCTAACTGATTACAATTTATTGATTTTTATTACGGTCTTACGGTCAGATTGTCTTTCCTTAAAACCCTTGCCTATTCCGTTTTTAATTCTTAATTGCTAACCACTCTCAAATAAAAACCATTAACAGTTACTAATAAGCATTGCTTATGAAACGCCAATCCTTCTGAAATTAAATTAACATATCACAAAGCATTATAAACTTGCGTTTAGGCTAATTTTTGTAGCTTACGTGTAAACCAAGGCAGTTTAATAAAACCTCGTATAAATAACTGCTTTATAAATACAAATCAAAGCTTTAGGTAATCCTCTATTAAAATGATATTCATTTGTTCCAAGCTGCGTTATCCAATAGAATTTGTTATAACTGTATTTTTAATTCGGAACTTTTAATGGCATTTTAACGCTTAATACGGGGCTAATTTCGTGCAACGATAATTGGTCATAGTAATCAATTTTTGTTATTTTCAAATACGATGGCGTCAGTGATAGTGCCAAAATGGAATAAGCGGAATAAGTACAATCCCGCGAGTAATAGCCGTTTCGTGCTAGAATAATCCAGATTTGCTTATCAATTTTTAAGCCACCTTTTTATCAATACTATTGTTTTATACGCCCTATTTTATCAGTAGCTAACTTAGTAAGCTCGCCCTAAAAATCTTGAACACTTTATCTTCTTCCTTTTCTTATCTTGACTCTAATAAGCAGCGCTCCTATGACTCAAACCACCACCCCACCGACCTGTTCTCATAATCATACTGGTGTCGCCAATACCAATACAGCCAATGCCACCAATGTATCAAGCACGGCTAGCGACTTTATTTTGACGCCGCCTGCTGTATTTCCTTATAAAGAACAGCAGTTAACCGCGCGCGCACGCCTCACCGAGCAGATGGCGGCGCGAATTATAATGCTAGATGGTGCGATGGGTACCCATATTCAGACCTTTAAGTTAGAGGAAGCCGATTATCGCGGTGAGCATTTTGCCGATATTGAGCAAGATGTACGCGGTAATAATGATTTGCTAGTACTGACTCAACCGCAGATGATTAAAGAGATTCATAGCGCGCATCTGGCCGCAGGCGCGGATATCATTGAAACCAATAGCTTTAACGGTACGCGCTTATCAATGGCCGACTACGATATGCAGCATCTCGTGCCAGAATTGAATAAAACCGCTGCTAAAATTGCGCGCGAAGCTGCTGATGAATACACCGCTAAGACCCCAGAAAAGCCGCGCTTTGTGGCAGGCGTTATTGGGCCGACGTCGCGTACTTGTTCATTATCCCCTGACGTCAATGACCCAGCCTTTCGTAATATCACCTTTGATGAGTTGGTGCTGAACTATCGCGAGGCGACGCTGGCTTTGATAGAAGGTGGCGTTGATATTCTATTAATCGAGACTATTTTTGATACGCTAAATGCTAAGGCTGCAATCTTTGCGGTGACGGGCGTGTTTGATGATATCGGTTTTGAATTACCGATTATGATTTCGGGGACAATTACCGATGCGTCTGGTCGGACGCTTTCAGGTCAAACGGCTGAGGCATTTTATAACTCGATTCGCCATGCCAAGCCGCTATCTGTTGGCTTTAACTGTGCGCTTGGTGCTGATGCACTGCGTCCGCATATTCAAACCCTATCAAACATCGCCGATACTTATGTCTCCGCCCATCCAAACGCGGGTTTGCCCAATGAATTTGGTGAGTACGATGAAACACCGGAGCAAACGGCTGCCCTGCTTGAAGGTTTTGCCAAAGCTGGCATTCTAAATATCGTCGGCGGTTGCTGCGGTACTACGCCTGAGCACATTCGCCTGATTGCGGAGATGGTCGCCAATTACCCACCGCGCGTGATACCTGAAATCCCTCCTGCTTGCCGCTTATCGGGACTTGAACCATTTACTATTACCCCCGAAAGCTTATTCGTCAATGTCGGTGAGCGTACTAACGTGACGGGCTCAAAGAAATTCCTACGTTTAATCAAAACCGAAGCTTATACTGAAGCGCTCGATGTTGCCCGTGACCAAGTCGAGGGCGGCGCACAAATCGTCGATATCAATATGGACGAGGGTATGCTCGACTCCAAACAGGCGATGATTCACTTCGTCAATTTGGTCTCTGGTGAGCCTGATATTAGCCGTGTGCCCCTGATGATTGACTCATCAAAATGGGACATTATCGAAGAAGGGCTTAAACGCATTCAAGGTAAATCCGTCGTCAACTCTATCTCGTTAAAAGAAGGCCATGCTGAGTTCGTCGAACGCGCCAAGCTTTGTATGCGCTATGGTGCGGCGGTCATC
>NZ_DAINDI010000046.1:22065-25669 GCF_036731945.1 Psychrobacter sp.
GGCATTTGATGAAGACGGTCAGGCTGATACCTATGAGCGCAAAATCGAGATTTGTCAGCGCAGTTATGATGTCTTGGTCAATGAAGTCGGCTTCCCTAGCGAGGATATCATCTTTGACCCGAATATCTTTGCGGTTGCGACCGGTATTACCGAGCATAATAATTACGGCGCTGACTTTATTAATGCCACCAAATGGATAACCGATAACCTGCCAAATGCGATGGTATCGGGCGGTGTATCGAACGTGTCGTTTAGTTTCCGTGGCAACCCGATTCGTGAAGCCATCAATTCAGTCTTTCTATACCATGCAATTCAAAACGGCTTAACCATGGGTATCGTCAATCCAGCTATGCTGGAGGTTTATGATGACATTCCCAAGGAAGCTCGCGACGCCATCGAAGATGTAATGCTCAATCGCAATCAGGGCGATAGTGGTCAAGAGGCGACCGAACGCTTGATGACCTTCGCTGAGAGTTATCAAGACGGCGGTAAGAAAAAAGACAGTACCGTCGATATGTCATGGCGCGAAGGCACGGTCGAAGAGCGCATTGCCCATGCACTAGTAAAAGGTATCACGACCTTTATCGATGCCGATACCAAAGAGGCGTGGGAGAAATACCCCAAGCCACTAGAAGTCATCGAAGGGCCATTAATGGATGGCATGAATATCGTCGGCGACTTATTTGGCGCTGGTAAAATGTTCTTACCGCAAGTGGTAAAATCTGCCCGCGTCATGAAACAGTCGGTCGCTTGGCTGAACCCATACATCGAAGCGGAAAAAGTCGAGGGTGAAAAGAAAGGTAAAATCCTTATGGCGACGGTCAAAGGTGACGTCCATGATATCGGTAAAAACATCGTCGGCGTGGTCCTTGGCTGTAACGGCTATGAAATCCTCGATCTTGGCGTGATGGTGCCCTGTGAAAAAATCCTCGATACCGCGCTTGCAGAAGAAGTCGATATCATCGGTTTGTCAGGTCTGATCACCCCAAGTCTCGATGAGATGGTCTATGTTGCCAAGCAAATGCAAGAACGCGGCATGACTTTGCCCTTGATGATTGGCGGGGCAACGACTTCTAAAGCGCATACGGCGGTTAAAGTAGAGCCTCAATACCAAAACGATGCGGTTATTTATGTATCAGACGCTTCACGCTCAGTAGGCGTGGTGACCAAGCTGCTGTCAAAAGAGCACCGTCAAGGTCTCATCGATGAGACGCGTGAAGAGTACATCAAAGTACGCGAGCGCCTTGCTAAGCGTCAGCCGAAAGCAGCAAAAATATCTTATGCTGAGTCGATAGAGCTTGGTTTTCAGTACGATTGGGACAACTATGTACCGCCAGTGCCAAATAAACTTGGTCAAGTTATACTCGATGATTACCCGATTACCAATATATTGCCTTATATCGACTGGACACCGTTCTTTATCTCTTGGGGACTCGCGGGTAAATATCCAAAAATCTTGCAAGATGAGGTGGTTGGTGAAGCGGCGCGCGATTTGTTTGATAATGCCAATGACTTGATGCAAAAGATGATTGATGAGAAGTTAATCGTTGCCAAAGGCGTGTTTAAGCTCATGCCCGCTCGCCGCACTGGCGCGGATACCGTTACTGTCTATGATAAAGCACCGACTGAGGGCGGCACAGCAGAATATCAATTTGAGCATTTGCGTCAACAGTCAGATAAAGCCAGCGGCAAGCCAAACTTTAGCTTAGCGGACTTCATTTCGCCATCAGATGCGCATACCGATTATCTTGGCGGTTTTACCGTCTCTATCGTGGGCACAGAGGCGCTTGCTGAACAGCACAAAGCAGCGGGCGACGACTATAATGCTATCATGTCCCAAGCCTTATCTGACCGCTTAGCCGAAGCCTTTGCCGAGCATTTGCATGAGCTGATTCGTAAAGAGTACTGGGGTTATCAGGCTGACGAAAATCTAACCAATGATGAGATGATTAAAGAAAAATACGTCGGTATTCGTCCAGCACCCGGCTATCCTGCTTGCCCTGAGCATACCGAAAAAGGCAAACTGTTTGAGTGGATTGGTACGGGCGAGGCTATCGGTACGATATTAACCGAAAGCTATGCGATGTGGCCTGCGTCATCGGTCAGTGGCTTTTACTACTCGCATCCCGATAGTGAATACTTTAATGTCGGTAAAATCAGTACCGATCAGTTAGAGAGCTATGCTGAGCGTAAAGGTTGGGATATGAAAACGGCCGAGAAGTGGTTAAATCCGAATTTGTAGGGTTGGTGCCTCTAATAATGGCTTAGCTGAGCCACTTAAACCTCTCGTATTTTTATAAAATATAAAAGAACCGCGTCTTCATTTACTAAAAATGTAAAAGAAGACGCGGTTTTTTATTATGTCTTTTTTACACCTATTAATACTGGCTTTGTCTCATTTTTAATTACCTTTATTGTTCAATAAAATCTTATAGTTATGTTCAATTGTCTAAAGACTTAGTAGTCCTTAATATCATTTATAGCTTTACTCTTATTTAAATTTTAAAACCTAAGTTTTAACTTATTTTTTTATTTCCTCAGTTAAAAATAATAGTTTTTTCTAGTTGGATTGACTGAAAATATTTGATATATTCACTTAACGCTATTTATAAATCCTAATAAGTATATATTGATAGGGTTAAGGAGGGACAAGGACGTTGCCTTTAAAACAAGTGAGCTTTTACATTTTTCATTCAAGGAGAGATAAAAATGAAGCCATTCAAACTAGCACTTCTAGCACTATCAACAGCATTCTTAATACAAGGCTGTGGTGATGACTCAGATTCCTATCAACCACCTCAACAACAACCTGATATTACATCTGAAGTTACAGGACTTTGGACTAGTAATGATTCCGAAAGTGATCTTTTGGCTCTAGCTTTCTTCGAAGATGGCTCTTATATTCATGTAGAGGTAGAAAACAGGCCTGAACCTTTATTAAGACGAGCATTTACAATCCAGTCAGAAGACGATACAGATGATGGAATGGAGTGGGGAAAATATACTATAGATAATAAAACAGGAGCACTGAAGGTTAATCAAGTTTTTGATGATAATGGTGAAAATGGTCTGTCAGAAAACCTAACTCAGTATATTTCAGTATCTGAAGGAGTACTTACCATTCAGATTGATGAGAATAATAATGGCGTTATAGATAGTAATGAATCTTTCAGTTTTTCAAAAGCGAAAAATGACGGATATTTAGGGATTTGGAGAGGTGAAGAAACAGACGAAGAGCTAGATTCAGTAGCTTTTTTTGAAGATGGTACTTATATTCAGCTTAAAGTTGATGCTGAGAAATCATTAGATAATCTAGAAAACGGTATGGAGTGGGGTGATTATACCGTTGACGATAATTCTGGACGATTAGAAACCTATCAAATATTTGATGATAATGGTATATCAGGATTTTCAGAATCTCTTGAACGCTACCTTAAGACATCTAATGACAAACTTACACTCGACATCGATAAAAATCAGGATGGCATTATAGATCAAAATGAGTCCTTTGATTTTTCGAAAAACAAACCTGTTGTAAAGCCAACCTCTAAAAAAATTATAGGACTTTGGGAAAACAGAGATACTAACAATGAATTATTAGCAT
>NZ_DAINDI010000047.1:0-4715 GCF_036731945.1 Psychrobacter sp.
CAATATCCCTGATACCGCCCGCGCCAAGCTTGATATTGTCCAAGTCTTCACGCTGAGCGACTTGATTTTGAATCAGAGACTTCATTTCTCTGAGGGCCGAAAAAGCACTATAGTCAACGTAATAGCGAAACACAAAAGGCTTAATCAGCGCTTGTATGTCGTCAAAAAACGGCTGTTCTATGTGCCCAACCACACGCGCTTTGAGCCACGCAAAACGCTCCCATGCCCGCCCATGCTGGGCAAAGTACTTCTGCAATGCGGATAAATGAATCGCCAAATCACTGCCATCGCCCCACGGACGCAAACGCATATCAACCCGAAATACAAAACCATCAGCGGTATTGTTATCGAGTAGCCTAATAATGCCTTGCCCAAGTCGGGTCATAAAACGCTTATTATCAATACTGCGCGTGCCTTTTTCTTTGTCACCGTCCGTTTCACCGCGCGCCTGATGGACGAAAATCAGGTCGATATCACTGGATAAATTCAGCTCATGCGCGCCAAGCTTACCCATTGCCATAATCGCCATATCATCGATTTGCACATTACCTTTGGCATTAATAAAGGTCGGTTGCCCATATTGCACAATCAGCTGCTGATAGGTATAGTCTTTGGCAAATAAAATACAGCCATCGGCAAAATCAGACAGCTCATCGGTCAATTGCTCAAGCTCAATCATGGCCAAGGCATCTTGCCAAATCCAGCGCATCATTAGCAGCATACGCAAATGCCGCAAACCACTCATTACCTTGTCTTCATGGGCAAGCTGATAATTCTCATCCAAGGTATAATCTTGAATCAAATCATCAATTTGCTGGCGCGTTAACGTGCTCTGTAATGGATAACTGCGCAAAAACGTCTGGCAAGCGCCCGTTCGACTTTGCCAAACCTGATAAGCAACCTCGCTGCAGTCTGTAGCACTTGTAGCTGCTCTGGGCTAGGCTGAAAGCCTGTACTACTAGGCATGGTAGATAGCATAACGACGACAACTCCTTGCAGCATAAAGCTATAAAAACCACATCAATCGCAAAAATTATTTTTACAATATTAACGCGGCTATAAACAATCTTATTTTAGGATTTTTATAGTAGCATAAATCCTCAGCCATGCTACTGACAGCACTTTACTGACTAAGAACTGACGAACATAAGAAAGTTTTGCGAATAATGCTACAATAGCCAATACTTAAAAGGACTTAAAATCTAAACCTAGAAATCTTGAGTTTTAAACACTTTGAGTCTTAAAAATCTTGAGACGCTGTGTTTTTTCTTTATCCTCATTCATCATAAGTGACACCGCGATTATGACGACCACAACCCCGCTATTATTAATTACTGCTGATCCCAGCCATCCGCTGGCTCATCTGGCGCTACGCTATGCGCGTACCTATCTAGCAAACACTGGCACGACCAATAATGATGAGACCGATAACAGCGATAATAATGAAAACGTGCCTGCGCCATTGAATATTTTTTTCTATGCCGACGCCGCCAATACCGCCAATCGCTTGCGCTGGCAGTCAGCAGACCAGATGAATATCACTAAAGAGTGGCAAAAGCTTGCTGAGCAATATCAATTGACACTGCCCGTTTGCGTCAGTACAGCGCTTAGCCGCGGTATTTCAGATAGTGAAAATAGTACCCGTCATCAGTTAAATAGCGAAAATCTGGCCGCTGGTTTTAAGCTGGTAGGACTGAGTGAGCTTGCCATGATGATGCAAGGTGACTGTCGTTTACTGCAGTTTTAAACAGCGTTTTGCATGACAACTCGCTGTCAAAACAGCCAACCTAATAATAACCAGATGAATAATAGTGGTTGGCGATAATCAGATTAGGAATACATCATGAAATTACTCATTCGCTTGCACACAGCTACCGAGATGGCAAGCTATGAAGGCTGTGCGCTGGCTTTAACCTTAGCGACTTTTGGTCATGAGGTGCAGCTGTATTTGGATGCGCCGGTCTTTGGTTTTTTAATGCAGCCTGAATCACGTTTGCATGGCATGATTCAGTCGCTTGAGTTATATGATATGCCAGCCGCTTGGTTACCGGACGATGTGTTTAGCGGTTGGCTTGCGGGCATGTTACCGGCAGATTTGGCGACGCAGCTGACCTTAATACCAGAGGTGGTAAATTCGCAAGAATTTGACCAGATTCTGGTCTTTTAGTAGCAACTTTTTGGGCTAGGACGAATTTACATTGTTAATATTTATTTTAATATGACAACAAATATAGTAAGTAAGCGGACACGATTATGGCAACTTTATATCAATTACATAGCAGCATGGATACGCTCAGACGCAGCACAGAACAAATGGCATCGACGTGGCGTGCGGGTGACAGCATTATATTATTGGGGACAACGGTCGCTTTTATTGACTGGTTTAATGCTTATTTGGAAGACCTTGAGGACATCGAAACAAAAGATGTAGCGGCAATTTATGCCCTCGCTGAGGACGTAGCGCAGCTGAACGATAATACAGTAGCAAAGCTCAATTTATCCGCCAAATTAACGGCTGTTTTGAGCGATGATGAATGGGTCGCCTTAACTCAAAATACTCATGCGAATGGCGCTACCTTTGATAAAGTGGTAACAATTGCTCTATGACAAACTCTAAAGATGATATTACACCTGCTGAGAAGATGACTGCAGTGGACTTAGACCAAGACGGGCATTTATGCGACCATACGATTTGGACGCCTGCGATTGCGCAGCAACTTGCTGGCACTCTAGATGTGACTCTACGTGCTGAACATTTAGCCATCTTACAGCAGGTACGCGCATTTTTTACCAAATTCAATCACGCGCCAGCGACCCGCCCGCTGATTAAATGGCTACAGCAAACCTTGCCTGAACATGACATCAGCAATCAAAAGCTCCAGCAGTTATTTAATACGGGTTTGGTTGCCCGTCATGTCAATCGGCTTGCAGGCTTGCCAAAACCGCCAAATTGTTTATAAAGCACGTGGTTTATAAAAAAAGCAGTAAAAAAGAGGTTAAAGAAAATCAGTCATTTAATTTTCTTTAACCTCTTTTTATTCCAACCACCCTGCTAGCTTCTTTATCTCTGCTCTATTTCTGATCATAAACTGCTAAGGTGTCATAACCGATACTGCGACCTTCATCGCCGTCAAACCCTTGCTGTCGCCAAACCTCATACAAGCATATTGCCACGCTATTAGACAAATTTAAACTGCGCGAATCCGCCAGCATTGGTAAGCGTAGCCAATTATCAGCGCCGATATCGGTACGGATATCCTCTGGCAGCCCTGCCGTTTCAGAACCAAAAACCAGCGCCACATGATGTAATGATGGGCTATTAGACGCACTGCTATCTAAATGCTGAGTTGTTTGCCTGCTAAAATCATAGTCATAAAACGGTTTACTCAGCTTGGTCGTCAGCGCGGTGATAATACCGCAACCAGCCGCTTGTAGCGCTTGCTTGGTCATTGCCCAATCGTCATGTACTTGCAGATGAGCGTATTCATGATAATCGAGACCTGCGCGGCGTAGCTTCTTATCATCGAGCTCAAACCCTAACGGCCTGACTAAATGTAACTGCGCCCCACTATTGGCACATAAGCGGATAATATTGCCAGTGTTGCTAGGCATCTTTGGCGCTACTAACACGATATGAATGGTCATACAAACTCCATAAATGATTTAAGCGTTTTGTCTAAACGTATATAACAGACGTAATCAAAAGTTACAGTTTACTGCCAATAATTACATTTTGATACTGGGCACTGATTTTAACTTTGATTATCATGACCCTAATGGATAGCGAGATAATTTAAAAACATTGTCCTTGTATCCTGTAACCCCTCAGTGAAACTTATGTAAAACGCTAAGTTCCATTGTTATGACTTATAACACTCTATCTTTTTGAGGAAAAATTATGAAAAAATTAGTTATCGCTTCTTTGACTGCTATGTTTGTACTAACTGGTTGCAACACTTTTAAAGGTCTAGGCCAAGACGTATCAAGTGCTGGTGGCGCTGTCACCGGTACTGCACAAGACGTACAAAACAAAATCTAAGTCTGAGCCTTTTTAGACTTATATTAAAGAAGCTTATCATTTGGTAAGCTTCTTTTTTTATCTGCCCACTTTATAAAAATACTCTTAATATCTGATTAAGATACCTTCTACCCAATGCTGTTGGCTGTAGGTGCTCATTATCATCTATCAATAGTCCTTGCTTAATAAGTTGATTTACTTCTAGAGCAATATTGTCATAGCTCAGCCCTGTCCGAGCTTCGAACAATGACCACGCCACGCCTTCATGCAAGCGTAGAGCGTTAAGCATAAACTCACTAACCAGCTCATCACTCGCAATTGCCTGCCAGCCGACCATTTTTGGCGTTTTGTGCTGGGCTGCTTCTTGGTAGCCGATATAGTCTTTAGGCATACGAGATTTGCTAAAGCGATAAATACCCGTCTCTGCTAATACCTTTTTCAATACCTCATCAGACACTTTATCAGCCGTTAATGTTTGATTTCCATATTTATCATCAATGGTGACTTTACCGTGCGCGCCCGCCCCTATTGCCAAGTAGTCGCCAAACTGCCAATAATTGACGTTATGACGGCAAGGTTTATCAGACGCGCCTGCCCAAGCCGATATTTCATAATTGTCATAGCCCAAACGTTCAAGCAATGTCTGCCCCGCTTGCTCAATATCTGCCAAACTATCTTCATCGGGTAAAATCGGCTG
>NZ_DAINDI010000047.1:4725-8762 GCF_036731945.1 Psychrobacter sp.
GACTGACTGCGATAAAACACCGTATTTGGCTCAATCGTTAGCTGATACCAAGAAATATGTGTAGCACCTGCCTCATGCGCCATTTGAATATCGTTCAGGGCTTCACTCATCGTTTGCTGCGGTAGCCCATGCATCAAATCGACGTTGACACGTTCAAATCCAGCGTGACGAGCGGCTTTAATTGCTAATAACGCTTGGGCTGGATTATGAATACGCCCCAGCGTGGTGAGCTGGCCGGCAGCAAAGCTTTGTACGCCAATCGACAAACGATTGATGCCTACGTCTAAATACTGTGCAAATGGTGCATGCTCAAGGGTGCCTGGATTGGCCTCCATCGTCACTTCAATGTCACCTGCAAACTGAAAAATCTCACGCAAACCATCAAATAAACGCTGATACTGGGCAATGGGCAGTAGCGACGGTGTACCGCCACCGATGAATATTGAGCTGATTTCTCGCCCTTGTGTTAACGCTTGCTGTGATGCTGCATCAAGTAATAGCGTATCGACGTATTCATCATACATAGACAGCTGACTGTCAATCGGCAGCTCATGCGAATTAAAATCACAATAAGGGCACTTTTTCACACACCAAGGAATATGGATATAAAGTGCTAACGGAATATCTTTCACTATAAGCGCACTTGTTTCGTTACGACTATTAGCATCAAGATTATTCGAAAAATGAGAGGATTTGATATTTGACATAATCGGACTTATCTATAAAGGAGTAGCTGCTATCATCAGCAGAAAGTAGCGCTAGGATAACGGCTGGGCGCGCTAAAGAAAAGCCTAATCAGCACAAATTGGCCATAAAAGTATTGGGAACAATTGGCGTTTATAGCAATGGCCGATAGTGGTAATGCTAGATAAGCTAGATGACTACAGAGAAGGAAAATAAATATGGAATAAAAATAGATGATGAGCAGCTTTTAATGCCATCACTATTAAATAGTTATGATTACATTAATAATTTTACAAGGATAAAAACCATGGCATATTGGCTTATCAAATCTAATCCCCGCTGTTTTAATATAGAAGACTTACAACGTGCAGGCACGGAGATGTGGGATGGGGTACGTAATTATCGCGCCCGCAACTTTATGCGTGACGATATGAAGGTCGGCGATACAGCACTTTTTTACCATTCAAGCGCCAAGCCTTCTGGCGTCGCTGGTATCGTGACTATCAGCAGAGCTGGCTACCCTGACCCAACCCAGTTTCATCCCGAACATCGCCATTATGATCCTAAAGCAACTGAAGATGAGCCGCGCTGGTACATGGTAGATGTGACTTTTGAGCAGGCTTTTACGGATATATTGCCATTAGCCCAGCTTAAATTTTTGCCAGCGCTTGAGGATTCTTTATTGCTAAGAAAAGGCTGTGAGCAGCTGACCATTTTGCCGCTTGAACCCAAGCATTGGAGCACGATTATGGATATGGCAGAAGAGCTGAATCTGTTACCAGAGAATGATAGGATTTAACGGTAACGATGGCGTAAGAATTTTATGGTATGAGTGCACATTTATCCACGCACATACCTGATAGATTTTGCTATATTTATGCACAGAAATTATTTTTTATTTACGCTTCTCTCTTATTGTTATAGCAATCAACCATCAGGACTCATTTATGAGCGCACCCAAGCTACTATTATCTGTGTTAACCGCCAGTACCCTTAGTCTAACTCTCAGCGCCTGCGGCAGTGATGGCGATAAAGTTAAGAAAGAATATGATCGCGTAGAAGATCAGGTAAAAGACGAATACGATCGCGTGGAAGATAAAGTCAAAGAGAGATATAAAGAGGTCGAAGACAAGTTAAGCGATGATGAAAAATCCATGGCTGAGATTTTGGAGTCGGTCTTTTTACCAGAAGAATCGCTTGATAAGTTCTTGGATAAACTAACGCCAGAAGGCGGTCGCGGCGGTCTTTATGTCGGTCACTTTGTCGAGATTGATGATGGTGACGACAGCGATATCGATATCGGTGCGGTATACTTTGATATCAGTAAAGATGGCGCTGGTAGTGTTGATGGTAGTTTTAGTTATCAGCAGCAAGCTTGCCAAGAAAACAATGTGTTAGGTATCAATTCAGCAATTAAAGTCGACAACTATATCGCGGGTAAAGTAACGGGTAGCCTTGATACATTAAAATTTTTAGACATTAAGTATGTCAGCGATTTAGGGATAGAGACACCAAACCTATTAACGACTTTTGCTGGTAACTTTGCAAAAAATGAAGCAGGTGCGCCTTGGAAAGGTAGTTTTGAGTACCAAGACGGTCTGGGCGGCAAGAAATTATCAAGCGGTCAAGATAATTGTAATGTCAGCTATACCATCAGCGACCGCTCTAACTTTAAGACTTACCCACTTGATTATCAACTTGGCGAGCTAAACCTAGATATTACCGGTAATGGTAGTCAAAAAACGGTTACTTGGCAAAACCCTAGCAATACTAAGCACGTCCTAGTAAGTCAAATTGATGTTAATAAAGCAGAATCGGGCGTTAACGGTTATGTTCAGAATCTGCTATTGAGCAATCTTGAAACTCAGTTTGCGCCTGTTATTCCCGAGCGCTCAACCAATTATGCGATTGTCGTACAAGCATTCGATGCAAATAACAGCTTGATTGGCTATCAAGCTCTGGTACAAGACTTACCTGAATCGTTATAATAGTTGCTTTTATCTGTACTGCTATCCTAGCTAAAGAAGAGACAAGTATGAACAAACACTGCTAAACCACTGATCCCATGCTTTAGCTTATTTGCTATCTTTCTGATGATGACCTGTCAATTCTACTTACGGATTGTCGGGTCATTTTTCATTTTGGTCTTAACTGTTTAATTTTTTACTCTGTCGGCATGTTGTTATTAATAATCATTAAAAATGGACTTGCTCATATTATTTATCGGAGTATTATCGTCGCACCAATCCTATTTCACTGTTTCGCTATTAACTTGTTGATGGCAGCATTTGCTCATCCACAATAATTACTGCAAAGAATAAAAAGTTGCTCATTATGGTTTTCCCATTATCCTTTAGAGATTTTAAAAGTTACAGCTTACGCTTAGGCGTACTCGCCCTCCCCATCTTAATTACCCAGTTTTGCCAAGCTGCGCTCGGTGTCGTCGATGCCATTATGGCAGGCAGGGTTTCCGCCCTTGATTTGGCGGCCGTGGCTGTTGGCTCCGGTATTTGGCTGCCATTGTTTTTATTGGCGACCGGTATTTTGATTGCCACCACGCCGCTTATCGGTGAAGCCATCGGCCAAAACAATCATAGCCAAGTGCCACATATTACCCAGCAATCGTTATGGACAGCCGGCGTCATTGGTATTCTCGGCTTTATCATTGTCAATCTAGCGCCCAATATACTTGGGGTAATGGGTGTGCCTGACACTATTCAACCCATCGCTGCGCAATATTTACATGGGGTATCGTTCGGTTTTCCGGCAATCGCGGTCTATGCCGTGCTGCGCAGTTATTGTGAGGCGCTTGGCCGACCTGAGCCGGTGACGGTTATTAGTATCATCGGACTGCTTGCCGATATTCCGCTTAACTATATTTTTATCCACGGTTTATTTGGTATGCCCGAGATGGGCGGCGCTGGTTGCGGAGTAGCAACGGCCATCGTACTTTGGATTAATGTCTTACTATTAGCGACATATACCAGCTTTACCAAGCGTCAGCAGTTTGCCAGTACGCGCTTTTTTTATGCTTTTGCCAGCCCTAACCGCACGCAAATTAAAAAACTATTAAAACTTGGTATTCCGATTGGTATTTCTATCTTTTTTGAAGCCAGTTTATTTAGTTTAGGGGCACTAGTTATCAGTCCGCTCGGTGAGATTGCAACCGCTTCGCATCAAGTAGCATTGTCCGTGACCTCGCAGCTGTTTATGATTCCCATCTCGGTGGCGATGGCGCTGACGATTATGATATCCAACCGCTTTGGTGAAAAAAACCTGATGGCACTGCGTCAAGTGTTAACTACAGGGCTCATATGGACGGTTATCATCGCGCTGGTTTCTATGCTTGGTGT
>NZ_DAINDI010000047.1:8772-17703 GCF_036731945.1 Psychrobacter sp.
GGCGGCGGCATTCACCGACAATCCTGTGGTACGCGCCCAAGCCATGCACTTACTCATTTTTGCCCTCGCTTATCAATTATTTGATGGCTGGCAGGTCAATGTCGCTGGTATATTACGCGGTATGCAAGATACCACGGTGCCGATGTGGGTGACGCTATTTTGTTATTGGTTGGTTGCTTTACCACTTGGCGTCTATCTCGTGCGCTTCACCGACGTTGGCGCCCAGGGTTTTTGGATGGCGCTCATCACTGGGTTATTCTTATCGTCTATATTATTAAGTCTGCGTCTGCGCTATCAGCAAAAACGCTTGACAACATTATGGGCTTGATGCGGTCGCTTGGTTCAAACGTAGCGTCTAGTAACCATGACTGGCGCTACCTTATGACATCGACTATGATAAATCATTGAATATTTCTTACGCTTAAGCACGCTTACGTCATAATATGTAAAAAAACTCAGTTAACAACTGTACATCGATTGCTCATTGGCGTGAATATAGGTATCATTAGCAATTACCAATACAATATTTAGTTACACTATTTTTTTCTAGAAATTAGTACAAGGCAAAATTAAAATTATGGATATTGAAAAAATACGCACCCTGATCGCACTCATGGAAGAAAGTGAACTGGTTAATTTAGAAATCAGCTCAGACGACGAACACATCAGTCTAACTCGTCACTATGATGCGCCAGCACCGACGATGATGGCTGCGCCTGCCGCAGGTGCTGCACCTGTCGCTGCCGCTGCAAAAGCCGCCGTCAAAGCTGGCAGCGTTGAAACCTCGCCAATGGTGGGTGTTTATTATTCAGCCCCAAGTCCTAACGATCCGCCATTTGTAAAGGTCGGTCAAAAAGTACAAGCAGGCGATACGCTTGGTATCATTGAAGCCATGAAAATCATGAATCCTCTTGAAGCGACTCAAAGCGGCGTCATTGATGAAATCTTAGTGGATAATTCTGAAGTGGTACAGTTTGGTCAGCCAGTCATACGCTATAAAGCGTAACGCTATCTACCAACCTTTACTTTGTAATGATTGAGACCTCGTTATTATTCATCGACATCAGCGCTCGGTTTGTCTAAATTTTATGTAGCGCAGTTTGCTGTTACGATGTCTAAAATAGCGAGGCTATCAATGACTGCCGCTTTGACAAGGATGACCCCATGATAAAAAAACTGCTCATCGCCAATAGAGGTGAGATTGCCCTACGTATCGTTCGAGCTTGCAAGGCGCTTGGCATAGAGACCGTCGGTGTCTATTCAACGGCGGATGCCAATTTAATGCACCTACGCTTTGTTGATGAAGCAATCTGTATTGGCAAACCCAACGCCAACCAAAGCTATCTCGATATTAGCACCATTTTGACCGCCGCTGAAATCACCGGCACTGATGCCATTCACCCCGGTTATGGTTTTTTGGCAGAAAATGCTGAGTTTGCTGAACGCGTCGAAGAAGCTGGCTTAACCTTTGTCGGTCCCAATGCTGACCACATTCGCTTAATGGGCAATAAAGTATCAGCCATTAATGCCATGAAAAAAGCGGGCGTACCAACAGTTCCTGGTTCAGTGGGTGCCGTCACTTTGCATAACGCTGAAGAGCAAGCGCGCAATATCGGCTTTCCCCTCTTGATTAAAGCTGCTTCTGGTGGCGGTGGCCGCGGTATGCGCGTTGTTGAGCGTTTTGATGAGCTTATTGGCCAAGTACAAGCTGCCAAACAAGAGGCTGAGCTGTGGTTTGGTGACGATACCGTCTACATGGAGCGCTATCTCCAAAATCCGCGCCACGTAGAAGTACAGGTACTGGGCGACGGTAATGGCAATGCCATTCATCTGTATGACCGCGACTGCTCATTACAACGTCGTCACCAAAAAGTCTTAGAAGAAGCACCTGCCCCAGATATCCCTGACGATGTGCGTCAGCCTATTTTAGATGCTTGTGTTAAAGCTTGTGAGCTGGTGAAATATCGCGGCGCCGGTACCTTTGAGTTTTTATTTGAAAATAATGAATACTTTTTTATTGAGATGAATACACGCGTGCAGGTTGAACATCCAGTCACTGAGATGATTACCGGTATTGACGTCGTCGTTGAACAGCTTAAAATCGCCGCTGGTTATGGTCTATCGTATCGCCAAAGCGAGATAGAAATTCAAGGCCATGCGATAGAATGCCGTATCAATGCCGAAGATCCAGCGACCTTTATGCCTTGTCCAGGTACGGTCAATCAGTTGTTTGCCCCAAGTGGCGCGGGCGTGCGTTTTGACTCGCACCTCTACCCAGGTTATGAGATTCCAAGCTATTATGATTCATTGATTGGTAAGCTGATCTGTCACGGTCAAACACGTCAGCAAGCAATATCTAAGACACTGCATGCGCTTGACGAATTGGTGATTGAAGGTATCAAAACCAATATATCCTTACATCGTGATGTGATTTTAGCGGATGATAAATTCGTTAATGAAGCACAAAACATTCATTATCTAGAAAGAGAATTATTAACATCTAATAAAGATAAAGCTGATGCTGCTTCTTAGTTAGTCTTAGTCTTAGTCTTTTTGTTTAAGCAGAAATTAAAAAAAACCGCTACCTAAAAGATAGCGGTTTTTTTATATGTCTAAATTTTATAAAGTGCTGCTTAAATTTTATAAATAACGCTAAAAGAATGCTAAGGTAATATTCTGGTGAAATTCATAAAGCATTCTGTACCCTCAGGATCGGCGCACCACTGCATTTTATTGCCTTCATGGTTCAAAAACGCTATTAATGCCTCGCCAGTTTGATCTACCTGATTACCCGAGCAATCGACTTCGTTATTATCATAAACCGTTTTTAGCGCAATAATAGGCAAGCCTTCATCACGATGGGTGACTAAGTAACGCCCGTAAGTCCATTCTTTACCACTAACTGCCCACATCTCATTATCGGCAGCAAAGTTATAAATCTCTCGACATTGAGTAGACTTAGCGGTTAACAGGTTTTTACTGCTAGTTGGCTGCACCTTGATGATACGCTTTTCATTTTGGGTCAACACGCCACCCTCAGCGCCAGCATTGACTTTTGGTTCATCAATTTTGCCCAGCTCCATCTTTGACGCCGCTTGCTTGGCTTGCGCATCTTTGGTCATCGTGATGTCACTGTCTAAATCTATCTCCCACTGTCCGGCGATAGCGGGACTGATATGAGTGGTAACGGTAGGTTTGCTAACCGCTTCACCGTTCACTGGCAGTGACGCTAAAATAGAAGCCAATGAAAATGAAGCAAAAGATATAGGTTCCATAATTAACCTTTTTTAATATTATAATAATAAATAAGACGTACATTAGCGTAAGTCTTAGACACCAAAAACACAAGTAACATTATGCTATTAGTAGTACGACTTTGACCAACCCTGACCTCAACGTAACACTTCATCAATGAATTCATGCCCAATATTGTTTTTAAAACTCACCTACCAAATATTAAGTGTATATACACAAAAATAACGCCATGGCTAATTTGCAAAAGCCATGGCGTTATAGATTAGCATCGTAAACTGAGCTATTTTAACATCAGCTAAAGGCGATATTAAGCAGCAACTGGGCTAGCCGCTTGAGCAAAAGCAGACAATGCGCCTTTCAGCATCGCTGATACCGTGCTACTACAAGTGCCGATGCCTGAGTAAACATCACCGTCTACATTTAGCTGAATGTAAGCCGCGGCATTGGCGTTGGTTTTATTATCATTGTTGGTATCATCATCGATACCATCACCGCTATTATGCTGCGGATTAATCGCGTGCTCAGCGTAGTTAATAACATGGATGGATTTACCTGTGTGCTGCGCAAGTCCATCAATAAACGATGACAATGGACCATTACCGGTTCCGTCAATAGTAATGGTGTCGCCATTCATCTGTACTTGACCGTTAAAGTAGACCTCGCCGCCTTTGTTATTGACACTATAATCTAGAAGCTCGAAGCTGCCTTGCTGTAGATATGTCTCTTCAAAGGTTTGTAAGATTTCATCATTCTGTAATTCACGAGCAGCGCTTTCCGCTTGTTTTTGGACCACACCGCTAAAGTCGATTTGCATCCAGCGCGGCAAATTAAAGCCATAGTTACGCTGCAAGATATAAGCAACGCCGCCTTTACCAGATTGGCTATTGATACGAACCACGTCTTGATAGCTGCGACCGATGTGCGCCGGATCAATCGGCAAATAGGCAACATCCCAAACGTTATTGGTTTCATCTTGATGTTTTTCATTGTAATCAAGAGACTTTTTGATGGCATCTTGATGCGAGCCACTAAAGGCGGTAAAGACCAACTCGCCAACGTATGGATGACGCGGATGTAGTGGCAAGTTATTACACTCGCTCACCACTTGTACAATCTCACTCATATTACTAAAATCAAGCTCTGGGTCGATACCTTGGCTGAACAAGTTCATCGCCATAACCATGATATCCATATTACCGGTACGCTCGCCATTGCCAAGCAAGGTACCCTCGATACGATCGGCACCAGCAAGTACGCCAAGCTCGGCAGCAGCCACCGCACAGCCACGGTCGTTATGCGTATGTAAGCTTACCGTGACATGCTCACGCTTGGCAATATGACGGCAAAAATACTCAACTTGGTCGGCAAATACGTTTGGCGTTGATGCTTCAACCGTCGCTGGCAAGTTTAAAATCACTTCTTGACCGTTTTCAGGCTGCCAAACCTCACAAACCGCGTCACAGACTTCGACCGCATATTCAGTTTCTGTTTGACTAAAGCTTTCAGGCGAATACTGGAATACCCATTCTGTTTCCGGATATTTGGCTGCGTATTCAACCAATAAATTAGCGCCAGCAATGGCTATTTCTTTAATTTCTGCTTTATCCTTAGCGTATACTTTTTCGCGTTGTACGCGGCTGGTTGAGTTATAGACGTGAACGATGGCACGCTTCGCGCCTTTTAATGATTCAAAAGTACGGGCAATCAAATGCTCACGCGCCTGCACCAATACTTGCAAAGTCACATCGTGAGGGACATGATTTTCTTCAATCAATTTGCGAGCAAAATCAAACTCTACTTGCGCCGCCGATGGGAAACCAATTTCAATCTCTTTAAAACCCACATCGACCAAGGTTTTAAAAAAGCGCATTTTTTGTTCAATGGTCATCGGATCAATCAGCGCCTGATTGCCATCACGCAGGTCCACGCTTGCCCAAATTGGTGATTTCTCAATCGTCTTGCTCGGCCATGTACGATCTGCTAGCACAGGAGCAAACGCAAATGGACGATATTTACGGAAATCAAAAGCGGCATTTTTTGGGGTGACTTTTGCAGGCGCGCGGTCTGCATTGCGTGTTGCTTGATTAGGCATAATCAATCCTTAGATAACATAAAGAGCTGAGTTGAAGTATATTTTTAACTGGGCAACTAATGACCAAGCACTCTTTATCATACGAGATAATAAAAGTTTATGCCATTATAATAACAAAGTTTTTGTGCTAGAAATCAGCTTTATTTAGCTACTATTTATAATATTTTAGTGAAATAAACCACTATTTCACCTATAATTAGATTATTCCACTAGATAGATGATATCCGATGTTAAATAATCATACGACCAATATTTTACCTATAGATATTGATGCTACCGACAAACAATTATTACGCTTACTACAAACCCAAGCACGTATGAGTATTACTGAGCTTGCCGAACGGGTTAACTTATCCGCGACCCCTTGCGCGCGCCGTATCAAACGCTTGGAAGAAGCAGGTATTATCACCGGCTACCATACCCAGACCGATGCGCAAAAACTTGGCTATCCTTTAGCCGTTTTTATCGCGATTAGTATGGATCGCCATACTGCAGATCGCTTTGAGCATTTTGAAGAGAAAATCCAAAGTTTCGATGAAGTAGTGAGCTGTAGTATCGTCACCGGTCGCACCGAAGATTACTTAATCAAAGTACGGGTGCGTGATATGGCGCATTATGAAGAGTTTTTATTGCATAGGCTCAATCGCATCGAAGGCGTCGCCCAAGTGCATACCAGCTTTGAGCTACGAGAAGTCTTTAGCCGTAGCGTGGTTTAGTTTGACTGCTTTTGAGCTTGACGCTGAAAAAAGAAAACTAAAGCCAATCCGAATAATAAACCGCTAGCCGCGACCAATAAACCCGCGTTAAAATTATCCTGTTTCCCTGCCAGCGCCACCGTGACCAGCGGTCCTATGAACTGCCCTATGGCATAAGCCAAAGTTGCCAGCCCAATCAACAAATTTGAGTAAGCGGGATTGATATTTTTAATCAAATTAAGTGTCATTGACACCATACCAACAAAGGTTAATCCTAAAATCACCGCATTACCGTACAAGCCAATAGCGCCATCAAACCATAGTGGTAAACACATGCCAAAAGCTTGCAACAACGTCAACCCCATCAAGGTTTTACTCTCGCCAATACGCTTGGCAAGCGCGCCCCAAATAGGGTTTGATAACATGGCAAAGATACCAACTACCAACCAAATCAATAACCCTGCATAGCTTTGTGCCGTCAGGCGCTGCGTTGCCATGACTGGCAAAAAAGTCGCCGACGTAATATAACCAAACCCCGCCAGCACATAACTTGCCGACAGTAATGCAATCGCCTTGCTATGACCAGCCGCCGCTTCATATAACGAACGTTTAAAATTACGATAAGCTTGCGGTACAGATAGGTGTTGATTGTTATGGTTTAATTCGGCAGGCTTCGATTTGAGAGATGATAGCTTAGAGGATTGTCGCTTAGGACATTGTAAGTTAGAGGACGATAATTTAGATGATGGTAAGTCAGGTGAAATCAGATTTTGCGGTCTGATAGCATAAAGTAGCCATAATAACGGCAGACTGATAACTCCTGCTACCAACCAAATAATATCGAAATGATAACCGAGCGTTAATAGCCACCATGTCAAGACGGCAGAGGCACTGATACCGACGCCAATCCCCGCATAGTGCAAAGCTGAGAGCACTGAGCGGCGCTCATTGCTAAAGCTTTGAATAACCAGCGATGAGCTTAAAATCATCGCCACCCCACTGGCGATACCTGATAGCAGCCTGATGATATACCAGCTATTCAATGATAGATTTGGCACGACTAATAGCATGGTAGTCACGATGCTGACGGCTGTCCATGTTATGAGCATTTGCCATGTCAAACGTTGGGGCACAAACATCGCAATCAGCGCGCCAATAAAATAACCACTATAATTGACCGAAGCCAGCCAACCTGCAATGACCGTCGATAACGATAATTGCGTCATGATATCAGGTAAGGTGGCGGTAAATAAAAAGCGCCCAAACCCCATCACTACTGCCAGACAATACAACCCTATGCAAGCAATTACCGTTTGATTGGTAATAATAGTAGTAGCACGGCTTTTAAGAGCAGTCATCATGACAGAGCCATTTTGTGGCAAAACGCCCACAATCCTTTGTGTTAAAAAAAGCCATACCTAATCAATTAAAAATACAAAAAACGTCTCAATATAACACTTACTACTATAACGCGCTTACTACTAAGAAATATTGCGAATTGGATTGCTTGCTTGTTCATCTACTGCTGTTTGTCCCAGCATTTGCACGCGCTGATCACTAAACATATCCATATCGGGGGCAAGCGTGCGCATAAAGCGATCAAAATAGAGCATCTGCTTGGTCAGTAAAGCAAAATCACGTGGGAAATGAATGCCATGACGTTTACCGACCTCGACAATCTCTAACATCATTTTATTTAATTCATCAGCTTGCTCTTTACTATTAAAAGGCACGCCACTGGTAAAGGCTTTGTCTTCTGCCATAATGGTTTTCATCATACGCTGCAAGTCATTGCCCAATGCCGCGACGTTAACTTGGTTGCCGCCATGGGTCATCTCCATATCAATCATATGGCGCGCCATGGCTTGATAATCGCTGTCTTGCATTGCTTGCATCATACCCATACAGGCGCGCCAGCTCTCAGCTTTTAATTTACCAACGATACCGAAGTCTAAGAAACCAATACGCCCATCGGTTAATAGCATTAAATTACCCGCGTGCAAATCCGCATGGAAACTATTACAGAGCATGAGACTGGCAAACCAAGTATTAAGGGTATCTGCCATCACTTGCGCCGGATCATTACAATACTGACGCATGGCGGCTTCATCTACCATAGAAACGCCGTATAAGCGGCTCATGGTCAGTACACGCTTGGTGGTCAGCTCCTCATAGACGGTTGGCGCAACGACGCGTGTATTTCCTGATATCGCTAAAAATTGCTGAAAATCACGGATATTTTGCGCCTCAGCGATAAAATCGGTTTCGGCAAGCATCCGCAGACGAATCTCATCAATAATTGGCGCAATACTGGCAAAACGCATAGAAGGCATTAACAGCTCAACCAACTTGGTCACAGCGTGCAAGACCCCCAAATCGGTTTGCATGATGGTTTCAACGCCTGGTTTTTGTACTTTTAGCACTACTTCATCGCCATTATGTAAACGCGCTGCATGCACTTGGGCAATAGACGCTGAAGCGAGTGGTTTTTCGTCGATATAAGCAAAAATCTCTTCAAGCGTCAGGCCAGTGGCGGCCAGCTCTTCTTTTAATACCTGTTCGATATAAGTGTACGATAATGGCGTCGTTTGATCCAAACAGCTCTGAAACGCCTCTACATATTCACGTGGAAATAATGATGGCGTACTGGCGATAAACTGCCCGATTTTGATATAAGTCGTACCCAATTGTTCAAAGGTTTCTTTTAACAGCATCGCATCAGGTTTTTCACCCTTTGCAACTCTCAGTGCAGACAAACCAGCAACGCTTGCGGTTTGGCGCACACGATTAACGACATTAAAGGTATGCTTTAATAAATGCGGACGATGAATTTTCATAAAAAACAACTATGGTAATAAAAAGGAGTTGATGAGGATAGGAAGAGTTAAA
>NZ_DAINDI010000047.1:17713-22520 GCF_036731945.1 Psychrobacter sp.
AGCTTGAGCAATTTGCTAATGTTTGGCACAAATCGGACAATGCGCATCTTTGCGATAGCCCATCAGCCGTTGCTGCATCTGGCTACCATCCCATAGTAACAGCTTATTTGTCAGTGGATTTTTGGTTAATCCTAGATATTGTAGCGCTGCATTGGCTTGCAAGTTACCCATAATAGCGGGCGTGGTGGCGAGTACCCCTGAATTGGCACAAGTACGTTCATCCGCCGCTGCATCGTCTGTTACCGAACCAAAGACGCAATGATAGCAGCCGGTATTTAAGTGCGGCTCATATAGTGCCAATTGTCCTTGCATGGCTATCGCTGAAGCGGATAATAACGGAATCTGGTAACGCACACTAATACGGTTGATGATATCGCGAGTGGCAAAATTATCCGTGCAGTCTAAAAGTAAGTCAGGCTTACCAGATGCCATATCAAGCAGCTCATAAGCATTGTCTTCACTCAATCTGGCCACTGTCCCATGCGCCCTAACCAAAGGGTTAATTTTGGTCAGCATATGAGCTGCCGTGAGCGCCTTAGGTTTGCCAATATCTTCAGGTAAAAATAGCGTTTGCCGTTGCAGATTACTGGCTTCAATCACATCATCATCAATCAGGTGCACTTGCCCAAGCCCTGCCCGTACTAACATCTCAGAAGCAGGACAACCGAGACCGCCAGCCCCAATCATCACGACTCGCGAGGCTTTCAAACGTAGCTGCGCATCGATATCCCAGCCATCAAGCAAAATCTGCCGCGCATAACGCAGCAATTCTGCATCTGTTAGCTGCGCTGTTTCTTTGGAGTGCGTCATACTTTCTACCACTATTTTTCACCACAAGTTTTAAGCAAAATATCCATTATTAAAAACCTATTTTTAAAGACTCACCTTTAAAAACTTACTCTTAAAAACCAATTATAACAACTGACCTAAAGTCACCCTGTCATTACCGCCAAAGTCCTGCACAGTATGAACAGACTCAAAGCGATTGTCGAAAAATAGCTGACGAACTTTCGCACCTTGATCAAAACCATGCTCAATTGCTAAAAGCCCACCTTTACGTAAGTGTTGCGGCGCCTGCTTAACAATATGCGCTATATCGGCAAGTCCATGATTAGGGGCGCTTAAGGCGCTAATCGGCTCGGCGACCAGTCTTGCTAAATGCTCATCTTCTTCATCAATATAAGGCGGATTAGAGACAATCACATCGAATAATGGCTCATTCTGAGCAGACAGCACTTCATACCAGCTACTTTGGATAAACTTAATATCAGCAGCAACCTCATTTATCATTGCATTATGCCTAGCGACTTTTAACGCTTCTAGCGATAAATCAACGGCAACCACTTGCCAATTTTTAGCCTTATTGTTTGGCTGACGCTTATCTAACTCATGCGCGAGGCTAATCGCTATACAGCCAGAGCCAGTGCCCAAATCTAAGAGGCGCTTTGGCTTATTATTGCCATCGGCACTTTTTGGTTGAGAGTTTATCCAAGCTAATACTTGTTCGATCAATACCTCAGTATCGGGCCTCGGTATCAATGTATGCTCATTGACTTTAAAATTCAGCGACCAAAATTCTTGCTGTCCCGTTAAATACGCCAAGGGCGTGCCCTGCTGCATCTTAGTCACACCCGCATGGAATTGCGTAAGCTCGCTATCGCTCAGCTGATAGTTTTCATCCGTGATTAAAAAAGAGCTTGGCTGCTCAATGACAAACAACAACCAATCAGTGAGCCAAAATGAAGGCAAATGACTATTTTTACTGTCGTTTAACCACTGCTGAACTTGCTGTTTTATTTGCCCAATGGTAGCTGCTGTCATAGATAACTCGTAAAATTACTGTTTACTGAATAAGCCTGTTGAACTGGTTATATGTCATGCATTAACTACTCTGAAGCGCGGGGCGGTTCTTTGGTATCTGTTAGATTTGGATTGGCTTTGGTTAACTTATCGCCAATACCGCTGCCGCCTTCACCATCGCCATTATTGTCTTTGTCGCCATAAATATCATCGTTATCACCAATAACGATATGTTTATCCACAAAGTAAATCAGCGCTAAAATTGGAATACCAATCGCAAAGGTAAAAATAAAGAAGAACGGATAGCCCATACTATCAACGATAGAACCTGAATAACCACCCATGACTTTAGGTATCAAGGTCATTAACGAAGAAAAAATAGCATACTGTACCGCGGTAAAACGGATAGAAGTCAATGCCGATAAAAAAGCGATAAATACTGCGCTGGCAAGACCTGCTGCTAAGTTATCAAAGATAACCGCCATATACATGATGGGCAAACTGCCTGGATTATAGGTCAGCACCACAAATAATAAATTGGTCGCACAAGCGAGAATAGCGCCAATCATCATCGCATGCATGATACGAAAACGCTGCGCCAACAGCCCACCTAAGAAACCGCCAGAAATCGCCATAATGACGCCAACCAGTTTGACCGCATTGGCAATATCGGTTTTACTAAAGCCCATGTCTTGATAAAAGACGTTTGATATCACCCCTGCCACGATGTCTGAGATACGGTACAAGCCAATCAAGGCCAATAACAATAATGCCTTTTTACCATAGCGTCTAAAGAAATCTAAGATAGGCTCAATCCAGGTCGCCATCGCAATTTCTTTTTTCACTAAACCGACTTTTACCAAGGCATAACCCGCTGCCAGCGCTACGGCTAAGCTTGTTAGCAAATGCAGCGTCTCACTGATAAAGCTGACAAACACACCCTCAAACTTGGGCAATCCTTGCCCTATCAAAACATAGGCGGCGATAAATGCGACGACGGCAAACACAAACAATAAAACCAATCTGACGTAGTCTTCGCGCGTTTCCGCCACCAATGGCGCTTTATTAATGATCTTAGGTTGATTAATCATAAAATAAAGCAGTAGTAATGGTGCACAAGCAACCAACGCTAAAAAGTAGAACTTAATGCTCGGCATGGCCATCAGCGGTATCAGCGCAATGCTACTATCAAAAACTTTATTAATCAGAATATTGACAAGATATATGGCGCTAAACAACAACGCCGGTATTAATAGTAACGCTGAGTAAATTAAGAAAACTTTGAGGTTGTTTCTTTGTTTATTATTTTGCAAAATCTCAGCGGTTGGCTCATAACTGGCAAAGGTAGTCAATATACCTAAAGTCATGACTCCGGCCATAATATAATAGGTATTGCGCCACGCTTCATAACTATAAAAGCTTTCCGTTGAACCAAAATAATCTGCTAAATACAGCGCGCCTGCCCCAGCGACAATCATACCAATGCGGTAACCTGACACATAAATAGAGGACAAAATAGACTGCATCGATGGCGGTGCCAGCTCAATGCGGTAAGCATCAATAACGATATCTTGGGTAGCAGAAGAAAAGCCCAACAAAACCGCCGCGCCCGCCATATAAACCAACACGTCTTCGCTGATAGGGTTGACCGTCGCCATCAAAAAGATAGCCAATACAATCAGCAGCTGCGATACCACCATCCAACTACGGCGGCGACCCAACCATTTGGTCAAAAAAGGCACTGGCAGCGCGTCGATTAATGGCGCCCAAATAAACTTAAATGATTATCCCAATGCTGCCCAACTGAACATCGTCACCACACCGCGGTCAATCCCGGCTTCTCTTAGCCATAACGACAGACTGGAAAAAATCAGTAAAATGGGAATACCGGCCGAAAACCCTAAAAACAGCATGATAATAACGCGCGAATCTAAATAAGCCTTGGCGGCTTCTGCCCATGATTTTTTGGCAATCGGTTGTTCAGGCGTTACAGGTTGGACAGCAGACATAATCACTCACCAAAAATTGAGATAAAAAACACAACTGCGCACAATTTTTATCAATCATTTCTCAGTAATACGGATAAAAAGGATCGATAAAAATTGCTCAGCGTTGTATAAAAACCATCGTTAGCACAAAATTGAATTATGGTACTTGAGAACGCTAACCTTGACTAGATGTTTTTGCATTAACTTAATAACCATAGCATTTGGCAACACCGTTTATTTCAATACGGTAACGTCATGTATCAGTAGCTCACTTAACCATTAAGACAATCTTTTTTTCATTATCTATTGCTTTAAACACCTATTGTCAATTTAAGGAAAATAAATTACTCTATATTCCAAATTAGTATAAATTCATAGCCATTTATTATATACGAGAATAATAACTTTGATTTACACTAGCGACTTATTGAATACTTGTAGTTTTTTACTTTTATATACAGACGAGGTTTGTATATTTATACATAGGGTTAAATGATGGCAATCGACGTAGTGGTCAATCAGCGGCATCTACAAATCCAGCTCAAACAGTTGGAAACAGTGTGGCATACGGTAATCAATGGCTATAACTTGAGTCAAGCGGCCACCGTGCTGCATACCAGCCAATCGAGTCTATCAAAGCATATCGCGGCACTTGAGAACCAGCTTAAAACCGAAGTGTTCGTGCGCCAAGGCAAACGTTTGACGGGGCTGACGACCATGGGCACGGCACTGATGCCGCATATCGAATCTATCTTTGCTGAAATCCGGACCATCGAAAACCTCAGTTTGGATTTTAATAATCCCAATATTGGCACACTGACCATTGCGACCACGCACACGCAAGCGCGTTATGTATTGCCAAAAGTGGTCAAAGAATTTAAAGATCGTTTCCCTAAAGTTAATTTAATTCTGCAACAAGCAGATCCCGAGACCATCGCGCAGATGGTTATTCGTGGGCAGGCGGATATTGGCATTGCGACCGAATCTTTGTTGCACAATGATTATCTACGCTGCTACCG
>NZ_DAINDI010000047.1:22597-23556 GCF_036731945.1 Psychrobacter sp.
TTTACCAGTTGGATGGCGGTACGTGATGATGCAGAAATCCGTCAATACGGACGCGCCTTTATGGAGCTATGCCAAAAGCAATTTAGTCAGTAGTTATTAACTGAGCCAGTAGCTTTTTAAAGAGTAACTTTTTAAAACTCAGCACTTAGGCAATTAATAATAACTTCAAGCATTCTGCTTAATCATGATTTCTTTGATAAATACAAACGGCACCGTTCTCAATAGATAGCGGTGCTTTTTTGCTCTTATATACGCCGCAAATTATTATGATTTGTTACTATCTTAAGTGCTGACCTTTATATTCTCTATAACTGCCCCATCATATGAGCTATTGAATCATCAGCCTGCTTTTTATTCCTGATATTTAAAAACTAACTATAAAAACGTCGTTACAAGGCGACCGCATAAAAATAGGTGAATCATGAGCAACACAATTCCATTATCATTTTTAGATTTAGCACCCGTACCCGAAGGCAAAATCATCGCTGAAGGCATTGCCCAAACCGTTGCTATCGCGCAGCAAGCAGAAAAATCTGGTTTCAACCGCTATTGGATGGCCGAGCATCACAATATGCCGGGTATCGCTAGTGCAGCGACATCGGTGCTATTATCGCACATCGGCAGCCAAACCAAGCGCATACGCATCGGGGCTGGTGGCGTCATGCTGCCCAATCATGCACCGCTTATCATCGCTGAGCAATTTGGCACTTTACAGGCGTTATACGGTGACCGTGTCGATTTAGGTTTAGGCCGCGCGCCAGGTACCGATGGTGCAACATTTCAGGCGCTGCGCCGTCAAATGCAAGATGCTGATCGTTTCCCGCAAGACGTCCAAGAGCTCATGTATTTCTTAGGTGATGGCACCGATGACAGTCCTGTGCAGTCATTTCCAGGGGCGAAATCAAACATTCCTATTTGGATATTGGGCTCGTCACTTTTTGGTGCCACTCTAGCAGCGC
>NZ_DAINDI010000048.1:0-7328 GCF_036731945.1 Psychrobacter sp.
ATTGTTTAGCTCATTAGATGAGTCAATAGTTTTTGCCGTCAATGATTTATCAGTATCTGTGCTGTTATCACTATTCGTGTTGCCACCAATCTCAGCGTCCGCAGTGATACTTTCACCATTTTTATAAATCACTGGCGCCGGTAATAACGCTGCGGTCGATGCTTCATCCGTCGACGTTAAGGTTGAGGTGCCTTTATTATCGCTAGGAACGATATTATCGTGAGGAACAGTGGCGTCATCATTTGGTTGAGCTTTTTGACTGGTTTCAAGCGCATGGTTGCTATCAGGCGCTTCTTCATCATAAGAATCAAAGTCTGAGCTGTTGTAATCGACAAAGCTGCTGCACAGTATGGTTTGCAAAAGATAATCAGGAATAGCGTCAGCTTCATCTAGAGTTTGCACACCGTAAAGTAATACCGTAACGGGTGGTTTGCCGTGCAGCATAGCATTGGTCAATAGGTTACGAATTAAGTGGGTCAGCATCGACGATTGGCCATCAATGACGATATGCTCGCCAATCAAGGTTGCTTCAGGATAATGCTGGCGCTCTTGGTTTACTAAATCATATAAGTCTAAATGCTCAACTTGTTGTAGCGCGTGTCCAGCATCTAAACGACTGACCAACAAAATACTCTCGACCAAGTCGTTTAATCCAGACAAATCGCGATTGATAGCTTGGGCGCGCTTATCAAATTTTTCTTTGGTATCACTCGGCAAGGCCCCTGCCAGCATATCCATCATCTCAATCTGTAAGCGAATACGGGTGATGGGCGTACGCAGCTCATGCGAGGCGTGCGCCAATAGCAGATTATTGGCATTAATTAGGTGTTCAATTTTTTGTGCCGCTTGGTTAAAGCCGCGCGCAAGCGATGCAATCTCATCATTACCGCGGGCATTGACTCGCACCGTAAAGTCGCCGTCGCCCAATTGCGCCATTTGTTGGCTCATCTGATTGATACGCCAAGTAATGGTGCGGGCAATCCACCAAAGTACCCCTGCCATGATAAGCAGCAGCAATAGCGTACCAGTAAATAAATTTAAGGCGGCAGAGAGGACAGGTTTTTTAGGCGGCAGGCGTGATTCGTATAATAGCGTATAGCCGGTGCTACTATAAACTTGGGCTTGCTTGGTTGGGGAGGTTTCGGCAAATGAGGGAAAGACGCGCGCTAATAGCGAGGGCGGCGCAGGCAATTCTAATGGCAAATCGCTGTTGTCGCTTTGCATGAGCAAATGACCTTCATTGTCATATAGGCCCATTTTTGCTTGCAGTGATTCATCAAAAATATCAAAGCTTTTCTTGACCACCGCTAGCATAAAGCGCGCTTGTAAGCGGTTGTCTTTACTGACAGCAATATTTAGCTCATGCAAAAATGGGTCAACTTGACCCAAAATTTGCGTGGCCAAGATTTCTGAACGAATACCAGCGTCTTTGTCATGTACCAACTGGGTCAATAACACCATCGCTACCGCAAATAAAATAAGTGCCAGCATGACACTGGCAAATAGTTTGGCAAATACGGAACGAAAACCCAGTTGTTGCATTAAATCATCTCTATTATCAAACGCTTATAACCATTTTATTTTAACAACTTTATTGCAACTATTGCTGAGTTTTATAGCGCTTGATTGCATGTACTAACTATACCTGATCGGTGGCGAACTGATAACCCACACCGCGTACGGTAATGATACGTTTTGGCTGGCGCGGATTGTCTTCGATTAAAGCACGCAAGCGTGAAATATGCACGTCAATGGCGCGATCAATGTTATCCGAGCTGTCATCGTTTGGCATCGCTTGCCATAATTGCTCACGGTTTAATACTTTGCCCGAGTGGGTAGCAAAATAATGCAGCAGCTGAAACTGATGCGTCGTCAAACGGACTGGTTGATCATCGATAGTGACTTCATGACTGTCAGGAAAAACGCTTAAACGCCCAAACGTTAAACTATCAGACTGACTGTCAGCTTGATTTGGCTGTTCATGACGACGAATGACGGCACGAATACGCGCGAGTAATTCGCGTGGCTCAAAGGGTTTGGCAATATAATCATCGGCGCCCATCTCTAGACCTAATACACGGTCTGTAGTATCGCCTTTTGCCGTTAGCATGATAATCGGCACTTTATTGGTCATGTTGTTTTTGTTGCCACGTATCTTCTGACAAACTTGCATGCCATCCATATCAGGCAGCATCAAATCTAGCACCACCAAATCAATATCGCGCTCTTTAGCGTCCAACAAGTCTAAGCCTTCTTGACCCAGCCCTGCATGATGTACATCATAATAGTTCATGGTCAGATAATCGCTGATTAACTCGGCTAAATCTGGATCGTCTTCAATTAGTAAAATTTGCTTGCTCATAATTTTTCCTCTAGTTGTTGTTATAGTTTGTTTAAAATGCTGTTTAAAAATACTGCTTTAAAAGTACCTATCTACCAATGCTATCTTTATAAAACTATTTTTGTAAATAAGCACGCCCTAAATTTTCAATGCCCTTAACTCTTAGTTCATTCTCACTCAAAGCGTAATCCCTATTAGTAGTTTACGCTATATTGCCTAAACAGGATGTTATTAAACAAGATAGGCTTTGTTAATGTTTCTACACAATGTAACTACGAGCTTTGGTGCCTATGAAACCATTGCCTTTTTACCTTCAGATTCCACGGGCAAGTTTGCCAAGCAAATCAAACTGTCATTGGTAATACCGGCAATTAAATATTGTTTGGTCAGCGGGTCATACTCGATAACTTCGACGGGCTGGCGCGTCAAACGCTGGTCTTGTTTGATAATCCAGACATTGGCATGCAAAGGACGCAGCGGCTTATAAGGCGGTTTGTGCAGCACGGTTAGGTCAACATTGTGCAGCGCGCGCTTAGGAACAATGGTTCCAACTTCTATTTGTCCGTAGTCAACGCGCCCAGTCACCTGCATATCAGGTCGTATTTGGTTGCGACTGACTTCATTATCAACCACATTGACATACACCAATAGCTGCTTTGGTAACTCAGTGACTGTCAGCTTACTGACCTGACCGGTAAATTTATCTATCAAGCCTTCCGCCGTGAAGTTAACCGTTTGTCCAACGGAGATTTGTGATTTGGCTTCAATAGGTAAGCTTGCGCTAAAATGCAGCTCGGTCCCATCACTAAGCTTTAGTAGTGGCTGACGCGGTGCGATCTCTTGACCACTTTTGACGTATAGCTTTTCGATATGACCTGCGAAGCTTGCCCGTACCGTTATCAAATTATTCGCCGTTTCTGCATGCTTAGAAGCTTGATTATTGTCTAAGTCATTATTGCTTGCACTAGCAGAATTTTCTTTATCATCCTCATCAGCCTTTTCTACACTGGGTTTTATGTTATCTGAATTCTTAGCAGTGGAATCTTTTGGCGCCGCTTGAGTACTGTTGACGGCAGATGCTTTGGATTCAGTGGCCGCACCTTTATTATCGGCTACTTCACCTTCTACTTCTAAGGAAGTTGCGGCTTGATTATCGGCTTGTTCAGATGACTCTGTTGATTCAATAAGCGCTGCTTGCCGTCGAACGGTGAATAACGGTGCGCCTTTTTCGACCCGTTGATTTTTTTTCACCAACACCTGCTCTACCGTCAATGCTTGGGCAGCAATTAGGTTTACCTGTTTGATAGGCACAATCTCACCTTCTAAGCCAAGGCTCGGCTGATAACGGGTTGGTTTGACGCTTAGGATATGATCAGGGGTCATCGTAATGCTATCAGCACGTATGAGCAGGGGCGTGTCAAAGGCCTCGCTATTTTCAGCTGTGACAGGTTCTGAGGTAGGCGGGGAGGGCTGGCAGGCGATAAGCAGCGCCGCGCTCAAAAGATACGCACTCTTTTTTAATGGGCTAGAAGCTAAAAGTATGGTGCTTGAAAATTTAGCCTTCAAGCGCCTTAAATCTAAAAAACCTGTCATAGCGATTACCCTTGTCAACGAATTTTTATTATATAGGGAATTATGAGGCGGTGAAATGATTACTCTTATTTACTGATTTTGAATGACGAATTTCAGCGTATCTAGGTATCACCCGATAGATAACGCGTAAAAATAAATAGTTAGTGAGTAGCGTAGTTATTGAGAAGAATTTGGCTAGAGTGATGAATTTACAGTTATTTATTTGAACATAAATTCATTAAATGACTGGAAATGCGCTCATAACTATGCTAAAACGAACATAATAAAATATATTGATACATTTTTATGACAAAAGAAAATTATTCGGTAAGGTATGCCCTAATTCTATATAATGTCCAAAATATAACCGCATTAACGATTGTGCAGGTTCCCATTCAAAAGGGCTTATTTCAAAAGAGTTTATATTGAAAGTGCTGATTTAAAGGAATTATTTCCTGCTTAATTATTCCACGTTGCTTTTAACGCCATTTTAACAACGATTATAAAGGCAATTTGGAAGCGGAAGAATTGGAAAATAAGTATTTGCAGTTATGACTGGATGGTACGTTTGCGCAAGCTAGTATTACTATCATAAAGCATCAAAAAAACTTAAAATGCCGTGCAAATGGCTAAGATAATTCGCCGCAAAGTGCGTATAGTGACGGATGATAGTGCGCTATTAACCATGCTTAGTGAATAAGTAGATACTTAGCGTAAAAACTTAGCTATTTATTTTTATACCACAAACGCTCATGGTTTAATGAAGATGACGGCTTATTTACTTGTATTCGTCGCCCAGCCTGCATTAACACCTTAATGTGATCGTTCATATTTATAAATAGTACCCCGAATAAATAGTCATTTATAGGACAGAGATAATGGAAAATAATTTTGATGGTTTAAAAGTGATGGTAATCGATGACTCAAAAACCATTCGCCGTACCGCAGAAACTTTATTGCAAAAAGCGGGTTGTGAAGTCGTCACCGCCATTGATGGTTTCGATGCCTTAGCGAAGATTGTTGATAATAATCCAGATATCATTTTTGTAGATATCATGATGCCACGTTTAGATGGTTATCAGACTTGTGCCTTGATAAAAAATAATCCAGATTATGCGAGCAAACCGGTGATTATGCTGTCATCGAAAGATGGCTTGTTTGATAAAGCCCGCGGCCGCATTGTTGGTTCTGATGAGTATTTGACCAAACCATTTAGTAAAGATGAGCTTTTTGAGGCGATTAACCAGTATCGCTAAATAATCAGTAACGTTAACAGTAGCGCGTTAAAGACCTGCTATAAAAAATATTATAAGCTCGGTTATTCAGGTTAATAGTGAGTGCTTTCTGCTTAATTTTTATCTTGATGTAAATCATATTGGCACTCAATCAATGCGATTTATTTTTAATCGGTTTGTTTTAACAATATATCCTAATGGATATCATCGAAAATAAAGGAAACACCTATGACTACTGTTTTAGTCATTGACGACTCGCCATCTGAGATGGCGAAATTTCGCGACATGCTTTCTAAAAATAACTTTCAAGTATTAGAAGCGAGCAATGGAGAGCAGGGCTGTCAGATGGCCGTCGACCATCTACCAGACGTCATCTTAATGGACGTGGTGATGCCTGAAATGAATGGTTTTCAGGCAACCCGCAAAATTACTCGCGGTAAAACGACTGCTCATATCCCTATTATTATGATCAGTACCAAAAATCAAGAAACCGATAGAGTATGGGGCAAGCGTCAAGGCGCTAAAGAATATATCACCAAACCGATTGATGAAAGTGGTTTGGTCCAGATAATTCGTAAAGTAATGGGGTAGCTTGTGGCATCCAGAGGATTTATTGAGCTGCTGCGTATAGCAGACTTAGCACGCGCGCGCAAAAGTGGTCGCCGCGGCGGCAAGGAGTTTGATTGGCAAGGCGTGGTATTTGAAATTGGCGGTCAGCGTTTGGTGGCACCAATGGGTCAAGTGTCAGAAGTATTGTCCATGCCAGAATATACCAGCTTACCTTTAGTAAAGCCTTGGATGCTCGGCATCGCCAACATCCGCGGGCGCTTGTTGCCGTTAACCGATTTGTCGCGGTTTTTACAAGTACCTAGTCGATTGACGCAAATGAGCCAGCGTAAGGTCATTGTCATAGATCACGATAATGTGTTTTCGGGGCTACTGGTTGATCAGGTGCTTGGTATTGAGCAGTTTACCCAAGACCAATATCGAGCAGAAGCGATTGAACCGAGCTCGCCATTTGCGCCTTATAACCACGGTAAGTTTGTCAAAGATGAGCAAGATTGGTATATATTTATGCCAAGCTTACTGGCACAGGATTTGCAATATACTGATGCTGCCATCTAGTGGTTGTGAGTAACTAGTAATTAGCTGTTTTTTCTAAATATTGATTTTTAGTAAATGCATCAACCTTAATAAACACTTCGATTATTAACGGGGTGTTTGTTAAAGCAAGAAAAGAACAAAGGCTGACATGGTTTAATGAGATGTCAGTATTCATACAGGCTTTGTGAATCACTGTTGTTTTGATGGCAATATGATTTCAGAGTCAGTCACGATACGACTTTGACGATTGTTTGAAAGGAATAGGCACGATGAGTGATGTTATAAACAACCCTGTAGCTGGTACGAATAAAACAACGACAGATGCTAATAGTAAATGGAAGCTGTTATTAGGACTTTGTGCTTTAGTGAGTGTGGCTTGTCTGTTTTGGCTGGTCAATTCATTGTCGTCGGTCAGTCAATATTTAAGCAATTTTAATCAATCAGTCATCTTGCCGGTGATTGTTTTTGTGATAGGTGTACTGGGCGTTTTATTCGCTTTATACCAATTACTCAAACAACGCGGCGGCTCAGAGCGTTTATTGATTGAAAAAGAAACCTTACGCCGTCGTCAAGAAGCAGAAGCGGAGTCTGAGCGCGCGCGCCAAATTCAAGAAGAGAACGAGCGTAACCAGATTGCAATTTTGCGTCTACTAGATGAGTTGGGCGATTTGGCAGATGGTGACTTGACGGTAAACGCGACGGTATCGGAAGATTTTACTGGTGCGATTGCTGACTCTGTTAACTTTGCAATTGACCAATTACGCCAATTGGTACTGGTTATTAATAGTACCGCTGAGCGTGTCTCGCAGTCCTCAGAGCAAACGCAGATGAATGCAGTTGAGCTTGCTGAAGCCTCAGAGCACCAAGCACAAGAAATTGCTGGGGTATCTGCGGCGATTAATGAGATGACGGTCTCGATTGACCAAGTGTCAAATAACGCTTCAGAGTCAGCGACGGTTGCACAGCGTTCGGTTGCCATTGCTTATAACGGTGCGGAAGTTGTACAGCGCTCGATAGAAGGTATGAACGTGATTCGCGATCAGATTCAAGAAACCTCAAAACGTATCAAGCGTCTC
>NZ_DAINDI010000048.1:7338-8287 GCF_036731945.1 Psychrobacter sp.
CGCAAGAGATTGGTGATATCGTTGGTCTGATTAACGATATTGCTGACCAAACCAACGTCTTGGCATTGAACGCTGCAATTCAGGCATCGATGGCAGGGGAAGCAGGTCGAGGCTTTGCGGTTGTTGCCGACGAGGTTCAGCGTCTTGCTGAGCGTTCAGCAAACGCAACCAAACAGATTGAAACGCTGGTAAAAACCATTCAGGCCGATACCAGTGAAGCGGTGATGTCAATGGAATCAACGACATCGGAAGTCGTACGTGGTGCACGCTTGGCAAAAGATGCGGGTGAAGCGCTAGAAGAGGTGCAAACGGTTTCTAATACCTTGGCAGACCTGATTCAAAACATCTCTAACGCCGCTCTACAACAGGCCGAGTCTGCAGGTCATATCTCGCATACCATGAATATTATTCAAGACATTACCTCACAAACCTCGTCTGGTTCGATGGCGACCGCGCGCTCTATTGGTGAGCTGAGCGAAATGGCGGCAGCACTGCAAGAGTCGGTCACAGGCTTTAAGATCTCTAATGATGACGAGCAGTTGGAGCAAGAGCTTAGCGAAGATGAGTATTTAGAGGTTGATGAAAACGTCTCGGCGAGCATGTAATCTCTAGTTATCAGCTTATGATTGTGATATTGAAATGTTAACCAAATGGTTGCACTACTCGTTGTTTTCTGTTGAGCAACACTATTAATAGCAGGTCACGTGAATAATCATACTCAAAAAGACAGTCTGATGATAAATAAAGCTGACGCTTTGGTAGCCGAGGCTTTGTGGGATGATGTTGCTTTTGATACTGAGCAATGGCAACGCTATATAGAGCAAGAGATTGGTTTTATATTGCCAAATGTTCAACGTAAATGGTTGGTCAACGCCGTCAGCCAAACGGCACTGACCTATGGTTTGAGTATCATACAATTATGGCATCAGTTGCCGATTAATCATGAGCT
>NZ_DAINDI010000048.1:8297-23180 GCF_036731945.1 Psychrobacter sp.
CGCCAGCAATTATTAGATAAAGTACTCATTCATGAAAGCCGCTTTTTTCGTCATCTGCCTTCTATAAAGTTTATCACTGATTATGCAGTGCAGCATCAACGAGTGCATCTGATCAATAATATTAGCAACAATGCTAATGATAGCAACGCTAGTATTGATGCCAGCAATCCTGATGATTCATTCCGTATCTGGAGCGTCGGCTGTGCCAGTGGGCAAGAAACTTGGTCGCTGGCCATGAGTTTGGCCGCAAGGCAGGTGACCAATTACAGCATATTAGGGACTGACGTCAGTCAGCAAGCCTTAAAAAAAGCACGTTTAGGTCAGTATGATAATAAGCAACTGGCTTTGATTCCGCAAGATTGCCAGCAATTTATTCAACCATTGCGGCCAGCAAGTATCGTTGAAGAATTGCGTTTTCTGCCTGTGTCTACGCAAAAAAATACAGAGAAAAACGCTCGGGCCCACTGGCAGGTGATGCCAACGCTAAAACAGCGTGTACGCTTTGCTTTACACAACATTATCGACAAAAAACCGCCAACGCCGCATTTACAACAAGTCATTGTCTGCCAAAACATGCTGCTTTATTTTCGTAAGTTTGATCAGCGCGATATATTAGCGCGGCTATCAGAGCAGTGCGCAGTAGGCGGTTATATTATATTGGCTCCAGGTGAGGCGTTATTTTGGCGTCCTTCACACATGCGCCGTATTGCGCACCCACAGATTAACGCCTGGCAAAAAACCAGTGCCTAAATTAGAGCCTAGACGAGTTAGGATACATCTATGAAAAACCAGCCCAACGACATGGTGACACTTGAGTGGTTATTGCCACTGTTTGATCAGCAATTATCACAGATAGCTGATGGCTGGCAATTGGGTGAAAAAAACGCTGATTATGAGCAGATGGCACAAAGCTATCATCAGATTGGTGGCGCTTTGACCATGATTAACTTGCCGATATTGGCAAATTTGGCTACTAAGCTCAGCTTACTTGCAGGGGCAGAAATAGACAATTTCGGTGCTGATGCCAGCCGTATTGGTCAAGTAGGGCATCGACTGCTTACACGTGAGCTGGTTTACTACGCACGTACGAGCAATTTTCATAGCGCTTTTATAAATAAAACATCAGCTGAACTTTCCCAAGTTTTAGCACGTTATGATATAGCGACCGATCACCTTGTAGACGCTTCTTTAGACTCTAAAGAGGACAGTCTTGCTAGCATTGCTACTAACGATATTGTTGATATTGCGGTACCTGCTAGTACGGCAGTGGTCAGTTTAGACCAAGCGCAGTCTCAGCAGTTGCTATTGGTTTGGCGTCAACAAGCGCAAGCGTTACTTGCCGCTAATACCAATGACGCTTCTATACTGGCGACTTTAGAAAAAGTTGCTCAATACTTATGGCAAACCGCAGCAGATGCCGATTTGCAGCGTCTTTGGTATTTGACCGAAGCTTGGCTACATGACCTTGCCCATAACGAAACGCCGCGACCTAAGTATTACGCTGCGCTATTGAGTCAATTAGATGCGTTAATAGAGTCGAACACCCATCAAAAAGCGCTATCGGCAAAAGTTATCAACGAGCTGGTAGCAAATATTTATATCGAAATCAGCAGCCTTGCCAAACAGGGCGATAGCACGCAAGCTATGCTGCAAAGCGTAGTGCCGCAAGAGGTCGAAACACGCTTTTTACCGCGCATCTTAAGTGATATTGATACGCTTATTTTTAACCTTGATAAGCCGCAAACTCTAATTAAACCACTACAACAAATCAGCAATCAGCTAGAAAGTCGTGGTTGGACATTGTTTGCCTCGCAAGCAGCATCTATCCTAGCAGATATAGAACGTGACTTAATTACCCAAACTGGAGTGGTAGAAGAGCAATCACAACAGCAGTGGCAAATTGAGCAGCGTCTCCAAGAATTATACAATGCTATCTACAGTACCGAACAAATTATCTTAAGCAAAATAGGAAGCGCGGCTTCTTTTATACCTGCGGCTGACGTCATTACTCATGATGACATGGATAGCGTGCAACTAGAAAGCAGCCACCAAATTAAGACGGACGATAAAGAGCTGCGCGAGCTGCGTATTGCGGTTGAAGACGTTAAGCAAGGCTTTAGTGATTATATTCAGCGCCAAGACCTAGCGCTATTACCAGACGCTGCAGATTTTTCTAACATTGGCGAAGCTTTTGACAGTATGAGCCTGTCATCTATCCGTCAAGCGACCGATAAAATAGCAAATATATTCGATCAGTTAACCACTCATGATGTTGCCGTACTGAGCTGGGATGTCACCGAGGCCTTAGCTGAAGGTTTAACCTCTATCGAATTGCTACTCGACTATCTTGCGCAGCAGGTCTTCGATCAGCTTTTATTGACCAAAGCTCATGAATATATCGACAAGGCGGCGACACTACTTAGTGGCTATATAGCTGCGCCTGAAACCGTTAATGATACCTTTTTAACGCAAAAGCAAGCGACAAATGATGTACTGCGCTATGACGACAGTGGCGAGATTGCGCCTGTTACGGTTGCTAATGAAAACATTGATTTAACCGATAACACAAACCATAGCGATAAAAAAGAAAGCGCCGCTTTATTAAATGCTCGCAGTGAGCTTAAGCCTGATAACTTTGATGTTGATGAAGATATTCGCGAGATCTTTATTGAAGAGGTGGAAGAGGTCGTCGCTGATTTAGAGGATTTTTTACCCATTTGGCAGCAAGATGCGCAAGATTTAACGCCATTAACTGAAGTGCGCAGAGGCTTTCATACCTTAAAAGGGTCAGGGCGTATGGTTGGTGCTTTTAGTATCAGTGAGATGGCCTGGTCTATTGAAAACCTACTCAATCGTCTGTTGGACAAAACCCTACCAGTGACCGATGAGGTCGTGGCACTCGTCACAGAAACCACTAAGCATCTACCAGCGATGTTGGCGGATTTTGCAGCCCAGAACCCACCAAGTTTTGATCCAGCCATTACCATTTTGCAAAGCAGTAACTTAATGAGTCAGCAACCTATCAATACAGGCTTAGAAGTGCTTGATGATAATTTCTCTACAAGTGAGGTTGAAAAAAATAATGCGGTACTAGACGAGAGCCTACAGTCGACAGATGAGAGACTCTTAAATACCGAACAAGTTGAGAAGCCAATGAAGTTCTAGAAGAAATTGTGCCCTTATACGAGCATTGGCAGCTTACTCCTGATAACTTAAGCCAGTTAACTGATATTCGTCGCGGTTTCCATACTCTAAAAGGCTCGGGTCGTATGGTTGGTGCTAATTATAGCGCCGAGTTAGCCTGGTCGATAGAAAATATGCTCAACCGTATTTTAGATAATACAGTTGTAGCGTCTGCAGACATACAGCAGCTTATTGGTAATGTGTTAGCGGCTTATCCAACGCTGTTAACTACCTTTGAAAATGACAGTCAAGATTATCCTGCACTTGTACCGTTATGGGTGGCTTGTGCTCAGGCTTATAGTAAGCAGTTGGGTGGTGAATTCAGCTACCGCACGCTACATAAGCAACTATTTGATGATTCTGAGCAACAGCAGGACATAAGCACAGCGCAATATTCTGATATTAAAAATACAGATCAAGAACTTGTTGATGACACTGCTTATGACATTGCCGAAAGTAACAGTAGCATTGATAGTACGCTGCGAACCATTCATTCGGTAAATGAAAAAATGGCCGAAACCCCCATCGTGTTGACGCCTCAAAGCGAAGAGGAACAAGCCTTTTTCGATATTTTTGTTGAAGAGGCCGAAGAGCTGTTAGAGAGCGTTAAAGATTTTGTCTTTGATCACCAAGACGAGCCTTATGTCGCCGTGAGTGATGAAATTGTTCGCGCTTTTCATACCCTAAGAGCAGCGTCTGGCGCTAGTGCTTTAACGGCAATCAGTGAGGTTGGCACGACGATAGAGCAAAGTTTGGAGCTTTTGCAGCAACAGGACACGCCGATGAATGCTCAGCATTTAAAAGCACTCGCTCAGTCTGTGACGCTGATTGAAGGCTATCTAGCTAATTATAAACGAGACGTTCAGGAGCAAGAGGTTTCGTTAGAAGAGGCGCAAAGTCAGCAAGATATTGCTTCTTTACAAGCTATGCTTGGTGAGCAGTACGCCGTTAGCGATGACGAAGACTCAGCCGATGATAGACCAACGATAAGCCAATTATTAGAGGATAATATCAATGAGCTACTAGATGCAGAATGGCAGTTAGAAGCGGTCTTTAATAATGCAGAGCAAGAACAGATTCAAAGTTATATAGCAAAGCAAATCTCACAGATAAAGCATCTAGCCAGCAAAGCACAAGATGTACCAAAGTTTGCTTTAATTCTTAGCGAATTGGAAAATGCTTATACTTATTTAAGTCATCATCCTGAAAAACCCCGTGATACTGATATCCAAGCCGCTTTACTTGCAGGTCATGGTCAGCTAGTTGGTTTATTTGATGCTTTAGCGGGTAGCACCTCATTGAAAATTGATGGGCAGGTTATTGAGCAGCTAAAAAATATTGCTCAAAGTGACGATATCAATAGCAATGCAGAAGCAGGTACTGCAGGACATACTGATATTGATAAAGAGGCTGAAGAAGAGGCTAAGGGCACAGTGCAAAGTGTTGCTGCACCTGAGCTTGCACTTGAAACCATCGATACCGATATTGAGCTATTAGAAATCTTTTTAGAAGAAGCGCAAGAGCTTGATGATGCGCTCAATGATAGCTTTAGTAAATGGCGTGCTGATATCAGCAATATCAATACCTTAAAGGTTTTACAGCGCCACTTGCATACCATCAAAGGTGGTGCGCGTATGGCAGGCATACGCAGTATTGGCGATTTGACCCATGAGGCGGAGAGCATTTATGAGGCGTTCGTTGAAGCAAGACGTACGCCAACGGCGCAGTGGCTTGAAATTATGCAAGTCGTGCAAGATACTTTGTCGTTGCAAGTGGCGCATATTGTCCGCTATCAGCAATCATTTTTTACGCCTGAACTGATTGAGCAACTGCAACAGTTTGAAAAAGCAGCAGCGTTACCAAAAGACGTCGAACTTATTGTACCAATGCCGCAACATCAGGCTGCTGCAGAACCGCAAATCAGCGCCGATGAATACACCCATCGTATCGATAAAACGGCAGATTTCTTAAGTTTAGATAGAATTATTAAACAATCTTGGGCGAACGGCTTACCTGACCCAGATATTTTAGAGGTGTTTTTAGAAGAAGCAGAGGCGCTGACCAACCGCAATGAATATCTCCAAGCATTCTTAAGTGATGCCGGTGATACGGTTGCATTGCAAGCCCTACAGCGCGACTTACACACCCTAAAAGGTGGCGCGCGTATGGTGACCGCAAGTGGTATCGCTGACCTTGCCCATGAAATGGAATCCGTTTATACCGATTTTATTGATCGTCGCCGACCTGCTACCAAAAAAGTCTTAGAGCTACTAGTAGCCTGTCACGATTGGCTGGCAGATGCGGTATTTATTCTCTCGCAACAGGTGAACCCACCAACGCCAGACTTATTAATTGAGGCGCTGCAGCAATTTAGTAAAAACCCTGATAGCTTAAAGCACATACCAAAAGAGTCTTTGCAACCGCAGCGTGATGCTATTTTGCTGGCGAAAGAAAAACAAGAATCTACCTATATTCAAAAAGATATCAGTGAGATGCCGCCGATGGTGGCTGATACGACTGAGCAAGAACAGAACGCCAGTAGCAACGAGATGATTCGTATCTCAGGTGGTCTGATTGAGCATATGATTAATCTATCAGGTGAATCAGCGATCAACCGTGCGCGTATCGATATGGGTATGAGTAGCTTGACCACTAGTATTGAAGAGATGGGAACGACTGTACAACGTCTAGCGGATCAGTTGCGCCGGATGGAGATTGAGCTTGAGGCGCAGATTTTATCGCAGATTGATGATGAGTTGGTCAATCATGAAGGCTTTGACCCTCTAGAGATGGACCAGTATTCTTCGCTAAACCAACTTTCGAAATCCTTGACCGAGTCGGCCTCGGATTTGGTTGATATTAATAATACCTTACTTGAAAAAATGCGTGATAGCGAAAGTCTATTGCTACAATTATCGCGGACACAAACTGAGCTACAAGACGGCTTGATGAATTCGCGGATGGTACCCTTTACCCGTCTAACGCCAAGGCTAGAGCGTATCGTGCGTCAAACAGCCAATGAGCTGAATAAATCGGTTGAACTAAAGATTATCAATGCTGATGACGAAATGGATAGAACCATTTTGGAGCGTATTACCTCACCGCTTGAGCACATGTTACGTAACGCCGTCGACCATGGTATTGAAACTGTCGCTGCGCGCCTAGAAGCTGGTAAAGAGCGTAATGGACAAATTACTTTAGAAGTCCTGCGTGAAGGCAGTGAGATCATTATCCAGCTAACTGATGATGGGCGCGGCATTGATGTAGAAGCGGTACGCAATAAAGCCATTTCCCAAGGTTTAATTGACGCTGAAGACACCAGTTTAAGCGACCTTGATATTATGCAGTATATCTTTAACGCCGGCTTAAGTACCAGTAAGCAAGTGACGCAAATATCAGGTCGCGGTGTCGGTATGGACGTGGTGATTAGTGAGATTCGTCAGTTAGGCGGCTCAGTATCAGTGGTGTCAGAGCTTGGTAAAGGCTCTCGCTTTACCATGCGTGTGCCGCTCACCGTTGCCGTTTCTGATGCGTTGGTGGTTCGCGCCGCAGATCGCTATTATGCGATACCGCTGGTGCAGATTGAACGCGTCGTACGTATCAGTCCAGAAAGAATTTATGACTATTATCAATCGGGTGCGGCCACACTTAACTTTGAAGATAACGATTATCGCGTGCGTTATTTAAATGAGATTTTATCAGGTAATAAGCTCAATGAACTGGTCGTCAATACCAACACCAGCGTGCCACTGATTATTATCAAAAACCGTAGTGGACAAAACATGGCGCTACAGGTTGATCAAATCGCAGGGTCACGTATCGAGGTCGTGGTAAAACCTTTAGGCCAGCAATTCTCAAATCTATCCGGTATCTCAGCGGCAACCATCATGGGTGATGGCTCGGTCATGCTTATTCTTGATCTGATTGCACTGATGCGAAATGCTGCTTTAGGCAGAGAAGTCGCAAAACCTGCTATCAGTGTTCGTAGCAGTACAGAATCTAAAACCACCATTTTGGTTGTCGATGACTCAGTCACGGTACGAAAAGTGACCTCACGTTTCTTAGAGCGTCAAGGTTTCAATGTGGTCCTTGCCAAAGATGGTATCGATGCGCTTGAGATTTTACAAGAAACCACGCCAGACTTGATGTTACTTGATATTGAAATGCCGCGTATGGACGGCTTTGAAGTCGCGTCGCAAGTACGTCATAATCGCCGCCTGCAAGAGCTGCCTATTATTATGATTACCTCACGTACCGGTGAAAAGCATCGCGAGCGCGCTTTTGAGATTGGGGTCAATGACTACATGGGCAAACCTTTCCAAGAAAACCAGCTTCTTAATAAAATCCAAGGTTTATTGGGTATAGAGGCTAGCTTAGTCAATGAAGGATAATGTACCTGCCTTAATACTAAGGGATAAGCATAAAAACGATATCAGGGTACTGGTGGTGGCAGAAGACCACCATCAGCGCATGGCTTTTTCTGATACCGTACGTAGTTGTGGTTTGCAGCTGGTTGACTGCGTATCAAGGGCGCAATTACAAAATAGGTTGAGCCGCTATACAGCGCCGATTGATATTTGGCTCATAGATGGTGATTACGATGAGCATATGGCAGTAGCGACTACTACCGCTCAACCTGCTACCGTTCTAGTCGGATTTAGCCAGGCGCCATATCTTAATGAAGCTGAGCAGTATGCCAAATGGCAGCGCAAACTCAAGCGCAAACTTGCCCAAATGCTGGCGTTGCCGTTATTGAGTAATGCAATAGATAGCCCTGCTTATAAGAATACGGCTTACCAAAATGAGCCTAACGATTGGCATTATGTGGTATTTTTAGGTGCTTCGATGGGCGGGCCTAGTGCGGTCAAAGAATTTCTAGATCATCTGTCACCCACCTTGCCTGTGAGTATTTTACTGGCCCATCATTTTAACCAAGCGATGATAGGCACGCTACCACGCATACTCAATCGCCATAATGACTGGCGCTGTCAGCTGATAACTTCCTCACAGCGTTTGCGCGGCGGGCAATGCCTCATTGTACCCATTGATAAACAAATTGTTTGCGATTCAACTGGTCGTATCATCTTAATGGATCAGGCGTGGGAAGGCGATTATAAGCCAGCTATCGGTCAAATCTTGAAAAATACCAGTGATGTTTATGGCAGTGAGCTTATCAATATTATCTTCTCTGGGATGGGAAATGATGGTTCGCAGTATTTAAGCTTAATCCAAGATAATGACAGTCAATTGTGGGCGCAAGACCCAAGCTCAAGCGCTTGTCCGAGTCAGCCGCAAGCTATTATTGATTCAGGTTATTGTCAGTTTGTCGGTAGTCCCAAAGCCTTAGCAGAAAAACTTACCCATTATATTGCTGAAAGGGCGATGCCCGCCTCTTCGTAGTCATTTATTGTGAGCGACATATGAAACAGATTCTAAAGCACTCATTTGAAGCCGTGAGCTTATTGACCACTAATAATGGTATGCTCGACGTAACGATTGTCCCAGCCACCGACCAACCGGATTGGCTTATCCCTAGTAGTTTGATTTTAAGTGTCGATGAGTATAGTGAACATACATGGACTTATGAGTGGCAACAACAAGAAGTCGCTGTGTTCCATCTACTACCGCGCCATCAAACGCCGGACAAGATGATTATTTTAGAAGGCAATACTACTGCGCATCGTATCGCTCTACAGACAGCAGGCGAGCTCCGCCAACTACAGGCGCGTATCTCCGACGTCAAAGATATCGACTTGCCTGAGCATTTTATCAAAACCGACAGCAAAACTGATACCGTTCAGCAGCGCGTCCAAGAAGATGTTGTGCTATCCTACCTTTTCCAAGCGGTGATGATTGATGATACGGTTTACGTGGTGCCAGATTTGGATAAAATCGCCCATCAATTGGTTGACTTAGATGGCTAATTTGCTCATGGTTACGCTTTTTATCATGGACTTTAGTGTTAGCTCTAAAAAAAGTTATTAGCCTTAAGCTGGGATAAATAGTTATTATATTAATTTGCCAGCTAGTAGGTTTTTAACACTGTCATTTGATCCGTCAGCGCCTATAAGTATCGATGAATAGGAAGCGATAAAATATACTATGAATAATATCCATTCAAATCTGACAAAGTGGTCGGTTGCTAGTCGAATCTTTCATTGGGTTAGCGCCATATTATTACTGGTCACTTGGATCATGATACTGTTATATGACAATCTTGATAGTAAGGTCTATATCGGATTGCACAAGGCATTTGGGGTCAGTTTGTTGTTTTGGATGATTGCCCGCGTGATCAGCCGGCTGTTTACTAAAGCACCGTCAGCGCTGGCAATGCCAAAATGGCAAATGCTGCTTGCACAATTATCCCACTTTGCTTTATATGCCTTGTTAATTGCGATGCCTATGGCAGGACTGCTGATGTCGGTATATGGCGGCAGAGCCGTTGATATTTTTGGCTTATTTCAAATCCCTGTCTTTGTCACCCCCGATAGAGGGTTGGCACGGCTTTTTAATGACTGGCATACCGATATTTTGTGGCCGATGATTATCGTTTTTACCTTGATTCATATTGGCGCCGCGCTATATCATCAATTTATCAAAAAAGACAATATTATGGCGCGTATAAAATAACGACTTAAAAATGGGAAGAGCGCGTATAAAAAAGCCCTAAGTATGAAACTTAGGGCTTTGCTTTGTACCAGTATTTATACAATCAAACGCTATACTATAAAGTTATGTCGTTTACTTTTTATGTTCAGGTAAACTGATATTCATCTCAAGCACATCGAGGCTGTCTTCAGAGCGATGGTTGATATTAACATCATCAATCTGTACGCCGTTGACGTATTTATTGACCACTTCTAGTATCTCACGTTTCATTTTTTCAATACGATCAGCGGTCAAACGGTTATTCAAGCGATTTTCACTTGCAACAATAACTTTTAAGCGCTCAGTTGCCATATTAGCACTGCCAGCACTGCTGCTGTCATCCGTACCAAATAAGCTACTCCAAAATCCTTTTTTCTTACTCATCATTAACCCCCAAACCAGCGCTGTAGTAGACTCTTTTTCTTCACATCAATATGACGTAATGGCCGCTCTTCTCCTAAGAAACGGGCGACGATATCGTCATAACATTGACCAGCCACTGAATCGGTATAATGAATCACAGGCTCGCCATGGTTAGACGCTTCAAGCACTGAATGGCTTTCAGGGACCACACCAAGTAACGGCACTTTTAAAATATCGTTAGAGATGGTATCGATATCCATCATCTCGTTAGCGGCCGCACGGTCGGCGTTGTAGCGGGTGATGATTAAATGCTCGCGTACCGTACCTTGATTTTCGATCACTTTTTTGGTTTGGCTTTGCAAGATACCAATGATACGGTCCGAGTCACGTACCGAAGAGATTTCAGGGTTGGTGACGATGATGGCTTCATCTGCATGATACATCGCTAGCTGAGCACCGCGTTCAATACCAGCAGGCGAGTCGCAGATAATATAGTCAAACTGCTTTGACAACTCATCCATGACTTCTGCGACGCCATCGTCTGTCAGGGCATCTTTATCACGGGTTTGACTGGCAGGTAGGATATATAAATTTTCTAGTTGCTTGTCTTTTACCAACGCTTGTGACAGGCGGGCATTGCCATTGATAACATCGACAAAGTCATAAACAATTCGATTCTCGCAGCCCATAATCAAGTCTAGATTACGTAAGCCTACATCAAAATCGATAACAACTGTCTTATAGCCACGTAATGCTAAACCGGCGGCAAAAGAAGCGCTGGTCGTGGTTTTGCCCACACCGCCTTTACCCGAAGTGATTACAACAATCTTCGCCACAATGGCACACTCCTATGAATTGATGGGATATTTATTAGTTAAAACATTTTAGATGAAACAGTATAGATGTAAAGTAGCACAATTGCTCGGCGTTTACCTAGCCAAGATGTGCTATCTGCGAGCGTAAGCCTAGCATAAATATATAAAAACTTATAGCCAGTGCGTATTTAAGCACAAGAACTGCCTACAGATAAAGGTTATATCAGCTGAATAGAGAGCCAAAGCCCCCTCTATTATCTGCGCTCAACGCCCGTGCCTATAGTCTAGCGTAAATAGGGGCAGAGCTAACAATCCATCATAGCGCAGTTTTGTTAAGTAAACTTACTATAATATTAATCATACTATTTAGACGTCAATTTATCATTTATCCCCAAGTATATTCAAAATGATAATGATGACATGACGCCTTTGAGTCGTCTAAAGAGCAAATAAAACCTAAGCGTTATCCATGACCGTAAAGACCAAGCCCTGACCTTCTAAATAACGCACTTCAACCGATTTATCAATCACGTGCTCGGGTAGGTTATCGCGTAAGCAATACGTGCCAGCGACTGATACCAGAGAGGGATTAAAGACTTGGCAAAAAATACGCGCGTCTTTATCGCCCGTTGCGCCTGCGACCAAACGACCTTGGGCACGACCATAAACGTGCAGGTTATTGTCGGTAATGGCTTCAGCGCCGCTATTGACACTGTTGGTTAAAATTAAATCGCCACCAACGTGATTGAGGCTTTGACCCGAGCGCAGCATTTGATCATAAATCAAGCTGGTAATATGCTCGGCACTGATAAGCGTCTCTGCCGTCAAGGTGGTTTCAGTCGTTGCATTTACCTCGGCAGTGGCAGCAGCTTGGCTATTTACAGCTGAGCCAGAATTATCGGTAGTAGAGCTGACAGAATCATTCACAGGTGTCGTTTGTGCGCTGTCTTTAGAGGCTGTTACTTGACTTAACTGTGTAGTGGCTTTTTTACTGGGCAAAATACGCTCGATACGCTTGCCGTCCGCTGGGAATATCGCCAAGCGTAGCTTACGTGCTTGCTCATCAAGCAAACCTGTGACCACGCCGATAGGCTGCAAACCCCACGACCAAAGCAGCTCTACTAATGCTGCTAAATCCTGCTCAACCTCACTGTCAATCAATACAGGGATATTGCTATTTTTATTACTCAGCGTGGTTTCAAGTTGGCTGGCAATCGACGCAAAATTATCGGTGCTAAATTGCAGCCGTGAAAAGGTCAGCATTTTGCCATAAAATGCCAAAGCTGGCGTGTCAGGTGAGTCAAGGGCCTGCTGATTGCTGTCTGAAATCGTCATAATATACATCCTCAAAAATGGTCGTGTTGCGGTGTTCAATGTGCCGTTTTTGCCTCGGCATATAGTGTCAAAGTCTAATTATTAAAAGTGTGGCTTTCAAAAATATGCATATCAAAAGTATGATTGCCAAAAAAGCTGGTTCTCATTCAAAACACTACAAATTAAGCATGTCTTGATGCTTCCATTGCTGTACTTTTATTTGGGCTTCAAATTCGTCTAAACCATCGGCGATGATGCTTGAGATTAACGTATCAAGGGCGCTGTTGTCGGTATCGATTTGAGCAACGCCGCTGGCAATAGCAACCATTAACGCGTCAATACGTTCGGCGTCAAGCAGGCGCTCGTTGAGTGCATATACCACGTTTTCGCCGATATTGTGCCCAACATGTTGTAGCTGCGACTCAATTAACGTCCCAGCAATGGGTATCATACGCAGATAGCGGCGTAGCTCAGGCGTATTGGCCAGTCCTTCTTTAATAGCGTTACCCATTTCGGTGGCGACAATAGTGCCGCCGCCCGATGACTCGGTCAGTGCCTGAAGTTTTGGCGCCAGTTCTTTACGCAGTAATGAGAGCACCGCCGCTTCAATCTCATTGCGATTGCGAGCAATGGTAGATTCGATAAAGGATTTATGTGTTTTGGGATCGGTCAGATGCTGACGAAACGTCTGAATGGTCGTTAAGATGACGCGATCAGACAGCTCTTCTAACAGCAAATTAATATAAAAATTAATGCGATTAATCCACGGCTGCGGCAATACTTGATAACCTAGCTGATACAAGCGGCGCCCGATAATCACGGCGCGAAATAGGCGCAGCGCGCGCAGCTGCGGAAAACAGCCTAACACTTCATACCAATGCACAAAAGGGAAAAAGAACCAGCGGTAATACACCTTTTCTTTAATAGCAACTGCCCAGCGCAATAGCAGCTCGGCAATCAAGAATAGGGTAAAAAAACCGCCCGCTGTCCGTAGCGAGTCATGAATATGGTTTTGATACCAGCTTAGTGCCTCGCTCATGCTTAACCACTGCGCGGTATTACTACTAAAATTACTCATCAAGATAGCGTCAATACTGATTAAAAATAAATCAATACTGATGGCGATGAGCATCACGATATCATAGGTCAGCTTCAAGCGATTGGGCTTGGGACGATTCGGTCTTGGTGGCGGGCTGCTGTTTATGTCTGAGGACTGAATAGGCGCTGGTTTTATCGGCGCATGAGTAGAAGAGGCGGACACAGTCATACCTTATTAAGTAGTAAATGGCTTTGGTAGTGAGTAGTCTTTTGCCAATCACTACCAAATCAGCGGCGAGTTTTAATGGCTATTCACATTATCAATGAATCATGCCAAAAAACAAGCCATCAACCATTATAATTTGGTATTTTAGCCGTTATCTTTTTATATAAAAAGCCATAATTTTTAATGGCTTTTTTTAATGTCCTTTTTTATTCACTTTGAGGCGCCGCTTGCGGATGACTCTCAAATTCCGCCAGCATTTTTGTAATGCGCTGATCTTTTTGGCGCCAAATTTGCTCGACCCACTCAAACATTTGCGCTTTAACGGTCTCATCGTTTTCGTAGCCGCCGTCTTGAATACCGGCAAACAGCGCATCGGGTATGGTAATATGGCGGACATCGACGCCTAAGCGTTTGATATTGCCTTTCCACAAATCGCCATAGGTTGGCACGCCGTCAGGGTAGACGATGGTCATATCTAAGATACCATCCATATCAGCGCCCAAGGCATTAATCGCCAGCGACAAACCGCCAGCGCGCGGCTTTAACAGATGGGTATAAGGCGAGTTTTGTTTATCGTGTTTTTCTTGGGTAAAGCGCGTGCCTTCCAAATAATTCAACAAGGTAAACGGCTTGTCTTTTAATAACGCACAAGCGCGCTTGGCTTCTTCGATATCTTTACCTTTAAGCGCTGGGTTTTTAGCAACTGCTTCTTTAGAATGGCGCCGCATCATTGGAAAGTCTAAAAAGTAAAATGCCTGCCCAACGATAGGAATATAGATGAGCTCAAACTTGGTGAAAAAACGGGTCAGTGGTAAGCGTTTTTCACTAATGTATTGCACAATGCTGGTATCTACCCAAGACTGATGATTGCTGACCAGCAGATATTTGCCGTCCATATGTACATCATCCGGCAATTGAATGCGCCAATCCTTACGCGGTAATATGGTATCAATCAAAGCATTATTGCTACCAATCCAGTGTTCCGCAATCTTTATTACCGTCTTATCAGCGATAGGAGCGCCCGTGATAATTTTGCCAACGCCCATAAGCCATAATGGAATACTGCCGCCAAAACTATTGGCAGCGATGACTCCGGCCGCTGTGGTAAGCGACATTGCTTTGCCAAGTTTTGGTGCGCGTTCGTGTATTTTTTGCATTGCAGCGTTCAAGCGCATGTCTTATTCCTTACTATTTTCTCGTTAATCGTTTCATTATTATGGGTTAAATCGGTGTTTTATATCAGACCTCTTGCAAAAGTCATAGTTCAAGCTCGGAATTAATGATACCAGCAAACAG
>NZ_DAINDI010000049.1:0-2131 GCF_036731945.1 Psychrobacter sp.
GTCAGCATGCTCAAGCCTCGACAACTACAGCATCGGATAATCAAACGCCTGTGGTAAATGAGCAACGCGCTGTAAACTTTCCAGCTATCCGCGGCACGGTTGGTGAGTTTATCCGCGCAACCTTGCCAGAGGCGCAAGCGCGTTTAGCCGCTGAAGGCGTGATTAATTGCTTTAATGCGGCTATCGCTTTGCATCTAAAGCAAGCTAACGCTGTTAACGAAAAAGTAGATAGTAACAACGAGTCTAAAGTCGAAACTGGCAAAACTGCCAAGCAAGATTTTGACTTCAGTAACTATGGTTATGAGCCTTTAGCAGCGGATTATCTCGCAAGCTTTGAGGCGATGACGCAAGCCGTCAGTCAGTTTGCTGCGGCGCAAGGTAAAACAACCGTTGAGCCCCGCCCTATTAGCAAGCGAGCGAGCAACGACCCACGCGGTCAGCATCCTGACTATCAGGAGCCAGCTGCAACCACAGTCGCCGAAGCGCCTAATAACGACGCTTTAGCAGCTAACAGCGATGCTGACGTTAACGTTGACGCTCAGAATGTAGATGCCACTGCCCTGGCCAATCAAAGTCAGACAGAAGATGTCAGCGCCGATAGTGAAGAGTTGCTAAAAGTAGAGCAAGCGCTCGAAGCAGAAGACTCGGGGCAATCTGATGTTGATGCCGTAGAAGCGCAAAACGTTGAGACAGTAGATACTGAAGCTAAAGATGCTGATGCTGAGTCTGATGTCGAGCAAAGTGAAAACGAGCAAGCTTCTGAGTCAACTGAACAGCTATCAGAGCAAGCGACAAAAGAGGAAATTCAGGCGGCGAAGTCTAAAACGACCATCGCCAGTTATAAAAACATGATCGAAAATGTGGCCGAGCAATTATTGCCACAAAAAGGCATGTTTAATTTAACCACGCCAAAAGTGCCAAAAGCGCGGACGCGTAAGCCAAAAGCGGAGCATAAAAAGCCGACGCAAGCGGAAAAATCAGAAAACGACGATTCTGATAGTGAAAGCTAATAGCTGTCATTAATACTCTTTTATAAAATATCAAAGCCCCAAAGTTGTTAGCAACTTTGGGGCTTTTCTATGAATATAGCTTTATAACGATCTTTTATAGTCAAAACATCCTAAAAACGCGACGGTATTGCTGATATCAATTTTTTGTAGCCTCTGTCTGCGTAGGCACAGCAAGCGAGAAAAATTGATATCAGCAGTGCGTGATGTATCAATATTACTTTTCACTCACTATATATCAATGCCACGTTTTGATAGTCTTAATCTTCAAAAAACAAGCTTAATGGGCAGTAGGCTCATCTTTATGGCGTATCTTATTGATAATAGTAAATACCGCAACAATCGCAGCACCAATAATAAAGCCGATAACGCCATTTAATAAGGCAGTGGTAAAGCTTTCAAACACACCAGTCAAATGGGCAATGTCCTCAACTTCATGGTGCAAAAAATTAATACCGTGTACCAAAATACCGCCACCAACTAAAAACATTGCTAGAGTACCAGCGATAGATAAAAACTTCATCAGTTTAGGTGCTGCCGCAAATAAAATTTTACCGACTTTTTGAGTAAAATCGCCATCTTTCTCCATCATATGCAAGCCTAAGTCGTCGATTTTAACGATGCCCGCGACCAAACCATAAATACCGACAGTAATACCGATGGCTAAAATAGACAGCACCAAACTACGTTGTAACAGCGTAGCGGTTGCCGTTGCACCTAGCGCAATCACAATAATTTCTGCTGATAAAATAAAATCAGTACGCACCGCCCCTTTGATTTTTTCTTTTTCAAAGGCGACCAAATCAACGTTTTTATCAGCGTTAGCTTGCCGACGAGCATTTTGCTCTTCATCATCTGGCAGGGCATGCGGCCAAAAGCGATGAATGACTTTTTCAGCGCCTTCATAAACCAAAAACAGGCCACCACACATCAGTAAAAAGGTGATTAAAGGCGGATAAATGGCGCTAATAAGGATAGCTGCTGGCACCAAAATAAGCTTATTAATAAACGAGCCTTTGGCGACCGCCCAAACGACTGGCAGTTCACGATTTGCTGTGACGCCGGTGACCTGCTCGGCATTCAACGCCAAATCATCACCCAATACCCCCGCGGTTTTTTTGGCG
>NZ_DAINDI010000049.1:2141-3489 GCF_036731945.1 Psychrobacter sp.
GGCGGCAACCTTCGTCATGACCGAAACATCATCGAGTATCACACTGATATCATCAAGTAGGGTTAATAAACTGGCACCAGCCATAGGGTCTCCTTAGAAAGTTAGAAAGTTAGAAAGAAAAATAATAATAGAAAAATTGTTTTAATAAATAATTTAATGTTGATGACAGTAGCCTACCTAGACATAAACCTAGATGAAATAGTACAAATGTATTTTATATCGGCTTTTTAATGGCTATCTGTAAATAATACATTTGTCGATAATATTTACCGTTAATAAAGTTGGCAATGTCAACAAATAGCCTTTAGTGGTTATTTCTAAAAATATGTTAATATAACCAGTATTGCTACTTATCTTTTATTATCAATAAATTGCACCTCATCCTTGAAATATATCGCGCTGACAACAAAATCTAGCGTATACAGGATAAGCGTTCATACACTATTTATGCCCCTGTTTTTATATCTATATCTTGCTTAGGCATCATCGCCTAAAGGAAATATCTATGTTTTTACCTTCTTTCTCTAAAGCCACTTCTGCTCGCGCGCTATTTTCACGCAAGCCTTTATCGCGGATGATGATGGGCGCATTGCTGGTCGCGATTGCCGCAGGCTGCTCGAATAATGCAGCTGATGCAACCAGCAATACAGGCATCGTCAATAGCGCCGAAGCCAAAGTCAGTACCGCACAAGTCGCCGACAACGATGCAGCAGTGGTCAAAGCCTTACAAGCAAATCTAAAAGCCTCAGGGATTGAAGAAGAAATCATTTCAGCTGTACCAACGGATATGGACGATATTTATTGGGTAACGGCATCGGGCTTACCATCGTTTTTTACCGATAAATCTGGCAAACATATTATCCAAGGACAAATCATCGCCGTTGGGCAAGATGCGCCAGTCGATATCAGTGGCGCTTTGGTTGCCAAAGCCGCGCAAGACGCTCTAAAAACGGTCGATAAAAAGGACATGGTTATTTATCCAGCAAAAGGCGCGACCAAATCGGTTGTTTATGCCTTTACCGATGCCGACTGCCCTTATTGCACCAAGCTTCATGAAGAAATGGGCGATATCAATGCACGCGGTATTGAAGTGCGTTATTTGGCATGGCCGCGTAGCGAAGGCAGTATTCCAAAAATGGAAGCGATTTGGTGTAGCGAAGATCGCAAGGCGGCGATGGATCAAGCAAAAATGGGTGCTAACGTTCAAGCGCCTAGCTGTAATAACCCGGTAAAAGAGCAAATCGAGCTTGGAATGTCGCTAGGGGTACGCGGCACGCCAGCTATCTTTACCGAGTCTGGCCAACAAATCGGCGGCTATCTACCGGCGGCGCAATTGGCGCAAACAGCG
>NZ_DAINDI010000049.1:3499-6360 GCF_036731945.1 Psychrobacter sp.
GCGATTGATGCCAGCTAATCATCTCCCCTTATATTGCTGACCTTAGCGACAGTGAGATTGGGTAGACGCCACAAGCGCTTATCGGTATGATACGATGAAGCGCTAGGTAAAATTAGCGATGTATTTTTATACTTTTCTTCTTTATATCAGCCTCTTATTTAAGCACTTTTATATAAGGCTTTTTATGTAAGCGCTGTCATAGAAGCATTTTTATCCAACTCTATAATCTCTTGAGGATACTGTGAGCAAATCCATCAAACTAGCGATACTTGGTCTGGGCACCGTCGGAACGGGCGTGATCAATCTAATCAATGACAATTTAGATGAGTTAAAACGCCGTAGCGGACGCGACATTGTGATTACCGAAGTCGGTACCCGTCGTCAGCGCGATGATATCGACGCTACCATCGTACAAAATAGTGACTTGATGGCAACCGCTGCCAGTGACAATGTCGACATTGTCATCGAAGTGATTGGCGGTACGACCTTGGCTAAAGATGTGATTATGCATGCCATTAAACACGGCAAACATGTAGTCACTGCCAATAAAGCCTTGCTCGCCGAACACGGCAACGAGATTTTCGCCTTTGCCGAAGCCCATAATGTACACGTTGCTTATGAAGCGGCAGTGGCAGGTGGTATTCCAATTATCAAAGTCATGCGTGAAGCGCTTGCCGCCAATAAAATCGAATGGCTTGCTGGTATTATAAATGGCACAGGCAACTTTATCATGACTGAAATGCGTGATAAAGGTCGCCCGTTCGCCGATGTTTTAAGTGAAGCGCAAGCGCTTGGTTACGCCGAAGCCGACCCAACCTTTGATGTCGAAGGCATTGATGCCGCGCACAAACTTGCGCTACTTGCCTCTATCGCCTTTGGCATTCCGCTACAGTTTGATAAAGTTTACTGTGAAGGTATCACCGGTATTACCTTACAAGACGTCAACTACGCCGAAGAGCTTGGCTACCGTATCAAACATCTAGGCTTTGCGGTACGTCGCGAAGGTAACGGTTCAGGTGATGACCAAGGTAGTAATGGCGCGGCCGGTATTGAGCTGCGTGTTCATCCAACCCTCATTCCACAAAATGCCCTACTTGCCAACGTTAATGGCGTAAAAAATGCGGTACTGGTCAACTCGCACCCACTTGGGCAGACACTATATTGCGGTGATGGCGCTGGTGCTGGAGCAACGGCTTCTGCGGTCATGGCTGATGTGATGGATTTGGTTCGCGTTCTTGGTAGTAAAGATAGCAACAATGAAAGCACGAACGGTCACCATGTGCCGCATCTAGCCTTTATCCCAGAGCAATTATCCGACACACCCATCTTGCGCGCTGAGCAAATGATTACTGGTTATTATCTGCGCGTGCATGCGCATGACAATCCGGGCGTTTTGGCGGACATCACCCGTATTTTGAGTGACGCTGGTATCAATATTGATGCCATTTTACAAAAACCTGCGCACAAGCTTGGCCAAGTGCCAGTGATTATTTTGACCCTGCCTGTGGTTGAAAGTCAGATGAATCTGGCGATTGAAAAAATCGAGAAGCTCGATACCATTACAGATAAAGTCGTCCGTATTCGCTTAGATGAGTTGGCGTAATTTATCTCGCGATTCATCTATAAACGTATGACCTTAGCTAGAAACTTTTATTTTAATGACTAAAAAAAACTTTCGTTTCAAATACCGAAAAAGGAAAAATAACGATGTCAAATGATGCAATTGTAATTTTAAATGGCGCCCGTACTCCAATGGGTGGTTTTCAAGGTGCTTTAAAGGACGTCAGCGCAACCGAATTGGGCGCAACCGCTATCAAGGCTGCTGTTGAGCGTTCAGGCGTGAGCGTTGATAATATTGATGAAGTTATTATGGGCTGTATATTGACCGCTGGTCTTGGTCAAGGCCCTGCCCGTCAAGCCATGCGTAAAGCAGGTCTAAATGATGCCACGGGTGCCGTTACCATCAATAAGCTTTGTGGTTCTGGCCTAAAAGCGGTCATGCAAGCGCACGATGGTATCAAAGCGGGTAGCTTTAACGTCGCAGTCGCTGGCGGTATGGAATCGATGACCAATGCGCCTTACATCATGCCAGGGTCGCGCGGCGGTTACCGTATGGGTCATAAAGAAGTCAAAGACCATATGTTCTTAGACGGCCTAGAAGATGCGGAAACTGGCAAATTAATGGGGCAGTTCGCGCAAGAAATGGCCGATGAAAAAGGCTATAGCCGTGAGCAAATGGACGAATTTGCTATTGAATCATTAAATCGTGCTGTGACGGCGATTAAAGACGACCATTTTAAAGATGAAATTGAGCCTGTCACTTTCAAATCGCGTAAAGGCGAGCAAACAGTCGATACCGACGAGCAGCCTGCGCTTGCCAATGCCGAGCGCATTCCTACCCTGCGTCCTGCCTTTGCAAAAGAAGGCACGATTACGGCGGCAAACGCCAGCTCAATCTCAGACGGGGCTGCGGCGGTTGTGATGATGAAAGAATCACAAGCAAAAGCCGAAGGTTTAGATTACCAAGCGCGTATTGTTGCTACTGCTTCTAACTCACGTCATCCAAGTGAATTTACTATTGCTCCGATTGGTGCGATTGAAAAAGTACTCGATAAAGCTGGCTGGTCAATTGCAGACGTCGATTTATGGGAAATCAACGAAGCTTTTGCGATGGTGACCATGGCTGCGATGGATGAACTTAAAATCGACCACGCTAAAGTTAACGTCGAAGGCGGCGCTTGTGCCCTTGGCCATCCAGTTGGCTGCTCTGGCGCGCGTATCTTGGTCACCCTTATCAACTCGCTTAAGCGTACTGGCGGTAAAAAAGGTGTTGCAACCTTATGTATCGGTGGCGGTGAAGC
>NZ_DAINDI010000049.1:6370-10950 GCF_036731945.1 Psychrobacter sp.
AATTGAAATTCTGATTTAAAATTTCGACTGATTTTCTAGAAAATTTAAAACCGCATTGCTCATGGCTGTGCGGTTTTTTTATACCTGAAAATGACAAATACCGCAAAGCGGTGCACACGCTGTAAGAAAGCCTTAACTTAATTTTATATAGTAACGGCGTCATTTACAGCCTATTACACGCAATTACCTCAAGCGCACACTTTGCTACCTTGCTCATATATCGTATCGAAAAACCTGCTGCTACGATAATAACAAGTTGATGGAGAGGCTGCTTATTAACGATAGCTAGTCCTTAATGATAGCGAGATTCTATTAATAACCACTAAGACAACTTCTTCATCCGACCTTGTTAATTTATAAGTGTTCAGTTTAGAACAATTTTAAAAAAGCAAACGACAACTTTTGGCAATGCCAACTTTATAGCATTGCCATTTTATAAAAAATAATTATTAATCAAATAAACTTACTCATAAAAAAGGAAGACAATAATGAGCCAACTAATTCGTTTAAGAGATATCCAAGCAACTCACCGTGACCTAATTGGTGATGACTATTATGATCCAACTGGTAAAACTGCTTATGGCGTCAATGAAGAAAAAATCGGTAAAATCGAAGGCGCGCTAGTAGAAGATACCACTGGTCGTATTCGTTATTTAATCGTTGATGCAGGCGGTTGGTTCAGCTCAAAAGAAGTGTTGGTTCCAGCAGGTCTTGCTCGTATCGTCGGTGACGACGTCTTCTTTGATAGCTTAACGCAAGCACAAGTGGAAGCGATGGAAGTCTATGATCACGATTATCAGTACAGCTATAAAGAGCAGTACGAAAAAGACCGTCAATCATTCGCTGCTGATACTGTGCCAGAAGCAGAACGTATGGAAATCGCTGACCATGCTTACAACGCACCAAACACGTTAGAGCTACTAGAAGAGCGTTTGACAGTGAATAAAGACCGCATCGTTGCAGGCTTAGTAAAAGTTGGTAAGCATGTCGTTACCGAAGAGCGTAATGTCAATGTTGACCTTGAAGAAGAGCATGCCAACATTCAACGTACCAATGTAGATCGTCCAACCGATCGCCGCATCGGTGATGTAGATGGCAATCAAACGGTCGAAGTTGAACTAGAAGCAGAACGTGCTCGCGTCAATAAAGAAACCTATGTCGCTGAAGAAGTAAACGTCGGTAAAACTACCGAACGTCATACTGAAACCATCGCTGAAACCATCCAACGTGAAGAATTAGATATCGATGGTGATGGTAATGTGGTTGACCGCGAAGGTAACCTTTTTGACCGCGATGATATCACTGCCGAAGACGTCCGCCGCGCTCGTGGTATGTAATACGCAATACTTTCGCACTTTGCATAATTCTTAAGGAGGATTTCTTAGCAATTGATAATAAGAAATTGATGATAAGAAATAACCATTAGAAAAACAAAACTTAGATATGCATCGCGCGATAGTAATAAGCAGCTGAGTGACAAGCTCAGTGACTAAGACCAGAGCTTGCCTCTGGTCTTTTTTTATACCTCTTTTTAAGGAACACTACCATGATTAACGACGACAAAAAAATTGACCCACAACAAACGCATCCACGCTCATCTTTGACAAATGCCCCTAATCCTACTTCGCATTTAGAGCAAATCGCTAATCACAGCGGTGAGAACAAATTGCCTGCGCCAGATTTGTCCGCTACTGATTTATCCGATACTAATCAGCAGCAAACTGTGTCGAGCAGTAAAAAAGAAGGCTTAGAAAATAATTTATCTACTAATTTAGCAAACCATCAAACCAATACAGGCAATGATGGCTATTTAGAATTATTAGAAGAGCGTCCTGTCATTAATAAAGAACGCTTGGATGTTGGCAAGGTGACGGTAACCAAGCACAGACGCACTAAAACCATTGAAGTGCCTATTGAGCTGATAGAAGAATATATTACCGTACGTACTGATTATCAAGACGCAGAGAGTCAGGATTTACTATCAGGTAATTATGATGACAAGGACATATTGCGCCATGTTGAGCCGTCGCTAGATAGTAAAGCAGTCGTGACCATCAATGGCAAGCAGGTTGAGATTGGTGACGCGCCGATTGAGATTGTCTTATCGCGTCAGGTAGCGACGATTACCAAAGACACCCACGTCATTCAAGAAATAGAGATTAATAAAACCACGCATACCCATACCGATAGCATTCAAGTAGCGCTTCAACACGAGGAGCTAGATGTTAAAGAAGAAGGTTATCTAGCACACGAGCAACAAAACAATGCGGCTGATAAAAAATAAAACTTAGGAAAAACGAGATAATAAAGCATAAAGCGTTTTTGTAAGCAGCCAGCAGCCTTAAAACCAAATAAAAAAGCAACGTTAACGTTGCTTTTTTTATTTGCTAAATTTGCGCTTAAGCGGCTTTTTCTGCCGTTTTAGTTTCAGACGTTGGTGATGTTTTACATTCATAAGTACTGACGTTTTCTGAATCGGCACCAGCGGTACGCATCACGCCAGTTTCACGATCTTCATGCGCCACGCGCCACTGGATAAAGCCTTCACCACCGTCAAATGAAGTATCAAGATTGAAAACTTCAGGGTTGGTCGCATCATTGGTTTTGGTCAAAGTTACTGTACCTTGGGCGGTCTCGAGAATCACTTGTTTGTCAGCGTCTTTGTAAGTCGCTTCAACGGCTAGTGCCGGTGAACATGAGTAGCTCATTTGCTTGACGCCAGAATTAACAGACGCTACGGTATCGTCTTCCACATCGCTGACTGGGGCATCTACCACCACATCACTTGGCTCAGCAGGCTCTGCGGACATAGGCACCGATTGCTCTTCACTGATACTGTCTTCTAGACTTGGTTCTGGCTCTTGCTGTTGTTGACAGGCACTAATTGTCATCGCGCCAGCGAGCAGACCGGTAAGAACGACAGAGGTACGTAGTTGTTTTAATAATTCTATATTCATGACACTCTCCAAAAAAATATGTTAAATACTATAGCCTGTCTGTAAATTTACGCCTATGCTGAATTTGTAATTAATCACTACAAAATTGCTGTTACTTTTATATTCTTAATAGTTAGACCATTTAGTAATAGAGTCAAAGTCACTTAAAAACGCTAAAGATTAAAAGTAAAAGATACTGTTGGAATAATTTTTTCTATCGAAATTCTTATGGCTATAAATCTTATAGATATAAAAAAGTCCCTATCTAAATAAGACAAGGACTTTTTATCATAGCTTAACAATGGTTGATTATCAATATTTAGATTTTACCATGACACTGCTTATACTTCAGGCCTGAACCACAAGGACATGGCGCGTTACGGCTTATATTCATCCCAGCGTATGGGTTAGGCTCACTGGCATTGTTGGTGCCACTGCCCGCGATAGACCCTGCTGTTACGCCAGCAGCAACGCTACGGTTTTGCGCCGCCGGTCGCTCTACGCCACCATCCATATTGTCGATATCACTGTGCTCAAACTGCATTTGCATATGCGCGGCGTTTTCACGCTGCTGAGCTTCTAACGCTTCTAACTCTTCTTTGGTTGGGATATGCACGCGTGATAAATCTTGTACGGTTTCAGATTTAATCGCGCCAAGCATCATTTGGAACAGCTCAAATGATTCACGCTTATATTCTTGCTCAGGATTTTTTTGCGCATAACCGCGCAGATGGATACCTTTACGTAGCTGATCCATTTGGGTCAAATGCTCTTTCCAATGCTTATCCAAACTTTGTAGCATAAAATGACGCTCGAGCTGGGCGGCATCTTTTTCGCCCATTTGTTCACGGCGGGCATGATAGCGATCCAATGCCGTTTGGATAATTTTGGCACGTAAGCCTTCTTCATCTAGGCGGCGATCTTCATCCAGCCAATCGTTAATCGGCATTGAAATTTTAAACTCATCTTCAAGCTCGTCTTCTAAGCCGTCGATATTCCATTGATCATCGATAGAGCCTGGCGGAATAAACTGATCAATCATGGCATTGTAGACTTCATGATGCATGACTTCGATGGCCTCCAATAAATCCATCTCTGCAAGCAAATCATCGCGCTGACCATAGATAACTTTACGCTGCTCATTGGCGACATCATCGTATTTCAATAGGTTTTTACGGGCATCAAAGTCGCGACTTTCGACTTTACCTTGCGCGTTTTCAATCGATTTTGAAACCATTTTATGCTCGATGGCTTCGTCTTCTTTTAGACCCATGGCGCGCATCATATTCACCACGCGGTCACCCGCAAAAATACGCATCAAGTCATCTTCGAGTGATAAGAAAAAGCGCGACATGCCAGGGTCACCTTGACGACCAGCACGACCACGTAGCTGGTTATCGATACGGCGTGATTCATGACGCTCAGAGCCAATGATATGTAGACCACCAGCCGCAACGACTTGGTCATGCTTGACCTGCCATTCTGCTTTTAGGCGCGCCATCTCTTCCGGACTGACCGCATCAATATCTTCGATAAACGACTGCCAATTACCGCCCAAGATAATATCGGTACCACGGCCTGCCATGTTGGTCGCAATCGTTACAGCCTTTGGACTACCAGCTTGTGCGATGATTTCTGCTTCAC
>NZ_DAINDI010000049.1:10960-22242 GCF_036731945.1 Psychrobacter sp.
GCTCATGCTGCTTGGCGTTTAGGACATTATGCTTGATGCCTTCTTGATCAAGCAGATAAGACAACTCTTCACTGGCCTCAATCGTCGCCGTACCAACCAACACTGGCGCACCTTTGGCTTGAATCTCTTTAATCTCGCGGATAATACCTTTGTATTTCCCTAACTTGGTTAAGAAAATTTGGTCATCCATATCGATACGGGCAATCGGCTCGTGCGTTGGAATCACGATGACATCTAAATCATACGTTGATTTAAACTCTGCTGCTTCGGTATCGGCCGTACCCGTCATACCGGATAATTTATCATAGAGACGGAAGTAGTTTTGGAAAGTCGTGGTTGCAAGGGTTTGGTTTTCTGCTTGAATCTCGACGTTTTCTTTGGCCTCTACCGCTTGATGTAGACCTTCTGACCAGCGGCGACCGGGCATGGTACGACCGGTGTTTTCATCAACGATAATCACTTCGCCGTCATCAACGATATAATGGACGTTTTTGACAAACACATGATGGGCACGGATTGCCGCTTGTACGTGAGCCAATAGCGGCAAACGACTTGGGCTATATAAACTTTCGTTTTCGCCAAGCTCGCCCACTTCGATTAAAAAGCGCTCAATTTTCTCATAGCCTTTTTCGCTGATTTCGATTTGACGATTTTTTTCATCAATCCAAAAATCTTCGTCTTCGTTATTTTTATTGGCTTCTTCATCTTTTGAGCGTTTAAGCCTTGGAATAATGGTATTAATCAGCGCATACATGCGTGATGAATCTTCTGCTTGACCCGAAATAATCAGCGGCGTACGCGCTTCATCAATTAAGATAGAGTCAATTTCATCAATAATACAATAATTTAGCGGACGCTGTTTTTTCTCAGCAAGGCTAAAGACCATGTTATCGCGCAGATAATCAAAGCCGTATTCGTTATTGGTACCGTACGTGATATCGGCTTGATAAGCGTCGATTTTTTCTTGTGGTGGCTGCTGTGAGTAAATCACCCCAACGTTCATGCCCAAAAAGCCAAATAATGGGCGGTTTAGCTCGGCATCACGCGCCGCCAAATAATCGTTGACCGTGACCAAATGCACGCCTTTGCCACTAATGGCATTGAGATACATCGCCAAGGTACCCATCAAGGTTTTACCCTCACCTGTTTTCATCTCAGCGATTTTGCCTTCGTGCAAGGTGATACCACCGATGAGCTGCACGTCGTAGTGACGCATGCCATTGACGCGTAACGAAGCTTCGCGGCAAACGGCAAACGCTTCTGGTAATAAAGCGTCTAAGCTTTCACCGTTTTGGTGTCTTTCTTTAAATTCTGCGGTTTTTTGTTGTAATTGCTCATCAGACAGGGCTTGTATTTCAGCCTCATATGCGTTGATTTTGCTGACCACGCGGCGCATGCGCTTGAGTTCGCGGTCATTTTTGGTGCCAACGACACTGCCTATAATCTTTGATAACATAATTTTTTGACCTATGGAAATATTCGATAATTAGTGCGCATTCGCCAAGGCTTTATATAGTGCCGCTTGGTCATTACAATGCTGACAATCATCACTGACTAAATACCTTTTAATAACGCACTGATTGTCAAAATACGGATTAACAAAGCACGTAATAATAAGGTACTGACTAATGATGAGTCGCTTAATGAAGTATCGCCCAATTAAGTGTGCCGTCATTATATATGGTTATGACGCCGATGGATACAAGGGCAGCGAGTAGATATTTGCCGACGTAAAAAGGTCGCTGAACGTGTTAAAATAGCGCCTATATCCTTAATTTAACAGCTGTTTCGCGATATCAATAAACGCAAATAACTGCCAACCTGCATCCCTAATTTATTCTAAAAAACAGCCATTGTTTCTAAGCAAACCCATTTAAGCATCATAAGAGATTCTGCATGACCGTAAAACCATCCGCGCAAAACCCTAACGCCTTAACATGTGTTAAATCTGAAACCTTAAAAACTGAGCACTTAAAATCAGAGCACGTAAAAACTGAGCATATAAATAACGATCAGTTGCTAATCGGCGACGCTATTTATAATTTGGCCGACCATACGCCAATGATGGTGCAATATCTGACCATGAAAGCCAACTATCCACAAGCATTATTGCTGTACCGGATGGGTGATTTTTATGAATTATTTTTTGAGGATGCCAAACGCGCGGCGCAGATACTCGATATTACCCTAACCCGCCGTGGCACCGATAAAGCCGGTAATACCATTGCGATGGCTGGCGTGCCGTTTCATGCAGCTGATAGCTATATGGCGCGCCTGATTGCCGCGGGACAGACAGTGGTTGTTTGTGAGCAAATCGACGATTCAGTTACTAACAGCCCGTCCAATACGCCGACGATGGGCGAGAAGCAAAAGAAGGATAAAAGTAAATCGGCGGCAGGTAGTATCATGCGCCGCGAAGTGGTTAAAACCCTGACAGCCGGAACCATCACTGATGACGCCCTCATTGCGCCCAATCATACGCCGACTGTCGTTGCGATTGATATCGAAACTCCTAAAGCGAATAGTAAACAACCTTTGCAAGCTGCCATTAGTCAAATGGATTTGGCCGCCGGAACATTAACGACGCAAACACTCAGCGTGAATCACGACGATATCGAAGATTTGCAAGCCCAAATGCTGACGGTGCTGGCACGCTTTGCCCCGAGTGAATGCATCATTAGTGAAGCGCTTAGTGACAGTAATGGTAGTCGTGATGGTAGCGGCGAAACGTGGCTATTATGGCTACGGCAAAATCTTGATTGCCCTATTATAGAAGTGGCAGCCAATGATTTTCACCGTCAGCATGCCAGCGCAACCCTTTGCCAGCAATTTGACGTACAACGTCTTGATGGGTTGGGCATTAGTGACGCGCCACTTGCTCAATCTAGCTGTGCCGCCCTTATTCACTACGCACGGCAGACCCAGCAGCGTCATATACCACAGCTGAATCAACTTATCGTCGAATATAGCGACGATTATTTAATTATTGATGCCAATAGTCAGCAAAACCTTGAGTTATTTACTCCCGTTAGCAGTAATGGTACATCGCTGATATCTGTGCTCAATCACTGTCAAACGCCCATGGGGCGGCGCTTGCTTGTGCAACAAATGAAGCGCCCGCTACGTCAACATGCGCGTATTAATCTGCGTTTAGATGCCATATCTAAATTGTTGAATACTGATAGTCAATCTAAACAGTTTGAGCAAAACACAGAAAATCATTCATTGGTCAGTAGTTTACGCGAAACCTTAAATGCCATCGGGGATATCGAACGTATCAGTAGCCGTATCGGTCTGATGAGCGCCAAACCGCGTGACTTGCGTAAATTGGCTGATGGTATTAGAAGTAGCACCCAGCTCAGCAATTTACTGACGGATTCAGGTATCACCCATAAGCAGGTAGGACTGTTGCCCATGCTAATGCAGCAATTACCTGAACAGCTACCTGCCGTACAGTCCGTTGCTGAGCTGATTGAGCGCGCTATTGTCGTAGAGCCACCGGCGCATATCCGTGATGGTGGTATGCTCGCTGCTGGCTATGATGATGAGTTTGATCGCCTCTCCCATTTGCATGACAATATCCAAGTGACCTTGGATGAAATGGTAGAGCGTGCGCGTCAAGACTACCAATTACCTAGCTTAAAAGTAGGATTTAATAAAGTCAGTGGTTTTTATTTTGAACTGCCAAAAATGCAGGCAAAGAATGCACCAGCGCATTTTATCCGGCGGCAAACGCTCAAAAGCAGTGAGCGCTTTATCACTGATGAGCTAAAAGCGGTCGAAACCGAATATCTAAGCGCACAGACATTAGCGTTAACTCGTGAAAAACAGCTGTATCATGAGCTGTTAACCATATTAGGTAGCCACTTGGCTGAATTGCAACAACTGAGCGCTGCCATCGCACAAATAGATGTCCTTAGTAATTGGGCACAGCTTGCGACCCTCTATGATTGGCAACGTCCAGTCATGAGTAATGGCTCACAAGATGACGACTTACTGAAAGATGGCAACTTGTCAAAAAACATCAGCCAAACCAGTATCGATATTAAACAAGGTCGCCATGTCGTCGTCGAAGCGGCGTTAAATCCAACCCATACGAGTAATAATACTTATCAAAGTAATACGAAACACAGCAGCCAGTTTGTTGCCAATGATTGTGCGCTTGGTGGCGAGGCAAATCCTGAACGCCTCCTCATGATCACTGGCCCTAACATGGGCGGTAAATCAACCTATATGCGCCAAACCGCGCTCATTGTTCTACTGGCGCATTGCGGCAGTTTTGTCCCAGCAGTGAGTGCGCAGATTGGTGATATCGACCGGATTTTTACCCGTATTGGTTCGGCTGATGATTTGGCAGGTGGTAAATCCACCTTTATGGTTGAAATGATTGAAACCGCGAATATCCTCAACCAAGCGACCAATAAATCGCTCGTACTGATGGATGAAGTCGGACGCGGCACGGCTACTACTGATGGTTTAGCAATTGCTCATGCGTGCGTCAATAGATTGGTTGAGATTGGCTGCCTGACATTATTTGCCACCCATTATTTTGAATTGACGCAATTGGTCAACCCTGCTGAGAGCCAACACGCTAGCATTCGTAATGTCCATGTCGCCGCTAGTGAAGTCGATGGTCAACTGCTACTACTGCATCAAATTAAGGACGGCGCGGCAAGCTCTAGCTTTGGTTTGCATGTGGCAAAAATGGCAGGTATCCCTACGCAGGTATTAAATGATGCTAAGCGGTATTTAGTAGATAATTTAAAAACTGAGAGTGCCAAGACCATTGATGATAAAAATGAATTAGCTAAGTCAGTAAAGGATGAAAGCACGCAGATTTATGTTAGTGAACCAGAGCAAACAAAGGAAGATAATGTTAGCCCAAGTCAAAGCATTGCTCTCATTCCACAGCAAAATCAATTATTTAGCTTACAAGATGAGCTAGCAGCGATTAATCCTGATAATCTAACACCAAAGCAAGCGCATGATCTACTGTACCATCTCAAAGAAATCATTAGTCAGTAAAGGGATTTGTCAAATAGCCCTAAAAGCGCTAAAATATGTCTTATTTTTCAGCTAATGTACTTACAATCGTAATTATACTTTGCCAACCCAATAACAGGTAGACCACTATGACCTTTGTCGTTACAGATAACTGCATTCTTTGCAAATACACCGACTGTGTGGAAGTCTGCCCTGTGGACTGCTTTTATGAAGGACCGAATTTCCTCGCTATCGACCCTGATGAATGCATCGACTGCGCGCTATGCGAGCCTGAATGCCCCGCCAATGCAATATTTTCAGAAGACGAAGTACCAAAAGGGCAAGAAGTATTTATTCAGCTAAACGAAGAGCTGGCGCAAAAATGGCCAAACATCACTGAGATGAAAGGTCAGTTGCCAGAAGCGGCAAAGTGGGATGGTGTAGAAGGTAAGATTCAGTATTTAGAGAAGTAACGCTTAAGCTTTATTTTTAAAAGTAAAAAACCACCAATTCGCCAAAATAAAAAGGTCCTTGGTGGTTTTTTTATGGTTAATACTATTTAATATCTAACAACTTATGATCGGCAAGCTTGCGGCAAGTAAGATACCAAAATCCCTGAGCTTGCTTTGCACTCCCAATTGCCGTTTTCGGTAAAAGTTAAGCTGAGCGATTGATTTTGTAGATAAGGCAAATTTTGGATATTACAAACTACCGCGTCCGCTGTGCCACCTTCCAAATTAGGTGCTTTGACCGTGAACTGACAATATTTGGTTGATGTTGGCATATTGAGACCGTCGATACTAAAAGCAACCACGCCAGCGCCGCCAGCAAGTAACGTTTGATAGGGTAAGCGAAAATGATTTAATTCTTGATAGATAGTCATTAATTGCGTTTGCCGAACCTGAACTTGGTAGCTGGCTGTTGCAATTGCCGCTAAAATACCAATAATTGCGATGACAATCATTATCTCAATTAAAGTAAAACCATATTGATTGTTAAGTTTGCAATTTTGAAACGGTTTCATAGTACCGTAACCTATAGATAATATAATTATTATATTGCAGGGGACATGCCAACCTTAAACATTGTCATTTTTTAATCTTACTTTTATTGGCTTTTACCCATCGATTGTAGTCTTGGCGGATGCTCTCAAACTGTTGATAGTTATCAGCTAGCTCATTGACATGCAGACTGACAACATTACAGCTTTGACTATGATCCAGCAGACAAGCTCCTTGGTATAGATGAAGTGCCTGTTTTGGTTGATTATTCAAGCCAAAATACAGAGCTTGTTTTAATAAAATATCATGTGATAAAAATTTAGTTAATACACGATTACCTAGGTTGATACGCTTTTCTAAATCTATATTATCTTTAGGAAGTAGATGGTAAATAAAAAACTCTTTATAGGCTGAAAAGCCAAAGACCGAAGGTAACTCTATCAGCATCTGCTGTTGAATTTGAGCGATTTCTTGAGTTTCGGTTACTGTTAATGATTCGCTCTCTAAAGAATCATAATATTTAAAAAAGGTATTAACTCGATGATAGTCTTTATAAGACTGATAATAAAAAATACTACCTACAATGCACAGAGCAGTGATAGCAAAAAACAACTTATTTAAATCAATATTTATTTTTATAGTTTTGCGATTGATAACTGCCAATAGAAATACAGCTATTATTAGATATCGCGTGTACCACAATGGGTATTCACTTAAAGAATAAAGCGCTACGATAATTAATGAAACGAAAATAAAGCTTGATTCTAAACTACGTGATTGCCCATACGATTGAAAAACTATAAAAGCTACCACAGCCAGTAGGGCTAATCCTGGCAGTCCAAACTCAGCGGCAAACTGCATGATAATATTATGACTATGAATATTAAAAACAAACCAGTCAACTTGCTCAATATGCTCTAAGCTATCCGCCAATAAATTGCCAAAACCTACACCCAGTAACGGATGATGTAAAAATTGCACCCAAGCTTGCTGAATCAGTTCTATTCGAGCGTAGTTATTACCTGTTGCTAGTCGTGTCAAAACGTCCTCAGAACCATACAAGCTATGAATGATTAATAAGTAAGAACCCAATAAAAACCCTACTATTGACACGCCTACAGCGGTGAAAAATAGTTTAAAGCTATACCCTCTTTTAATGTTCAATCCATATATTAAAAATGAAGCCAGTCCCAATATTAAGCCACCACGACTGCTTGTTAATGCTAAGCCAATACTTAGGATAACTAGCGCCATAAATATAAGACGCTTATATTCAGTCTTAATCAGCAGATAATGACAAGCAGCAATCCCTAACGCATAAATAAATGCCAACTGGTTGGGTTGACCAACATTGCCAAAAAATCGATTACCTTGCATGGTCATCACAAACCAAAGGTCATCAGATACATTGGCATACTGTAATAACTGGAAAACAATGTTAAGTAAGGCAACCGCAGTAAACCCAAAAGCTGAATAATAAATAAGCCTACACTTATCATCTGTATTATTAATAATAACCGATAGGATAAAACATATCAAAATAGTCGCTAAAGGGAAAAGTACACCATCTAAATAAGCATAATCAATAAAAAAAGGCTGAATCAAAATAAGCAGAAACAATAACAGCCAAAACAAGCTATCTATGCCGATCTCTTTTATTTTAATTCTGGTTAGTAAGATAATAAACCCTAAACATAACAGCCCTATAACTGTAATATTAGGGATAAAATCCATCTGACTGGGTAAGTAATGTTGAGTCGTTGCTGTTCCAAATGCATAGACACCAAAAACAATTAATATCAGCCAAATCTCAAGACGTGAGGTTAAGTTTTTGAAAGTAAGCATAGGCAGTATCTTTATTTAGGTATATAACGACATAAAAAAGGAGAGCAATATGCTCTCCTTTTCATTTTCAAATCTTATTTATTATTAATGATTAACGGCATTCTGAAGGTAGATACTTATCATTTAGAGTACTATCTTTACAAGTCCACTCAACGCTTCCCGCACTAGCAGTAGGAGATAATACTAAAGTATTGTTAGACCCACTTTTTTCTATATTATCTTTAACAGTTACAGTAATTTTACCATTCGATACGGCTACTTTCTCAACAGAATTACCAGTTATCTCAGTATCAGTAGGCAAACCAGCAGAAGCGTTACCAGTAGGCCATACGTTATTCGATGAATAGAATTCTGTAACAGCAGTTTTAGCACCACCAGCTAAGCTTAATGCTTCACCGACACGCGCACGCTTAGTATAGTCTTGATAAGCAGGTAGAGCGATCGCAGCCAAGATACCGATAATGGCGATGACAATCATTAGTTCGATTAAGGTAAAACCTTTTTGAGCAGTGTTCATATGAACTCCTTTGGGGTATATAAAGATAGCTGATTATTAGCAGTTTCTATCTTTAGGGATATTGTCTATTTCTTTCTTACTATAAATATTGCAGTTATTATGCCAACATAATAAATAGCAAAGATTTTCTTATTTATTAGACTTTTAAAGCCAGTTTTTAGTAGCCTACTAATTTTCGACTTTTCAAACGTGACATTAAGTAACCAATGTTACTCTCAGACTGCTAAAAAACGTCAGTATACTTATATTTGTTAATAAAAGATAATATATTTTGACAATTTTTGTCAGCTATTTGCAGACTCATCAGTTTTCTAATCATTCCAACTATCGTCACTACCACAAACCGTGGCTCGACATTTGATATTCTGATAATTAAGGCTAAGGGTTCCGTCACTCGCCATTTGACTATTAGGATTTGGCGTGGCAATAATACTCCATTTAGCAGTAAGCGGATTTGGCGTGAAGCTGATGGTATAGAGCGTCGGACCCTGCCTAGGGAAGCTACCGCCGAGTCCTGTGATTAAGTTATTACTGTAGCTACCCTGTGCCAACTTGCGGCTTTGAATTTGCGATGCAATGTTATGCATCTCGCTCATCATATCGGTACGCTTGGACTTGATAACATAGCGCTGATAGTTGGGATAAGCAATCGCTGCCAATATCGCAATGATAGCAACGACGATCATTATCTCTACTAGCGTAAAGCCTCGCTGCGATATAGCTCTCTTGTCAGTTTTATGACTGATTATTACGTCCATTACCAGTTCTCCTCACCTGTACCACAAGTGGTCGCTGTAATCGTAATAGCTGTGGTATTTTTACAGCGCAAACCTGAGCTGGTCATCAGCATATTGCGCGCATTCTTAAAAGTACCCGTACTATTGGGAACAGCAAGCATTTTCCATGTGCGACCTGTGCTGTTATCCAGTCCAGTACTGATAAGTGACTTAGTAGGCGTGGCACCATCGACAAGGGTAATCTGATAACGATAATTGGTCGAATCGCTGCCTTGCGGCACATAAATCGTCGTATTGTTAGCGTCGTAGCCATAGCTCACACTATTACTACTATTAACAATTTGCGGCTGAAAGCCCTTATAAGTCAACGCAGACGCTCGCCAGCGCTCGAGCTGAAGCTCCAGTTGGAGCATCTTCGACTGTACCTCATTTTCAGCGTTTCTAATGACGTACTGTCGATAGCTCGGTATCGCTACTGCCGCAAGAATCGCGATAATCATGACGACAACCATCAGTTCGATGAGCGTAAAACCGCGGCTCTTACCACTAAGTCTCTTATCAGTATGATTAAGCATTAGTTACTCTCATACCATTGCGTTGGTTTTAGCACATAACGCTCTTTGAAGAGTATGCTTGCCATAGAACCATCACCTTTATCTTTTGTGATACCAGCATACGGGTCATTACCATCTGGATAGCCGCCTGCTGGTGGCTCTTTTGGCCCCTTACCTTTTTTACTATCATCACCATAATCGATAAGATCATTAGCACGATCTGTCAAGCTCTGCGTACCGATTAGCACGGTCGTGTCTAAGTTATTGGCATTCACCGCACCAAGTGTCAGCTCTTGAATACCTTTACCGGCTGGTGTAAAGCCACCTGTACCTGTTTTAGAGCTGTTATCCATACAAACGCCATAAGGCAGGCAATACATTTGTTGCTCTGAGCCGCCAAGCGTTTGTGCCTCACAAATACTATTGTTGCCATAAGACATGTTAGGGTCATATACGGACATAAATAGATAATTGTTCATGACACGATAATCGCCCATGGCTTTTACATGTGAGACGTTTTCAAATCCTGCAAAACGCGTTAGCGGATAGTACCAACCTCTTTTGTCTTCTGAGCTATCTATCACTGAAAGCTCTTCGACCATTGCTGCTTTTGCCGTTTTGGTGTTTTCAGACAGGTGACTACCGCCTAACTCTATCAAATCATCTTTTTCGTTTAATTCTTTGATAGTGAGTGTTGACGTAGCACTACTGTCTAAAAGATCATTACGCGTAATGTCAGTATCTATCACACCATATAAACGATTGGCTTTGTTTTTATCACTACTAGTTACATCGCGGCGCTTAGCTAATGGTGAACTGCGATCGCCAGAAGCGATGTTGACTAAGGCAAATATCTTGCTTTGCTTATCTCTATAAAAGCTCACTACTGGACGAGCATAGAAACGATATGGCAGTGTAGTCATATCTTTTGAGGCATTGAGTACCCGAACTACTCGTACTTCTTTAAACGCTTTTTTCTTTTCGTTCACGAAGTCAGCACGGAAGACGTTGCCACCTAAATCGGCAAAGTATAAGTGGTCAAATAAACCATCATTATTGCGATCTAGTGGCGTAACGCCAGCGACGATACTGTGATTGTACGGATTGTCCCACGACCACAGCTTATCGCCTGTTTTTGCATCGGTCACATAGATAGAACTGCCTTTGGCTGCCGTAGTCGGTACGAATTGTGGATCTTCGTACTGCATGTCATAACCCCCACCAAATACGATGACGTCTTTGTATTTAGTGTCACTAGCGCCTTCATTTACTCGAGCCGTAGTGACTGTATTCCAGATTTGCCCAACATTACTATAATCATTGTTATCAACAGTGACCTGAGTACCAGTGTCATTTCTATGCAATTTTGCTGTTGTACTAGTAATATCTGGCGTAATACTAAATAGGATTTTTGGCGTGTTTTTATCGGCTAGGTCTAACGCATAAAGTCCATCACCGCCCATACGGAAACCACCGTAAGCCGCCATTGACAAGAAATTACTCGTGTTGGTGACGTCATTTACATTACTGCTATCAGGTTTATATAAGGAAACTTTGCGGGTTTTCTGATCTCCTGACGTAGTGCTGCTATAACGATATTTGGCACTGACTAACCATGGAGCATCAACCCCAAAGCTTAAATCGC
>NZ_DAINDI010000049.1:22252-22623 GCF_036731945.1 Psychrobacter sp.
CGCCCATCGCTTCTTTTACTAAAGCTTCTGATTGTTTACGGAACATCTCATGTAATACCAGTGCCCATTTTTCTTCGCCTGTACTGGCATCGACTAAGTGCAACGCACCATCCATCGAACCAAATAATAAATAGTCTTCTCGGTTATTCGCAGTGATGTTACCTGACTCATTAACTTCGGCACTATAAGATACCAGTGCAGGCTTTGAGTGCACCACACCACCAACTTGTCGAACTGCTTGAGTCGGAAAGTATTTCGACTCCCTCATATCCATTTTATCAATAAACGGTACGTTAGTTTCAGTATAGTCAACATTGTAACCCAAGAAGTTGAGCATGATACGCTTGGATTGTAGAAGCGTTTTGCCTCCA
>NZ_DAINDI010000050.1:0-16407 GCF_036731945.1 Psychrobacter sp.
TCAGCCATAAACCCATTCACGGTAAAGACCCTATCTTTGATGGGGTTGAAACCGCCTACATTCCTATGCTGTTCTCAGGCACGATCACAAAAGCAGTGGTCCATGAGAACGAGCCGGTAGGCTTACGCTTAACCGAAGCAGCCCGCTTTCGCTTGGTTAATTACAGCTACCTAGCCTCTAAGCCTGATAAAGACATTGAGCTACAGCGTTTTCGTATCGACTACGACGATAAGTTTAGCGAGTTCAAGCCACGCTTTCCAAGTGCGATATTAAGAACGCAGTACGTGCAGCAAAGCCCCTTATGGTACTCAGGCGCTATGAGCGAGGTTATGCAGATAGTCGGCGGTTATGGCAGGCAGGATTTTGCCAATCTACCTGATGAAAAAATAGAGCCGCTTGAGCGTGCTCGCGTTAAGCTGCCATCCGATGTGATGGTCAACATCAATAAAGAGTTGCAATCTTTACGCTTGCCAGCTTATACCGGCATACCAAATGCTGACGGTAGCTTCCAGTTTGACTATAAATTTAACAACACCAATGCTATTGGTTTTGATGATAGAGATAAGCCATGGCTTCTACGCATAAGCCCTAGTGGCATTTACGCCATGCCATTACCCATCGTGCCAGCCACAAGGACGGATGCTTTTAGGCGTTATATGTATCTGATGGGTGACGACGAGATACTAGCTATACTTGATCGTTTTGGTGGTATGCCAAGTGGTGAGGCGTTTCCTGAGTATCGACATTTTGAAGCATGGCGTCGTGCTGGTGCGATCATAAAGGTGTGTGAGGTATCAGATTTTTACTCGCATATTGCCTATAGCAGTGCGTGCGGCTGGTCACTAAACAGCAAAGGCACCGAAGGCTATAACACTTGCTATGACTATTACGATGATGAAGGACTAGGGTATGGCTTAACTTATAAGTTAAAACTAAACCTAGTATCAACAGACGAGTATTACGGCGCAAAGCAAGTGGCACTTGCTGATGAAGGCCCTATTGCAAATAAGGTGCGTTTGTATCTCAATCAATTCATTCCGACACTTGGTAGTACCAGCGACGATAGGGCGATACTTTATAAGCTGCGACGTGCGACATCGGTTGATATCTATCAGCGCGCATTAGGGCGTATGGGTGATGATAAGCAAGAGCGTGACTATTGGCACAACTTAGAAATGAAACCTATCGCTAATCATAGTGGTAGTGTATCTGAGGTGTATCGCGGTTATTTGTATCATGGTGCTAAGTTCCAGTTTCAGCCTCAAATTAAATTCCCTGAGCCATTGGTTGGCGCTTGTATCTCACATGACTTTTTACCACTGCTTAGTGGTCGCTATGCGGATAAGTACCCGAACAGCGATACCATTATGTTCGCTTACTACGTGGGCGACAGCTTAAAGACGGTTAAGTATTTTGTGAATTGGGATGATTACCAGCAAGAAACGCAGGGGAATTTTGAGCAATACATGCGAGCTGGTAGTTGGTGGCAAGAAGAAACCAGCGGTCGCTCAGGCGTGCAAGGGTATTTCTACAGTTCAGATATTGACGATAGAGAAATCGTATCGCCAAACACAACCTACACCACGATTGTTGGTGAGGATAAGGGATTTGACACCAAGCCAGCGTTCTCATTTGATTATGTGTTTTCTATGGTTGGCACATTATTTCGCAATCGATACTACACGCATAAGACCAATGTGGTCAGTAAGAGAGATAGAACGATTGATGTGGCTGTTTGCATACCTTATTTATGCCGCAATGCAATCTTGCAAGCCAAACGCGAGTCAATACCCGAAGTCAGAAAATCAGAGTCATACCAACTGCTATCAGTACGCGACCCTACCTCTTATCGCTACTGGACATACCACTTTGTTTACGCATGGCAAGGCATGGATATTAAAAACCCTAAAGGAAACCCTTATCCATCTAACGGCAATCCGGTGTGGGTAGAAACTATGAGCTATGGTCCAAGTGAGGCCAATAGTTTTGCAGATAACGGCGACTGGGTAGGCGGCTTGCCAGCAGATTATACATGGCTTATTCACCCTGATAGCAATGTATGGCAAGCACAAGGCGGCGGCGGCGCGCCAACGGTTGATAGTTACTCGAGATCAGAGCCAGCAACCAGCGAAAGTAGCGGTATGGTAAAACTCAGTATGGCTGGCAATCCTGACGTGGTGAATAACAAGATGCCCGACAGTATGTATTTTTTAGGCTCGCCCACTGATTTTGGTAATTATTTTTACCGTGATGCTTGCCAAGTTGTGTTTGGTGAAACGACGTATCGAAACGTATCAGAACCCAGCGCATCCTCACCACGCGCCAAATGGGGTTACACGCGCCTTGTTGATAACCAGTCAGCACATCATTTTATTGGAGTGATCAATGAGTAATTATAGAGATGACAATCAAGACACGGCGATAGCTTCTGATAGAACCTTTGGCGGCTTACGTGCAATCGTTGAGGAATTGCTGCGCGTATCGGACGCCTTATTATTTGGTATCGCAATCACAGTATCAAGCAGCGCACTTGCCAGCGACGAGGTGATAGATAGCAGTATTCAAGTCTTACACGACAGCGCTTTCATATCTGAGCAAGTAACAGACACCAAGTCAGCAAGTGAGCTACACACAGATAGCGCCAAAGCAGATGAGCAATATCAGCATGGTTTATTGGCGGTGCTATCCGATAGCGCTATTGCTAATGATGCGCCGCTAAGTGGTAGCACGCAATCAATCACCAATGACAGCGCCCAAGTATCTGACAGCACGACCAGCCAGCGTATTGTCACACAGTTAATTACTGACAGCGCGCGTGCCAAAGATAGTATCACAGCGATTGAACGTGACTTGATTATTGATAGCCTGGTTGTTGCTGATAGCACCACCGATAAGCTGCAAGCGGTACAGTTAATCAATGACAGCGCTGGCGTGACTGATAGTGCTACTGGCAGTATCGCCACCCTTGTTACAGACAGCGCCTTTGCTTATGGGCAGCCATTCACTCAGCGCAATGTCGTAAGTTTTGTGGCAGACAGTACGCCTATCGGTGACAGCCTGCTATTCAATCGTGCCGATATTATCATCGATGACATAGCTATCAGCGACACGACTACAGGCAAGTTTGGCGCGGCTGGCACGCTGATTGATACGGCAGTCATAAGCGATACTGTCCTTGATAGTATTATTCAAAACGCTGTCATCATGGACAGCATCGCTATCACTGACGAGGTGATAGATAAGCTCGATGCCACGGTAGTCATTATCGATGGCGCAGTGATTGAGGATAACGTGCTCAGTAGTGGCGGCGCTCAAGGTCAGGCGTGGACAGCAAGCGTCGATAGCTGGGCGATGAGTCGCTACAATCCTTACAACTACAATCGCCTAGTCGTTATCAATGGTGTGCTGTACGGTGAAGCGGATGATGGTATTTATCGCCTTGACCAAGAGGTAGATGCGGTAACCGCCATCGTTAAGACTGGCAAGATGGATTTAAGTGGCGGCCAACTCACACACCCAGCCAGTGCCTACCTTGAATATGAGCTAGATGGCGGTGCCAGCATGACGGTACACAGCACCCAAAAGGGTATCGAGCAGCAATATACCTACCTGCTACCAAACGAGGTTGCTAATGAATTGACCAATGGCCGCTTTATCTTTGGTCGCGGCCTGCGTGGTCGTCACTTTGCTTTTGAATTAATCATGATCGGTACGCATGGGCATATCAATGACCTGACTATCGAGCACTTACCAACCAGTCGGAGAGTATAAGATGGCCTTAACCATTAGAGGTGCGATAGCAGACAACATGCTACACCGAGCCACGGACACCGTGGTTGCAAAGATAAAAGATTTGGATAGCTTATCAAGACGCTACAACAATGAGTTGTCAATGGCATTGCGAGATATTGGCGATATCACCATTGGCGATGTGGTAGCACCCACAAGACCACCAACGCCCGAAGCAGTAGTGCCAACCTATGATATCGGCGCATTCCCAACCTTTGATCCTGCTAGCCTAACCATTCCTGCCATGCCCAACATGACGGATATTGATAGGTTTTTAAGTAATCTTGATGTCTCAGACTTAGGCCCCGAACCCGAAGCACCAGCTGAGATATCTATCACACCGCCGCAAGCACCCGAGCTTGAACGGGTAGACCTGCCAGCACGTCCAGATATTATAACCACGGTTGCCCTCCCTGATGCGCCGACCATTGACCCCATTGTCATGCCTGAGCGCCATCAAACGACAATCAGCATCGATATCCCTGACTTGCCAACGATTGATGCGGTCGCAGCGCCCGATAGACCGGACGTTGATTTAACGGTCAACATGCCAGTCGCGCCAACACTGAGCGAGCACGCCGCACCCAACGAGCCGGACTTTGATACCAGTGTCACACTACCAACACTTGACGCTATCGATAAGCTGAACGCACCGCAAAGGCCTGACGTCGATGTCAATGTGGACATGCCAGCAGACTTTGACCTGGTACTGCCAGAGCTTGCACAGCTCGAAGCATTAAAGATTGATGACTTTGTGATGCCCGAGCTGAATCTGCCGGACATGCCAAACACTGACCATCAATTTGATGAGATGGATTTTAACGAGGACTGGTGGCAAGAGCCGACCGCTTACGATCATCCGCTGTATGACGACCTCATAACGGTTGCAAGTGACATGCTCAATAAGCCTGAAAACTTTGGCTTGCCTGAAGCAGTGGTACGTGCTTTGTTTGACAAGCCACGCGAGCGTATCAGCGCCGAGGTTGAGCGCAGCGTACAAGAGGCGACAAACACTTGGGCAAGTCGTGGCTTTAGTATGCCGCCTGGTATGCTTGCCAGGCAAGTGAACGTCGCAAGACAAGAGGGCCAGCTACGTGTCGCTGATTTAAACCGTGATGTATTCATGGAAGCCAGTAAGATGCAAATCGATGCGCTAAAATTTGCGGTCGAGAAAGGTATGGCACTTGAGCAAGCGACTTATAACCGCTGGCTTGATACGACCAATCGATTATTTGAAGTAGCCAAGTACAATGTCGAGGCAAACTTTCGCTTGTATGAATATCAATTCACTATCTTTAATGCGCAAAACGAAGGCTTTAAGATACTGGTCGATACTTATAAGACCAAGCTTGATATGTTCGTCAGTAAAATCAGGCTGGAGATTGAGAGTAAGGTCGCCCAAGGTCAGCTGAACGCGCAAGAGTTAGAAGTCTATAAGGCAAAATTGGCTGGCGCGACCGCTGATGGTGAATTATTTAAAACCAAGATGCTTGCTGTTCAGATGCGTGTCGATATCATCAAGGCGCAGTTTGATGTCTATAAAACGGACATGCAGGCTTATGCTGAGCAACTAGGCGCTGAACGCCTGAAGCTTGAAAAATACGATATTGAAATGCGCGGCGCTCAAACCAAGGTCGGTATCGCCCAGACACAAGCAGATATCTACGCTAAGCGCATACAAGCCTATGGCGGTAAGCTTGATGGCGAACGATTAAAGCTTGAGCTGTATAAAGCCAGTATCGATGGTGAGCAAGCCAAGCTTGGCGTAGCGCAGACGCAAGCACAGATATACGGCACTGACATTCAAGCTTACACCGCCAAACTTGGTGGCGAAAAAGTCAAGCTTGAGATGCACGAGGCAGCACTACGCGGCGAAGCTATCAAGGCTGGCATCATGCAGACCGAGGCTGGTATCTATGAAACCGATGTACGGGCAGCATTGGCACAATCAGAGTCCGGTAAGCTCATGCTTGCTAGCTTTGAGGCGCAGATTAAAGCCAAGCAAGCAGAGCTCGGTATCGGTGAGACACAGGCGAGAATATACGCCAGTGATATCGATGCCTATAAAGCCCAGAACGACGCGCAGAAAGTGAAGTTTGACGCCTTTGACAGTCAGGTGAAAGCGGAGACGGCCAAGGCTGAAATCTATGACAGCACCGTAAGAGCGTTTGCTAGTCGTGTTCAAAGCTATGCTTCAAAAAGTGATGTTAAGGTTAAGCAGGCGCAGATTAACATTGATGCCGCTCGCGCTTATGTGACCACATACCTTGCTGATGTTGATGGGTTTAAAGCAGAGCTGCAAGCAGGGCTTAGTGAGGTGCAATACAATACTCAAGTGTTCCAAGCGCAAGTCGATGGCTGGCGCGCACAAGTGGCGGCCAATACTGCCGACAGTGAGATGCAGTCTAAGTACACTGATATGAATACTCGTACCAACTTGGCTTATGCTGAGATGCAGATTAGCGAGTACAATGCCAAGGTCAGTCAAGCGCAGGAGCAGGCACGTATCGCACTAGAGGCTGCTAAGGCAACTGGTCAATATACCGCGCAACTAGCAGCAGGCGCTATGAGTGCGGCGCATGTGTCAGCGAGTATCAGCGGTTCAGGTAGCGCGAGTGTGGGTTCGAGTGATAGTGAAAGCGAATCTACCAGTCATAACTATAGTTACTAGCCAGCGCAAAAACAAAAGCCCCGCATGATTGTGGGGCTTTTTATTGTCAAAAATTAATACTTAGCGCGTTTAATTACACTGCATCTGACCGCCGATGTTTTGGCAAACCCCGCCCGTAGATGGAAAGTAAGTCTCGCCAGCGCCCTTATTGTATCTTGTGCCGTCTGTGCCCCAGCAACCAGCGCCATCGCAATTCACAATAGCGCTCGGTGCGGTGTTGTTGACAATAGGAGCGCTGTACTGATAAGGCTGGTCATTACTTGGTGTGTAATAAGTCGGCGCGCGCACCATGCTTTCGGTGGGTGATGTTTCCAGTAAGGTGTTTTGATAATCGTAACGACTGCCATAATCGGTGTCTTGAACGTCATACTCATCGAGCAAGCTACTTTGCTCGGCCTCTGACTGCGGCGCTCTATTTTCTGCCACAAATCTTGCAATTTCTTGCCGACGTATTTCATCTTCTGCTATTTGCTCTTGCAGCCAAGTATCGCTTTCTTGTGCGTAGGTATCTGCAAATCCATCAACCCCAATATCATCGTCGCCATAAGTTTCAAGATAGGGGCTAGGCTTATCATTTTGTTGTGGCACATAAGCAACTTTAGTTTTTTCAAGTAAGGAGGGTATGACAACAGAGGCAATGATACCTATAAAAACCATAGCGCCAATGGCTATAAAGTATCTTTTAAAAGCGCTCTTTTCTTGATCATTCAATTCATCTTTGGGCATGAAGTAAAAAGCTATGTGAACAAACGGGCTAAAAATCACTGCCGCAATAGCCAACAAGGAGCTGTATCCCCACATAATTCTAACCGTTTGAAATAAATACCAAAGTGCCGATATCGTGACGATGATACTCGCCAAGCCAATCATATAAATAACAACGTCTTCCATGGCCCACCCACCCCTATAAGGTTTTAAGAAACTTAGTATATCCGCCATACTTATCTAAAGTCTAATTGAATTATAGGTGATGGTTATGGCATTTGGAGCAATGGGTGGCGCAGGTGGCTCTTGGGATGATGAAGAGAAAAAGAAAAGAGAGCGATTGCGTAACACGAATAGCGTTCTAGGTATCAGTGGCATTGGTCAGATGGCTAACGAAGCAGCGGCTCGCAACAAGGCCTCACAAGAAATTAGAACGCCTTATAACTCTACGGCAGAATCTCGTGCCAGCAATGCAGCGCTTCTAAATAAAATAGGGGTCGATCCAACCAACCCATACGTGAAGGGCGTGCCTAAACCCGAACCAGCTAATAACTATCCTTCTGTTTATGCTGGCAAGCAACAATCAATACCAGAGGAAGCAATATCTGGCACCTACGTTGAGCAGCCGCAGCAGACCACACCGCCACGCATCGGCTTTAATCCCGTAAATAATCCGCAAGCTATTAAAAATAATGGCTCAGGATTCCGTATGCCAAACGCGCCGCGCCGCACCATGGCTGAACAACAAGAGCGTCAAGCCTTGCTACGTGATGCCAGTACCGCACATAAAGGCGCGCAGAATGGACAGCTTACCGCCAGTCAGATGCAGCTAAGAGCTGGCATTATTGGCGCTGACGATAAGTATAAAAACGATCAGTACGGCGCACAGCTTGGTGCAGCAAGTCAGATGGCGCAAGCGCAAATGTCGCAAGATGGTGCCAATCAACGTGCCGTCTTAGGTGAAGCTGGCACCAATGCTCGCTTAAACTCTCAGCTTGGTTTTGATGCAGCTAAGTTTCAGCAGACAGCCGCCGCAGAACAGCAGAGATCTGGACTTGATGCTCGCCGCTTAGATATGGAGCAGGCGAATAATGACGTGGCGAATTTTGCACCGAAGCAGCTTAATGCCTTGTATGAAAAATACGATGCCGCGCAGAGTGACGAAGATAGAAGCGCAATCGCTAAGCAAATTCAGGCGCTCAAAGGCGTGGCCGATAAGAAAAGCAAACCGATTGTTATTACTCAAACAGGTGAATCGCCGTTGCCAGGCGACTTGGGCGGCGTTAAGAAAAACCCGTCTATCATTTACGACCCTGATAGTAATGAGTTTATTAACCTACCAAAGAAAGAGATTAACTTTTCTGACCCCGAAGTCCTTGCCATCGTAGGCAACAGAGACTTGAGTGACGAAGAAATGCAAGCCCAGATTGCCGCCCTATACAGTTAAGGTAAATACCAATGAGTGATTACAGAAAAGACGAAGACCCAGCATTGGAAGCGGCTCGCCAGCGCAGCCAACAGATAGCTCAATTCATTAAAGAGAATCGCGCCGCACCAAACAAAGGGATTGGTGGGCATGTACGCGACCTAGGATTAACTGCATTATCTGGTGCGGTATCTGTTCCTGAATTGGCAGTAGGTTTGGCTGACATTCCAACTGGCGGGCGAGTTGGTAAGTTTTTAGAGAACGAGGACGGCGCGTTTGGCTTTCGCCCGGGCGAGGCGAAGGCGGCAATCGCTGGCGCTAAAACAAAACGCTCGCAAGAACAGTTGCAAGAATTTACCGATACCGAAGGACTTGGTAGTAAAGTTGGTTACGCACTAAAAAACCCTTCACTAATTACCAATACTGTAGTGGAATCCCTGCCGTCCATGTTTGCAGGCGGCGTCATTGGTCGCGGACTTGGCGCAGCTGCTAAAGGTTTATCGCCAGTGGCCGCTGGCGCGTTAGGTGAAGGCGCAGTCGGTGCTGGCCTTGCCGCTGAACAGATACGTCAGCAAACTGACGATGGATTATTGACTGGCAAGCAAGCAGGACTTGCCGCTGCTACTGGTGCCACGACCGCAGGCTTTGGTTATGCTGGTGGTCGCCTTGCTCGCAAACTTGGTATCGGTGATATTGATACCATCGTCGCTGGTGGTGGTCGTACTGCCACACCTGGCAGTGAAATTATTGGTAGTATCTGAAACCATCCTACAGAACGAAGCGCTTGGTCGTCCACTTGATGAAGGCGTGACTGATGCCGCCGCACTTGGCTTATTATCCGGTGCTGCTATGGGCGCTGGCGCTGGCATGTTTGCCCGTAATCGCAGACCAGAAGACAGAATTACACCCACTGAAGACATGGGGCAAGAGGACGCAAACTACGGTCCAACCAATCCTAATAATCCGCTATCTGGCAGAGGTCTTCCTAATCCTACACCATTACTTGAAAACCAAGCAGCGCCCCAACTTGGCTTTCAAGGCAGAGCCAGTAATCAGTTTAATGCAGGACCAGACGGCGAAGTATTCACAGGCGACCAGTACAATGAGTACCTAGCAGGTCAGCAGGAGCGTGCAAGGCAGGCGCGTGATAGCGGAGGTCTTCAAGATATCAGGGACATAACCCCTACGCCACAAGGTTATGACCAAGCAGGTAATGACCCACGCTTGCCAGCGCCAGACGGTACGGATTTTACCGCTAGTCAAGACGGTCAGGTTTATGGCCGTGATGATATTAACACCAGGTTAAGCCAAGAACGTGATGCCGCAGCTGAGCGCCGAGCGCGTATTGCTCGCGGTGAAATCATAGACAGAACACCGATACCAGAAGCGCCAAAACCGTCTGAGCTAATGGGACTTGATCCAAACAAAGGCAGCCTATCAGCGGCAGCAGCATTGGCAGTTGATAGTGGTGCCAGCGACGTTGGTAATCAGCTTCGCGATGCAGTAGCGCAAGAACCACAGATGAGCGTTTGGCAGTCAGGAATGATGGATAGGCTATCAAATGCTGATCAGAATAACAGCACCTATGCACGACTGGCACAAGCGATGCAAAACGAACCCGCTTCAGTGTCAGAAAAAGCACGCCTTATGCGCGAGGCTGACGCACTACCACGCGCTGAAGTTGCCGCCAAGCAGATTAAGCCTAATACTCGCGTGCTTGATGAAAGCCGCGCCCAAACGCGAGCCTACACACCTGAAGGCAAAGAAGTGCAAGCACAGTGGGATGTGGTTGATGCTAGTGACCTTGTGACCAGTAACACTGATAACTTTACCATCAATCCAAACTTCCCAGCGGCACGCCAGCCGCGTGACCGCACACGAGCCAGCGCCCAGCAACAAGTTAATGAAATTGCCAGTAAACTGCAACCAAACTTACTTGGCGAAAGCCCGGACGTATCAACTGGCGCGCCGTTTGTTGGTGCCAATGACAACGTAGTCGACTCAGGTAATGGCCGTAGTATGGCAATCCGCCGTGTCTATCAAGAAGGTGGCGAGAAGGCTGGCGAGTACCGTCAGTTTGTCAACGAGCAGGCTGCTAAGTTTGGCCTTGATACTGACGCCGTTAATATGATGCAGTCACCGGTACTGGTGCGCCGCAATACTTCAGACATGGATAGAGATGAGTTTGCACGCGCCGCCAACAAGCCGACTGCCGCACGTATGAGTAGTACCGAGCAAGCAGCAAGCGATGCCAAAAATCTACCTGATGCCAGCCTATTGTCATTCAATGGTGACGGCAATATGAGCTTGTATCAAAGCCAGTCATACCTTAAAAACTTCATTGCAGGACTGCCAAGCACCGAGCAATCAGCCATGATGGATGACAAAGGCGCATTGTCACGCGAAGGCAAGAGCCGTATTGAGGCGGCCATCGTGCAAGATGCCTATAACAATCCGCGCCTGGTGTCTGCCATATCAGAGAAGCTTGATAACGATACCACCAATGTACTTCGCGCAGTGACCGATAAAGCGCCGCAAATCAGTCAGATTAATGCAGATATTAAGACGGGTGATGTTTATGACAATACGCTGGCGCGTGATATCGCAGACGCCACACAAGCTTATATAGACCTTAAAAATACCGATAAGAATATCAACGACTATTTATCACAAGATAGTTTACTTGGTGATGGCCTGACCGATGGTGCCAAAGAAATACTAAGTGTGCTATCAGACAACAGACGATCAGCCAAAGCGATTGGCGAGTATATTCAAGAGCGCATTAATGCTGTCACTGGTCGCGGCAATCCAAAGCAGGGCGGTCTATCGTTTGATGACGAGTTTGAAACTGACGCGCCTAATGTACTTAATAATGAGCCAGCCACGCAACTTACGGATGAAAACCCTACGGTTAATATTCCATCGCCTAAGCAAACTAGACCGAAGGTTGAGTCTACCGAGCCGCCAGTACGTGATGTGCCAATAGGTGAGTGGGTAGATGGCATGAATAACGCTATCGATAGAAATCTTGCTAAGCAAAAAACTGATAGTGCAGCGGATGCACCCAAGACAGCGACTGCCCCAGAGGTTAGTAACGAGAAAGGCCCGACTAGCTATAGACTACCTACCAAAGAAGAGTCTTACTGGAACTTATCTGCCCCATCTACCGAAAGAGAATCGGTGCTGGTAGATGCTGTATCACAAGCGCTTGATGAAGGTATTATTTATAACAAAGACCTGAACAAGCGAGTTGCTGAAATACTAAACATTCCTCAATCTGTTTTGGATGTAAATACCAGAAATACAGAGAATGGTGACTTTGGTTATGACGTATTCAACGCTAGAAAAAAGGTTGAGGCAAACAACCGTGATAACGGCAACAACAAAGCAAGAGAGCGTTTAAAATCTCGCCTTTCTGTAGGTCGAAATATTGGCACCATTGTTATCGATAATGGCAAGACATTGCGTCGAGCCACCATTGAATCCATGGATGGTAAGTCAGTCAAGATAGCTGGCACGACTGGAAGTAAGCGATTAATGTATGGTGTGAATTACTCTACATTAGAAGACGCTATTAAGCGTGCGGAAGATGAAGGCAAACGAGAAAAGTTTGCTCCACTAGAAGTCGCAACAGCCGTTACTGAAAGCGAAGCAACCCCTGAATCTAAGCTTGCAGAGAAGTACGGCTTTAACGATAGCAATAAACTTGATCATGGCGAACTATCTATCCCAAATCGCACAAAGAATATCGATAACGAGATTGATAGGTATAAAGCGGACAAGGCCAAGCAAGACAAACGCGAGCGCGAAGACAAGCGCTTCTTAGCCAATGAGCGCGAGGCAGCCCGAAAGCCTGCGCGAGAGCGTGCTGACGAACTTTATAAGCAGCATGGCAAGGTATTGAGAGCCAGAGTTAAGGATAAAATTTATGGTACAGGGAATACGCCTGCCGAGTGGTTAAAGAACGAGGCGAGAGCAAACCCTGAAAACTTTATAAAAATGGCTGAACAGATAATCAGCGAAAGTGAGGCAGAAACCAATCCTCAATTGCCAGTAGATAAACCGGAAACGAAGGCCGAAAGCCCAGCAAAACCGCCTCAGTCTTCTGTAGTAAAAACGGAAACAACACCAGAAACACAAAAACCTACTAGTGATTGGCAAACGCAAATGAATGGCAATGAGTTCCGTATTAACGAAGACGGTATTACTGTACGCAAGCATGACCGAGTTGTTCATATTCGCGGTGCAAATTCCATTACAGCCAACAAGAAAGCGAAAGAGCTTGCTAACCAAGATATTCGAGAGCTTCATTATATCGCTGCAAAAGAAGATGCTAATGACCCGTTTAGTGAGGGTTCTATCTGGCTTGATGGTAATGGAGATATGGTACGCAAAAAAGGAACCAAGAAACCTACTGGCTCCTTACTGCCAATCCTAAAGCAAGCTGAAGCCGAAACCAAAAAACCTACAGCCAAAAAAGCAGACACCCCAGCCACGCCTATCGAGACAGTCGCAGAGATTGAAGATTTTGGTGAGAAAATAACTGGGGCGCGTAAAGACATGGATTCCTTTTATCAAAAAGAAATCACTGATGACGACATATCAAACCAACCGCTTAGTAAGACATGGCCTAAAAAAGATATTGACGCAATTGAAGATAAGCAGACAGCAGCGCTCGCTACTGTCTTACGTGGCACGATACCTAGCAAGCCACGCCAAGGCTACAATCTTAAAGGATGGGTGGAAAAAGTTAAGAACGCACGCGGTATCATGCAGCAGATAATGAATGATGGCGAAATGGTTGAGAGGTTTATCGACTCACTAACCAAGGTTAAAAGCTTGCAGACTACCGGCTATCATGCACAGCTACTAACTAATATCGATAGAGAGCAATGGTCACGAGTGACAGCAGTAGACCATCGCCCTTACTATACGGTAAAAAATGATGACGGCAGCACTTCGCCTGATATGAGTTTTGATATCACTGTTGATAAACGCCGCCACGTTATCCTTACTGAAAACAAGCAGATATCAGAAGTGGTAGATAAGGTAAATGAAATTTTATCAGGTGAAGTGAAAGCACCAACATTGAAATTTGATTTATACAGTCGTGGTCGTGGCGATGCTAAATCGTGGTTTATCACCCAAACCAGTGATAAAGATAAGACGCCGCTGATTACCTTTAACGATAGAGATACTGCTAGAGCGTTCTTAAAAGAAAATAACAATGAGTTATCGGAACTTTGGGCACAGCATAAAGAGAAGGTGAATGTTAAAAAAACCGATACCCGTTCACGACAAAACCGTGAGCGTATTGGTCCCGACCATCGAGGCGGCTTGGATGTAACCACTGAGCAATTCATGGAAGCGTTTGGCTTGCGTGGTGGTCAGTTTGGCAACTGGGTTAAGCAAGGCGCTAACACTAAAGACCGTCAAGGCATGCTGAATGAAACTTATGATGCCTTCATGGACTTGGCAGGCGTGCTCAATATTCCACCAGAAGCAATCGGACTGGGCGGTAAGCTTGGCATGTCGTTTGGTGCCCGTGGTAAAGGTGCAGCGATGGCACACTATGAGCCGTCACAAGTGGTGATTAATCTAACCAAAACCAAAGGTGCTGGGACGCTCGCACACGAGTGGTTCCATGCTTTAGACCATCACTTCACATCATTTCGTGATAGTTCGGACAGAAACAAGACCCGTGAAGGTACTTATATTACCTATAAGCCCGAACCGTCTATGATGTACACACCTCAAAAAGGCAGAGGGTATTTAATCAGCAAGCCTGCGCTTAAAAAACGCCAGGCAAACAGTAAAGACTCGATGTACGACGCTGAAAATTGGGCACCAGACCCAGCTCATCCAGAAGGCGTCAGACCAAAAGTTGAAGAAGCGTTTGCTGATTTGGTTAATGCGCTTAACGACTCACCAATGAAAGACCGCGCCACTACTATTGATAAAGGCGCAACTGACGGTTATTGGTCACGTATTATCGAGCGTGCAGCACGTGCGTTTGAAAGCTACATTATCCACAAGCTTGATAAGCAAGGCGCACGCAGCGACTTCTTAGCCAACGTCACACCAGAGAATGCCTTCCCCCGCAATATGGACAGATACCCATACTTACTTGAGAGCGAAATGGCACCGGTCGCTGAAGCGTTTGATAACTTATTTGCTACCCTTGACAGTAAAGCCTCAGAAGATGGTAACGGTAAGACACTATTCAGTCGCGCCGGTCAAATGAAGCAGACGATGGATAACGTCAAAGCTGGCGCGATTGGCAGCACGCAGACCACCCGCCAGCAAGTCATTAGCAAATTGAGCGATAAGTTTGGCAAAGAGACTATTAGTAAGCTCATGGCTGATGGCAAGCTTGATATCAAAGTATTGTCTGATTATGTGGTCGATGGAAAGCTAACCATTCCTAGTGACGTGGATGGCTTATACCACAACGGCAAGGCCACCTTGATTGCAGACAACCTATCTGACGATATGATTATCCCGACCTTCTTACATGAGCTCGGTGGTCATGGCGGTATGCAAACGCTCATGGATAAGAAAGCCTACGACGCGCTGATGAGAGATTTTGACAGCCTGGTTAAAGCAGGCGACCCATTAGCTATGCAAGCAAAAGCGATGGCGGATAAAGTCGCACGTAATGAGCAAGACGCACTCGATGAGTATCTGCCGTACCTAATCACACTCGCCTCACGCCAGCAAGCCAAGCAAGGCAAAATTGCTGGCATGATTAATCGTATGGTGATGGCGATACGCTCATGGCTGAAAAATACACTTGGCGTACCGATTGCCATTAACTCACAAGATATCTTGTCACTGGCTGAACGCATGGTAAACGAGATTGAAAAGCAAGGCTCGCTAGACAATGTGGCCAATGCAGCGCCGCAGTTTAGCGACCCAAATATTCCTGATAAACAGATGCAGGACGTGCGCGATAAGTACGAAGGTACAGACGAGTGGATGAAGGCGCCTAATGGTAGCGATACCAATTTGACTGAGCAGCAATGGTTGCAAGTTCGCACGCCAGCGTTTAAAGAATGGTTTGGGGATTGGGAAGGTGATGCTGCTAATGCTAGCAAGGTGGTTGATGATAATGGCGAGCCGATGGTGGTTTATCATGGTACGCCTAATAATAATTTCAACACGTTTGATAAGTCAAAGCAGACAACAAACACAGGATTTTCCGAAAGCAATGCTTTTTTCTTCACACCTCACATCGAGTACGCAATAGGTTATTCTGAGTTCTATGAAGATAGTGACGAGAATATAGAGTGGATGATGGAGAATGAAGGTAAGCCGCTGAGTGAAGATAGAGGTGTCAAGCATGTTTTTCTAAAAATCATAAACCCAGTCTACGGTAATACAGGACATAGAGGTGCTGGCAAAGTGCTATCGGACGCTGAAAGAAATGGCAGCGATGGTGTACTGTCTAATCAAACGGGCAATATCGGAGCTGAGATTGCGGTATTCGAGCCAAATCAAATCAAATCCGCCACCGACAACGCTGGCACGTTTGATAACTCAAATCCTGATATCCGTTACAGCCGCGCCGCTGGCATGAGTGATCAACTCGACCCACGCAATATTGCTCGCGAGTCTATGACACGTCTTTACGACTGGGCAAGCTCAGCACCTCCAGGCAAGCTGTCTTGGTGGCATAAAACCATTGGCACCATGTATAACTTGGCACAGCGTAACCCGTACTTTAAACCTGTCTTCGAGAACACTGAGAAGTTTATCAATGACGTATCATTCTATGCAGCCAAAGCCTCAGAGCTTGCGCCAAGACTGTTACCGC
>NZ_DAINDI010000050.1:16417-19296 GCF_036731945.1 Psychrobacter sp.
GCAGCTTGATTCACTACGCGATATCACCAAGTCTGCTATCGGCGCCAAAGACAATGACGCGCTAAGTAAGCCAATTTTTGAAGGTACGTTATTGTGGGGCCGCGACCTTGACGGTAAGGCGGTACTTATTGAGGACTGGCGCAAAAAGGTAATGGCAACCTCAAAGCAAGACCGCTTGCAAATGCTAAAGGATGCCAACCGCATCACGCCAGCACAGTTGCAAGAATTGGCCAAGATGAACAACATCCAAGCCAATCGCTTCATCAATGGCATTATCGATGAAGAAGTGAGTGCCGGACTTGTCTGGACGGACAGCGAGCTACGCAGCAAGTTTGATTTATCAGATGAGCAAATCGAGCTGTACCGCGAGTTCAGATCCGCCACTGATAAAAGTCTTGATAGTCTCACGCGCTCAGACATGCTACGCCGTTTGGGTAAAGATGCTAACGATATCGAAGCAGCAGTCATGGAGGCTGGCACGTTACGCGAAGCGGTCTTTAATATCGAGCAGCATATCAATAGCCTGATAAAGGCCAGCCCGAAAAAAGAGAAGGCCCTTAAACAGACGCTTAAAGATATCAAAGAGTCGCAATTCCGTACCAACAAACTAATGGATGATGGTTACGCGCCGTTATCACGTTTCGGTCAGTACACGGTTGATGTGGTAGATAGCGATGGCAACCGTGAATATTTTGGTATGTTTGAATCTGCTTATGAAGCTCGCAAGATGGAAGCTGAAATGAAAGCGCTGTACGACGACCCTGCTACACACACCGTCAGTCGCGGTACTTTATCGAACGAAGAGTTTAAATTATTCGCTGGCGTGACACCTGAAACCGCTGAATTGTTTGGTGAGATGCTAGGACTAGATGCAACTGGCGATAAAGCAGCAGATGAAGCGTTCCAAGAGTACCTAAAACGCACCAAAAACAACCGTAGCGCCATGAAACGATTAATGCACCGTAAAGGTATCAAAGGGTATTCTGAAGACGTTGGGCGTGTGCTAGCAAGCTTTATCTATTCTAATGCTCGCCATACCTCGGCTGCTTTAAACATGAGCAACATTGACCGCGCTATTACTGATATCCCAAAAGGCGAGGGCCAGTTAAAAGATGCGGCCGTTAAGCTGGCGGAGTACATTAAAAACCCACAAGAAGAAGCGCAGCTTATGCGCGGCTGGATGTTCGCGCAGTATCTAGGCGGTTCGATTGCGTCCGCTGTGGTCAACATCACGCAGCCCATTGCTGTATCGTTCCCATACCTTTCACAGTTCGGCGGCGCAGTTAAAGCCGCCTCACAACTTGGTAAAGCGTCAAGCGACTGGACAAAGGCGTTTAAGGATAAAGACAGAGGCCACTTTGAGCCTGACTTGCTGGCAGCGATTGAGCGCGCAGAGGCAGACGGCACGCTTAGTCCGCAAGAGGTTCATAACCTTCTCAAACAAGCCAGCGGTAAGAACCCACTAAGCGCTGGTGATGGCACGAAAGTTGGTGATGCAAGAGCGCTGGCAGGTAATACCTTATCTCGCGTCAGTCTGGCATGGGGTTCGTTATTCAGCGGTGCTGAGCAGATTAACCGCCGCGTGACTTTTGTGGCAGCTTACCGCTTGGCAAAAGAGCAAGGTATGGATAACCCAGCAGAGTTTGCCACCAAGTCGATTAAAGAGACGCAGTTTGTTTATAACAAAGCGTCACGTATGAATTGGGGACGCGGCGCTGTTGGTGGCACGCTCATGACCTTTAAGACTTATACCGTGTCTTATATTGAGTTGATGCACAGATTATGGAATCAGGGCGAGAAGGGATCTGTTGAGCGTGCGCAAGGTCGCAAGGCAACCATGATTATGCTTGGCGTGATGTTTATGCTATCAGGCTCGGGCGGTCTACCATTTATGGAAGATGCGGAAGATTTGATTGATGGTATCGGTCAGATTATGGGTTATAACCTATCATCGAAAAAAGCACGTCAAGACTTCTTGGATGCGTGGTTTGGTGAAATGTTGGGCGACTTCTTAGAGTCAGGCGCATCAACACTGCCAGGCTCGCCAACTGATGTATCAGGACGATTAGGATTGGGCAATTTAATTCCAGGTACAGGCATCTTAAAAGAGCGCACCAACAACACTCGTGACGTGCTAGAGATTGCAGGTCCAGCAGGTGACTTTGCCGGACGTATCGCAACCGGTACAAGAGATATTGCAAAAGGCGTGGCAAATCTTGACGCAACCAGTCTTAAAAAAGGTGCGCTTGAGTTTGCACCTACCGCTGTTCGCAATGCTGTTAAAGGCGTGGATATGGCATCGTCTGGCATTTACAAAGACACTAAGGGCTATAAAGTCACTGACGTGTCACCAGTGGACGCCGCCTTTAAGTTTGCAGGATTCCAGCCACTCAAAGTATCTAAGATACAAGAGGCAAACTATCTTGGTCAAACTGCCACTTCTTACTATAGCTTGCGCGCCTCAAATATCAGAGCGCTATGGGCGGCTGGCGTGGTCGAAGGTAATAGCAGCAAGGTCGCTGATGCGAAAGCCGCTGTCAAAGACTGGAACGAGAAAAACCCTGATCAGAAAATCGTTATCAGGCCAACCGATATCGCTCGACGTGTCCGTGAAATGAAGATGGATAAATCAGAGCGCGTCACCAAACTGGCCCCTAAGTCCATGCGTGCTCAGATGGCGTCAGATTTTTCACAAGTACGTGATGGTTTTTAATCAACCCAACTGTTCGGTAACTCCGAACACATCAAAGCTCACCCTAAGCGGTGGGCTTTTTTTGTGTCTGCTTTTGGCGCACCCCTATAAGGTTCGTAACTACAAACTTATCTTGGTTAAATAGTGGTTATTGAAACGGTATAGATATCTATTAATCAGAAAAAGG
>NZ_DAINDI010000050.1:19306-22556 GCF_036731945.1 Psychrobacter sp.
AGACCTAAATAACAAAGTAACCAAAGAGCAGTTAGATGGCTTGGTTTCCAAAAGCAAAATTGAGTATGCAGTATTTGGCAATAAATTAACGGTAGCGGTTATTACTCTACCAAGCAATTTTAAAGTAACTGGCGAAGCTTCTTGCGTTGATGCGAAAAACTTTAACAAAGAACTTGGCGAGACATACGCGCTCGAAAACGCCATTGAAAAGCTATGGGAGCTTGAAGGTTATTTGTTGGCCGAGCGCTTGCATAGTCGTGCTGAATGGCTTGAGAATCAGACGGGCGACTTGCCAGTTAAATGTACCGCACCCCAAGACTCTGATCACGAATTAACTGAAGATGAAGTCAAACGCCTAAATGAAACCGGCTCGCTATGTGATTGCACTTGGGTTGAGCTTGACGGCACCGAACATCCTATCGAAGAAGGCGACCTTGTTGATTTTGGCACAGCCTTGCACTTAATGGAGCTTGGCGAGCGCGTGCAACGTGAAGGTTGGAACGGTAAAGGCATGTTTGTTTATATCGTGCCAGCAGCAAGTTATCCAGCACAGCGTAACGCTAAAGGCGTGCTGGTAGGCGAATATCCTGATGATATGGTTCCGTATAGCGCTTATATCGCCTTGAAGACTGCTAGTAGCGAAGTGGTGCCATGGACTATCAGCCAGTCAGACGCACTCGCTACAGACTGGTGCCTCGCTTAAATAAAACGCAGTAAAGGACATATCAATGACCATTAGAGCAGCCTTCGGCAATGGCATTATCGCAATGGGCGGTTATGTTGCCACCAAAGCCGCCGCATTATCTGCCTCAGATATCACCACGCCGTCGGTTGTTGAGGTCGTGCCAAAGAATAACGTGTACTTATTTCAAATGGCTGACCCATACCTATTAGTCGGCTTCACAGTTCCCAACTGGCTTGGCGTAGTGTTCTTTGTGATAGCGCTTATCTTTGGCACCATTGCTGGCATGAACCAAGAAACGCCGATTGACGGTAAGTTTAAACGTGCTTATCTCAAGCCGTTTTATAGCTTGTCGTTTGGCATATTGGTGACTTTGTTTATCGTGCCGGCCTTCTACCCTGACGTTACTATCTGGAGTCTTATTGTGCCGGCAGGTTTTTTTGCTGCCATTGGCTCGGTGGTTATCTATTACGTGATTGCCTTCTTTACTGGCGAAAAATTATGGGCGCTTATTAACACAGAGGCTCATAGCTCTGCGCCTGACATGATAAAGTCTGTCTTTGGTTACTTCAAAGGTATCTTGATGGCGTTTATCGGGAGGAGTGATAAATGATCATCTTTAACTTAGAGTTTTTTAATACCTTGCTTGCGCTCATTGGCATTATTGGCTGGAGCTGGGTGTGGTGGTTTGGTAAGTACAAGACAGGTTGCAATGCTCGCATTCAAATAGGTGTGATTTTACTTGGCGTGGTATGGGTGATGTTGTTTTTGGCTGATACCGTTCAGGACTTGGCGCCAACCAGTTTAACCGTGGTCAGTCGAGCGCTGGTACTAATTGGCTTGTGGTGCTGTATGCCACTGCTAAAAAAGCAGGTGGAAACGCTAGATCCCAATGCGCCAGAAGTTAAGATTAAAAAAATACGAATTAAAGGTAAATCATTATGACAAGCCAAGCCGTTACCGATACTGCTATTTTTGCCAAACTGCGTGAGCATCTAGCGCCTACTAAGCTGTCACAGCTGATGGTCGATATCACCAATCAGGCCATGACTGATAACAAGTTTCGCGGCGAACTTATCGAGCGCTTAGAGCTGTCAGTTAAAGAGGTTGAGATTGATGCTGGCAAGCGGCCTTATAATTTGACGATTGAAACACTTAAAAAAGTAGACTCAAGCGTCAATCCAGCGGCGGTAGAGCTGCTATTAAGACTAGGGCCACAGTACGGCATTGTCACCAAGAAGCAGATGTGCGCCTTTATTGCCAACTGCATTCACGAGTCAAGCGCCTTTAATGCTAAGCGTGAGAGCTTTAATTATCGCCCTGAGCGCTTGCGAGCCGTGTTCCCTACGCGGATTAAGTCTGTCGCAGATGCCAGGGCATTGCTGGCAAAAGGGCAGGTCGCTGTTGCGAACTTCTTGTATGGCGGTCGCTATGGTAACAGACCGAATACCAATGACGGTTGGGATTATAGAGGTGGTGGCTGGACCCAAAACACTTTTAGAGCTAATTACTTCATTCTGCAAAACATGACCGGCATTAAGTTTGGTGACAATCCTAAGCTGATTGAAGATATGGAAAATGCGGCCATCGCTGCGATGGAGTTTTGGCGTATCAATGGCTGTAATGAGAAAGCCGAAAAGATTAATACTTACTCAAATGGTTATACGCTCAACACACTAAACAGCAAAGGTGTTGAAACCCGTGACTATAAGATGAATTACGGCGCTCGTATTATCCGCCAAACAGTCAATGGCGGCTTGAATGGTTATACCGATTTTTGCCAAGCGCTTGAGAAGTGTTTGCGGTATCTTTAACTAAAACAGAGTAATCACTATGCCTATCATACTTGCGTTTATCAAAGCGTTTTGGAAACCGATATTAGTCATTACCACGATTATCGTTTTAATCCTATCAGCACGTATCTACGCATCTCGACAATATGATGCTGGCGTGAACGATGCGACCGCCACTTTTCAAGAAAAGCTTAATAAACTTAACGCTGATCAGCAAAAACAAATGGCAGAAGCGTCAAAGCGATACCAAGAGCAAAAAACAATTAGAGATAAAAATCAGGAGATACAGTATGTTGAAGTTGAAAAAATTGTGCAGCAGCCTGTGTATCTTACTGACTGTATTGATGCAGACGGCTTGCGTGAAATTAATAGTGCCGCAGCCAGTAAATAACTTGCCAGCAGACTTAGTGCAGCCATGCGCTGATTTGCGCGTATTGGCTGGCACCAGTGGCAAAGATATCACCTTATGGGCAGTTGATACCGCTAACAAGTATCAGGACTGTAAGGCGCGTCACGGCGCATTAGTTGAGGCTGTGAAAATTGATTAGCTAAAGTTAGCTATGTTTAGCTATGTTTAGCTGCTATAATATCATTGTAGGCTTTGCCGCCGTGTGCGAAAACTCGAGTAAAGTAACGCAGAAAAAGCTAATAAAGCCCATCATTAATTTGGTGGGCTTTTTTATTTGCCAAAAATTTGCGTTCATGAACGCAAGAACGCAAGAACGCAAATGAACGCAAATGAACGCAAATGAACGCAAATGAACGCAAATGAACG
>NZ_DAINDI010000051.1:0-825 GCF_036731945.1 Psychrobacter sp.
GCGCGCGATCGGCGATACCAAAGAAGTGCCAGTTGATATTCGTATCCTATCAGCGACGCATAAAGATTTAAATCAGCTGGTACAAGCAGGTAGCTTTCGCCAAGATTTATACTACCGCATCAATGTCATTGAGCTTAAACTGCCGACGCTTAACGCAAGACGAGATGATATACCGGTGTTGGCCAAGCATTTTTTGACCCTGATTGCGGACGAATGGCAATTGGAGTCGCCGCCAACACTGACCAATGCTGCGTGCGCGCGCCTACAACATCACGACTTTGCGGGTAACGTACGCGAATTACGTAATATCCTTGAACGCGCAATAACCTTAGCGGAGACATCCACTATTGATGCGAGTCATTTGGGCTTAGCTGATGTAGACAATGAACAATTAGAGAACGCGCAAGAAGCTATTGCAGAAGTAGAGCAAAATAACAACGCTGATAAATCAAACATTTTAAATACTGCTGTTTTAGATAAAAGTGAAAGCTTAGAAGCGCAATCTAGAAAAGATAATGCGGTAAAAAATAACGTAGAAGGTGCAGAAAAAGACAGCGCGCAACAAGCAAAAACTACTATATCTCCTTATCGCACCATTACGCAGCACTATCCTTCAATGAATGCGCGCGCTGCAGCCAGTCCTACAGCACAACCTGATAAAACAGCAGCCAGAGCTATGTCAGAACCCTTAAGCAATGAAGCTGAAAAGTCAGAAGATTTAAGACTACCCGTAAATCAAGAAAATATTAGCATCGGTCAATTACCCGCCCAAGGCTTAGAGCATTATTTGCAAGAGCAGGAAAGGCAGCTGATTATTACCGCCCT
>NZ_DAINDI010000051.1:919-4237 GCF_036731945.1 Psychrobacter sp.
AGTCTAATTTTAAACGCTAACGAAATTAGGGCTTGGCTTTAACAGCCGGTTTTTCAGTCGGCTTTTCAGTCACGTGCTCGATGACTGTATTGTTTTGAGTCACTTTATTTTTAACAACTTTAGTCTTAGTGTCATCTTGATTAGAATTATTCGCTGCTTGAGGCTTGCGTACAAAGCGAACACCCGACGTCAGGGCTTTTTGCCTTAGCAAATCAAGCGCCTGTTGCTCCCATGTGCTTTCATTTCCTGTTAAAGTCACATCAGGCGCTACCCCAACCCCATCTATTTTTTTACCCGAAGCGGTCATGTAATGGGCAACGGTCAGCTTCACCGCCTGCTCGTCATTCAGCGGTATCACGGACTGCACCGAACCTTTACCATAGCTGACCTCGCCTAAAATAGTCGCGCGTTTTTGCGCTTGCAAACTACTGGCTAAGACCTCAGCCGCTGAAGCAGAATAACGATTTTGCAACACCACAACTGGCATGGTATCTAATAACGCTGCACCTTGCGTCGATAGTGTGCGTGAATCGCTTTGACGACCTTTGACTTGTACCACATCGGTATTGGTCATAAATAAGCTGGCAACGCTTACCGCTGACGCCAATACACCGCCTGGGTTGTCACGCATGTCTAATAAAATTCCCTTAACAGGCGCATCCAAATCAATTAACCCTTGTAACAGCTTCTCACGGCTATTGTTTTGAAAGGCAGGTAATCTAACAATAGCCATTCCATCTACCAGCCGCGTTTCAATAACTTGTGGATGGTTGTGATTACGCTGTAAAGTCGTGGTATGTTTACGGCGTCCTGCTTTTGATGTCACCACATCTACTTGGGTACCTGCAATGCCCGTTAGCAATTGCTCAATGTCATTACTTTCTTCGTCTTCGCCAAGTTTGAACTCATCCACTTGGTGCAAATAATCGCCAACGGCAATACCTTTTTTATCGGCAGGCGAGCCATCAACTACCTCAGTAATCACCCAATAGCCTACTTTAGGCTGATACTGCACCTTGATACCGATATCGCCGACGTCGCCTTCAGTAAAAGCGCGCAGATTCTCATAAGCTTCTGCATCCAAAAACTCAGCGTGGCTATCGAGCTTGGTCAACATACCGCTCATGGCGTTGCTAAATAACTCTTCGTCATTGACTGTATCCACGTATTCACGGCGTACCAAATCAACGACGGCCACAAAGGTTTTGATGGTTTCAGGCGAAATGGCCTTTAACGATACTTGCGCAACTTCAGCGGGAATATCGGTGTTTATCACGTCTGACTCGTCATTTAGCGCGCTTTCATCGGCAACAGCATCTATCGAGTCATCGACTTGATCGGCAGATTCAAGCATATCGGCGATATCTGATAAATCGTCGGCGTTATTAGCTTTCTCGTCATTGTTTAAAGACGCGTCATCGTCGTTAAGTCCAATCAATTGCAAGCTTGCCGTGGGATTTTTGCCAGTATTATTGTTTTTTTGATTATCATTGGTAGCAGCTTGTGCTGGCATATTGACCACACCTAGCCCAACTACACTGCTTATAAGAGCGGGTTTTAATAGCTGAGATCCGATTGATTTGACATTAAAAGACTTCATTTTAAAAGACTTAGAACCAATAAATTTAGCACCAATAGATTTAGAATCAACAGGCAATGGCATGATGATATTTCTCAAGCTTTTAGACAGCAATAAGGATAAATGGCGAATTGGACGCATAATAAATTACTCAAAGAAAGGATTTGGTTATTATTTTTATAACTTTTAGATTATATGGATATTTATGATTATAAAGTTATTCATGAATAATGTCGTCTAAAATAACACTGAGCTTCTACCTAAGACTAGGACAGTATTGCAAGTAACTTAAACAATATGTATCAAGCAAAATGAGAGGATGCGCAAAAAAATGCGAGGATGCGCAAAAAAAATGCAAAAAAAGGAAAAGACACTCAATATCTCTCCCTTTTTATAAAACTCAATAGCTTTAGCAGTAATAATAGACTGCTAAATGACCCTATCAAATGTCTAGTTTATGTAGCCGAAAGCAGTAAGTTTTTACCGGTCATCTCATCTGGTTGTTCGATATCCATTAATGCCAAAATCGTAGGCGCAATATCACTAAGCTTGCCGCCGCTACGTACTTTTACGGCTTCCTCACCAATATAAATCAGTGGCACCAGCTCAGTGGTATGCTGCGTATGTACCTGACCACTTTCATAGTCTTGCATCTGCTCACAGTTGCCATGGTCAGCGGTGATCAGCATGTTGCCACCCGCAGCGCGTACCGCTTTTTCTAAACGACCAATGCACACATCCAACGCTTCTACCGCCTTGACAGCAGCTTCAAAGACGCCTGTATGCCCGACCATATCACCATTGGCATAATTAACCACCAACACATCATATTTACCCGACTCGATAGCAGCAACCAGCTCATCGGTCACCTCAGGCGCACTCATTTCTGGCTGTAAATCGTAAGTAGCAACATCAGGCGATGGCACTAAAATCCGCGTCTCGCCTTCATATTCATCTTCGCGGCCGCCGCTAAAGAAAAAGGTCACGTGCGCATATTTTTCAGTTTCAGCGATACGTAGCTGGGTTTTACCTTTATCTTGTAAATACTCTCCAAGTGTATTGGTCAAAGACGCTGGATAATAGGCAATACTGGTTTTTGTATTGTCCGCTAGCACGTCAGAATACTTCGTCAACATCACAAAAGCGGCAAGCTTTGGTTGCTTATGACGGGCAAAACCAGAAAACTCATGATCTGGCAGTACAAAGGCTTGCGCCAGCTCACGGGCACGGTCAGCGCGGAAGTTCATAAAGATAAGCGCGTCATTGTCATCGACGGTATAAGGCACTTCGTCGCGACCAATCACCACCGTTGGATTGATAAACTCATCAGTTTCACGTGCTTTATACGCCGCTTGTATGGCCCCATCAGCACGTGTTGCTAATCGGTCGGCTTTACCTTCGGTGATAAGCTCATAGGCTTTTTGCACGCGATCCCAGCGATTGTCACGATCCATTGCATAATAGCGCCCAATAATACTGGCAATTTGCACGCGGCCACCTTCGTAGTGGTCATTGAGCTTAGCAATATGGTCGCGTAAGCGGTTGATATACTTATCAGCAGATTTTGGCGGCGTATCACGGCCATCTAAAAAACAATGCACAAAGACATTTTTGGCACCGTGTACCAATGCCGAATGGCACATAGCCTCGATATGGTCTTGATGCGAGTGCACACCACCATCAGACAACAATCCCATAATATGCACGTTACCACCGAGCTTATTTGCCGCTTTTACGGC
>NZ_DAINDI010000051.1:4247-6293 GCF_036731945.1 Psychrobacter sp.
TCGTTTTTATAGAACTCACGATTGGCGACTTCATTTGAGATACGAGTGGAGTCTTGATAAAGCACGCGGCCGGCGCCCAAATTCATATGACCAACCTCTGAGTTACCAAACTGACCATCTGGCAGACCGACATCCTCTCCTGAAGCCGATATCAATCCATGCGGATATTGTTGGTAGATCTTATCCAAATTTGGCATATGGGCGGCAGCAATCGCATTATCCTTATCGTCTTCACGATGCCCAAAACCATCTAATATCATTAAGACATGGGGCACTTTTTTATTTTGCTCGCTATCTTGTTTATTATTGAGCTGAGCCTGACTATCGTCGATAATTTCTGCTTGTTGCTGGTTATGGATCATGGATTACCGCTCCTCAAGTGAATGAACGCCTAGAATGCTATCTTAGGATGTTTACAGTCCTCTATATTAACACATATCTCGAAATAGCTGAAAAATCGCCCTTTTAAGCCATATTTATGCCCTTAAAAGTTCTGCCATTTCATGGTAAATACAGTGAACACTCAACATCATTCATGCTGCTCATTAACCCTACGTAGCAATCTGTAAATCGTACTTGCAATCACTCAAGTCATTGGTTAAGATAATTATATTCTGAAGTGTTGGCTAGTAGATGTTTATTCCCTGAGCCGATAATGCTTTACCAGGATGTGGTACCTATTGCCTCATTGTGTATGCCTGCACCGCTTGCGGTGTTTCAGGAAACCTGCAGAGGCAGTGACGCATCCGCCCTGAACTTCACGGTTCATGGGTCACCATCTTACGGCGGCACTTCGGTTGTTTTATTCAGTTATTAGCTATTTTATTTATAAATATTATCTTTTATAAAAATAGTTTTTAACCACGAAAAAGCCCCTTTCATTAATGATAAAAGGGGCTTTTTTTATGCTGGCAAAAATGTCTATTTAATAATAAATCGATTATTCGTCATTGGCCGATTTGGTAATCTTTTTCACATCTTTAGGGATGTTTTTAGCCGTCCCATCGACAGTAGTATGTTGTTTAAACACATTACCAAACGGATTTTGTTGCTGTTGACCAAACGGATTTTGATTGTTCATACCACCTGCGCCGCCAAATGGATTTTGACCACCCATGCCGCCTGCGCCACCAAACGGGTTTTGTCCACCCATCTGTTTTGCCATCATCTCCATCATTTTTTGCTGATTGTTCATAACGTAATTATTAGCAAAGTCTTTGAGCTTTTTTTGCACTGGCGGCAATATCACCAGTAAGGCTAATAAATCACTGAGCACACCCGGAATCAGCAGCAAAAGACCCGCCGCTGCTACAGCGACACTTTTAATCATAGTTGATTCTTGTGGACGCATCGCAGGGTTCATCATACCGCCCGCTTTCATCTGCTGCGCCATTGGATTGAGTGCTGCCATCCCTTTACGTATAAAAGAGATACCGATAACGGCGGCGATAATAAACCACATAAATACCCACCAACCGCTCATAAACTGCGCAAGCAAATACCACAGTAGCATCTCGATAATAAACCAAACGATGGCAATACCAACTATCTGACCCATAAAGCGTCGTCCTATAAAATAAAAACCAATAAATTGAGCACCATGCAAATTAAGATGGCTAACATATGATGTATATGGGGATTGATTGCTATACTATCAAACTTAAGGCTGATTTTTAAGCCATAAAATAAAATGTAAGTAAGACGGAATACTATGGCAATTATTATCGGGATTGACCCGGGTTCGCGCATGACCGGTTATGGCATTATCCAACAAACGGGCGACAGACTTACGTATATAGACGCAGGCACCATTCGTACAGATACCAAAGAGATGCCTGAGCGTCTAAAGCGTATTTTTAATGGCTTAACGCGTATCACCCAGCATCATTTAAAATATGGCGACGAGCCGATTTATACCGCTATCGAGCAAGTTTTTATGGCCGAAAACCCAGACTCAGCGTTGAAGCTCGGGCAAGCTCGCGGTGCGGCGATTGCTGCTATGGTCGCTCTTGATTTAGAAGTATCGGAATATACCGCTCGCCAAAT
>NZ_DAINDI010000051.1:6303-16786 GCF_036731945.1 Psychrobacter sp.
CGGTTTGCGGCTATGGTGCAGCCGCTAAAGAACAAGTCCAAGAGATGGTCTGCCGCATTTTGGCGTTAGAGGTGGTGCCCCAGCAAGATGCCGCTGATGGCCTTGCCTGTGCCATTTGCCATGCGCACTCAAGCCATTCAATGAACAAACTCATAATGAATAGCGCCATGCGCGGACGCGGCGCTTCGAAGAAAAAAGGCCGCTGGCGTTTGACCGAAGAAGACTTAGGCAATTTACGTTAATATAAAAACAGATATTTATAAAATAAAGCAAACGCCCATAAAAAAACACGCGTGCAAACGGCGCGTGTTTTTCGTTTAAATTATCTCTTCTATTTGAGTCATCGTTTAAAATAATGAAAATGACCAACAAACCTACTCTAACAAAGCATTACTCTACCACGCTACTCTCAATCACTGCATCGAGTACATAGGCATATTCTTGCGCATCTGCATTCTCGTTAGCGTCTAACTCATAGCGCTGGAGACGTAGTACTTCATCGTGCATACCATCGGGCTGATAGCCATCGATTTCACCGTTAAAGGCTGTCCACTCACCTTCGCTAACCTTGAGACCTTGGTCATCATAAGTAATGGGTTTTACTTGTAAGCATAACTCTGAGCTCTTGTCGGCGCAGGCTACTTTCTTAGCATTGACCGCCCAAAATACCGTTTCACCTTTACTGTTATATTTGGCTTGTGAGGTTAACTTACCTGCCCAAACTAGCGTCGCCGCGTCGCTTGTGATTTGCGTTAAGATTGGTTGACGACTTTCAGCCGTTGCGCTCTCAGCACGACCGTTTTCGATATTGGCGTCTAATACTAAGGTCAATTGATTCTCGCCTTGCATTAGCTCATTCAATTGGTTTTCAGCCTTATCAAGCTCACCGCACGACATTTTGGTGCTCATACCGTCTTCGATGGTCAACGTCTGACCTTGAAGCTGATATCCTGCGCTCATGGTATTGCAGCCGACACTATAATTTAGGCTATTCTCGCCTTGGTATTGGCTAAAGCTCAAGCGCACTTGGTCTTTGATATCGAGCAATGTATTTAGTGGCTGGGCGCCTTTATCGCTTGCAGACATCAGTGTCCAGCGATAACGGGTAAGATTGGCTATCATTTGTTCTTCAGTGCTCATCTCAGCCGCCTTGGACTCATCGTTTTCTAGCGTAGCATCAGGCGTAGCAGCATTACCATCGACTTCGTTAGCATTTTCTGTCTGTACATCATTCTCGCCTGGCACTGAGGCTTCTTGGCAGGCAGTTAATGCCAGACTTACCGCTAGAATGCTAGGCAATACAGCAAATCTAGCCAAAGATTTTATAAAAGATGATTCCGTAAAACATTGGGTGTCAAAAGATGAGGTCATAACAGTCATACCTTGTGAGTAAACCTTTTCGATATTCCGCTTTTTAACATACGAAGTTTTTACTATACAAATCGCAATTGTATCTATTTTTGTAAAGTGTTCATAATTTGACCACTATAGCGCCGATGTTATCTATTATTGTTACAAAGTGTTTAATTTTATAGATTGATAGTAACTGTTTTCGATAGTTTTTCTAATTTTGCAATCAAAAAAAAGCCTTAACTGGCTAATATGGTGGTTAGCGCATTAAGGCTTCTGGCTATGTAAAGCTCGATTTATAAGGCGACCTTATCATTCATCATAAGCAGGTTTGGCTTTTGCCATATTTTTAATACTAAAGCGCTCATGCATCATTTGATAAAAACGTGCCAAATTTTCGCCCTGCTCGTTTGGATTAACTTTCAGCGCTTTACCAAAATCTAGACCCAAATACAGTACGATATCGGCAAAACTTAACTGCTCACCGACCAAATAATCATGACCGTTTAAGGCATTTTCAAAATAAGGTAGGGCTTTTATCGCGCGGGCAATAGAGGGCGCAACAAACTCAGGTACTTGCTCGACACGCTGCGCTTTGGACGGATGGCTATGCTGAAACGCCAGCATAAAGTTGTATAGCACCTCAAACTCAGCAATACGGCGCATCGAGCATACTTGCGCCCGCTGTACGACGTCATTACCCATCACCGAGCGCTCGCCATAAACACGGTCGAGATACTCGCATACCGCCTGCGAGTCATTCAGCACCGTACCATCATCCAAGGTTAATACCGGCACCGTCTGCATGGGATTGATTTTGGTAAATTCCTCGGACATCTGCTCATTGGTAGCGAAGTCGATATCGACCACATCAAGATCATCCATATCATCGACATCGATACCTTTTGATGCCAATAAAATAAGCGCTTTACGTGGATTTGGGGCGGTACGGGTTAAGTATAATTTTTTCATGGCAAACTCCTTGTAAGACGGTTTTAAAGCGACTCAGCGTCCTTTGGTTTTATTATGGTTATCGCATTATCGGCTATGGATAAAATTATAAATATCATGTTTAGACATTTCAGCCTGTTATTATCATAACAAAACCTCATGCAATATGCTGTTCTAATAAAAGGCTGAAAAGCTAAAAAAGTAAAAGCCCTATAACATGACATCATAGGGCTTATTAACTTGAAACAACTGCTTGGGCAACCGCCTAATATGCTTAACTTATTTGTTAGGCGCAGGCGTGGTACGTAGATATGGTTTAATCTCAGTATGGCCTTTTGGATAATTGGCGGGAATATCTTCATTTTTCACGCTTGGTGGAATGATAACGTCATCGCCTTCTTTCCAATCAACTGGCGTTGCGACATTATACTCATCAGACAATTGCATCGCATCGATAACACGGACGATTTCATCGAAGTTACGACCACAGCTAGCTGGATAAGTCAGGGTTAAGCGTACTTTTTTGTTTGGATCAATGATAAACACACTTCGAACCGTCGCGGTATTGTCGGCATTTGGATGAATCATGTCATAAAGATCCGCCACTTTGCGATCTGAGTCCGCAATGATAGGGAAGTTAACGGCGGTACCTTGGGTTTCTTCGATATCTTTGGCCCAGCCTTTATGATCGTCTAGGCCGTCAACTGATAAGGCAATTGCTTTTACATTGCGCTTTTGGAACTCGCCGCCTAATGCCGCCGTACGCCCAAGCTCAGTGGTACAGACTGGCGTATAATCAGCAGGATGCGAAAATAATACTACCCAGCTGTCCCCTGCCCAATCATAAAAGTTGATATCACCTTCTGTGGTGCTTGCATCAAAGTTTGGGGCGGTATCACCTAAACGTAAATTTGCCATGCTTTATTCCTTATTTATATGAGTGATGAGCGTTAGTATTTGTTCACCCCTAAAGGTATCCATGCGCTCTATTGTTATAAATGTACCTAGTTATAAATTAACTTAATTATAAATATTCCTAGCGATCAACGTACTTGGTCAATACTACACAATAACTCAAAGTACGTCAGCAAGAATTCTCTTCTATCTTAGCAAACTTGTTATGAATGTCTTGTGATGGATTGTAATGCGCTTATGCCATTTATTACTAAGCTCGTAAGTTTGCATTTAAAGCCTTAACCAAATTACTATGTCTGAAGCCCTGAAGATAATCCATGCTCATAAAAAAAGCCCATCTCTAGCGTACTAGAAATGGGCTATTTTGAAAACCACTACTGTCAAGTAGCGTTTTAAACACGGTTAATAAAGCCAATAATTCTACACTAAGCCGGTTTATAGCTGTCACGTAAGCTCACGATTTGATTAAACACTGGCTTGTCGCTCGTGTGGTCTTTACTATCAGCGATAAAGTAGCCCTCACGCTCGAACTGAAAACGCGTACCAGCATTGCTATTTGCCAGCGATGGCTCAACTACGGCATCGAGCTCAATCAATGAGTTAGGATTTAGCGCTTGATGAACGTCGGCGACGCTACTTGGGTCTTCAGCGCTAAATAGCTGCTCATACATACGCACGGTTGCTGGGACGCCTTGGCTGGCTGATACCCAATGAATCACGCCTTTAACCTTACGGCCTTCAGGATTGTTACCCAAAGTCGCAGGGTCAATCGTGGCTTTTAGCTCAACAACATTGCCAGCGTCATCAAGAATATGCTCAGTCACTGCCAACACATAAGTGTTACGCAGACGGATTTCTGGCTTTTCTGGAGATAAACGCTTATAGCCTGCTGGCGGTTCAATCTCGTAATCGCCTTGGTCAATATACAAGGTCTCAGTGAAAGGAATTTCACGCTCGCCCATCTCGACATTTGGATGGTTTGGCTGCGTGAGCCATAAGGTCTGTGCATCATCGTCCCAGCGCGCATTGACGCTATCAGCCTTTTGTGATTCCCAACTGCTAACCGCATCGCTAAAGTTAGTAATCGTCACTTTTAACGGCTTGAGAACCGCCATACCGCGCGCCGTCGTCGTCTCTAATGACTGACGAATACTAAATTCTAATAGACGAAAATCAACGACACTGTCTACTTTAGTCACACCGACGCGTTCACTAAAATCGCGTAAACCTTCAGGCGTATAACCGCGGCGGCGCATACCTGCAATCGTCGGCATACGTGGATCATCCCAACCGCTAACAATACCTTCATCAACCAACTGCTTTAATTTGCGTTTACTGGTCAAGGTATGGTCGACGTTTAGACGACTAAACTCGTACTGGTGCGGCGGCACATCAAAGCCAATTTTTTCAACCGCCCAATCATAAAACGGACGATGGTCTTCAAATTCCAGTGTACATAACGAATGGGTAATGCCTTCGAGTGCATCAGAGAGCGGATGGGCAAAATCGTACATCGGATAAATACACCATTTATCACCGGTTTGATGGTGCACTTGATGCATAACACGATAGATAACAGGGTCGCGCATATTCATGTTTGGGCTTGCCATGTCAATCTTGGCACGCAGCACGGCTTTGCCTTCAGAAAACTTGCCTTCTTTCATATCATTAAAGAGTTTTAAGTTTTCTTCAACACTGGCACCACGCTGCGGCGACGGCGTGCCAGCTTCGTTAAATGAGCCACGGTTATCGCGAATTTGCTCAGGCGATTGCAAGTCTACATAAGCATCACCCTGTTCAATCAACTGTACAGCCCATGCATACAACTGGTCAAAGTAGCCTGACGCATGGTGCGCCTCGCCTGCCCACTCAAAGCCAAGCCATTTTATCAATATAGTCTTGCTTTTCTGCGGTTGGGTTGGTGTCAGCAAAGCGTAAGTTACAAACGCCGCCAAACTCTTCGGCGATACCAAAGTTTAAGCAGATAGATTTGACATGACCTAAGTGCAAATAGCCGTTTGGCTCAGGCGGAAAGCGCGTCACGATTTGCGGATATTTTTGCGCTTTGACATCATCGCGAATGATATTACGAATAAAGTCATTTTTTTGTTCGTCTTTTTGTACATTGTTGCTTGAGTGCTCACTCATTACTCATTGCTCCTAGCGCAAGGTTTCAGCCTTTAACACGTGTCATTACGCTTTATAAAAGGTTCAAAATAAGAAAATTTAAAATAATCAATCAAAAATCGCTGATAAAAGATAACGTTGCGTTATTCTATCAGCTTTTGCAAAGGCATTAACAGCCTGATACATGACAGACGACAAAAAAGCCGTTAGACTAGCCATAACTTTTTAGTCAGCAACTTTTTAACCACCACTTAACAGCGTTATTTTAGACGCTATAATCAAAAAGGAATATCACATGGTAGACATGCCACCAGTAGTAGAACTTGACACCAATATGGGTGCGATCGTTATCGAACTCAATGAAGAAAAAGCGCCAAAAACGGTCGAAAATTTTTTAAACTATGTTAAATCTGGGCATTATGACGGAACGATTTTTCATCGCATCATTGACGGCTTTATGATTCAAGGCGGCGGTATGGACGCTGATATGAATGAAAAAGCTACCAATGCACCCGTTGAAAACGAAGCGGACAATGGCTTGAAAAATGACAAAGGTACGATTGCGATGGCCCGTACGCAAGACCCGCATTCAGCAACCAGCCAGTTTTTTATTAACGTAAAAGACAACGATTTCCTAAACCACTCTGGCAAAAACATGCAAGGTTGGGGCTATACCGTATTTGGTAAAGTCACCAGCGGCATGGATGTTATCGACAAAATGCGCGGCGTACCAACCGGTCGTTTTGGCATGCATGCTGATGTGCCAAACGAGCCTGTCGTTATCAACTCTGCGACCATCGTTACGCAATAATCGTTTTTTTATAAACGGTATAAGATAAGCGGTTTGTCATTAATAGCCGCTTATCTTACCTTATGAGGATAAAGATACATGCAAAGCTTTAATCATTTAATCACGACTCGCCCCCATGAGGTGCGGCAAGTTTTGATTAGCGATTTGCATTTATCGCCAGAAGAGCCTGCCTTAGTGCAGGCTTTTTTGGCACTGCTTGATGATTGCCTTGCCCTACCTCAGCTTAAACGCTTATTTGTCTTAGGTGATTGGTTTGAAGTTTGGATTGGCGATGATGCTTATTTGACTTTGTCAGAAAACGCGCGCCAAAGCCATTGGCTCACGCCGCTTATCGTTAAACTAAAAAAACTACGGATAGCTGGCTGTGAGATATTGGTCATGCATGGCAACCGTGATTTTCTCTTAGGTCAGCCATTTTGCAGTTTATTCGGTGGCGAGCTTATCTATGAGCCGTATTATTTAACCGTCGGACAGCAGAGCTATCGCTTAGAACACGGCGATGCTTTATGTACCGATGATAAAAAATATCAGTTCTTTCGCAAGATGATGCGTAACCGTTTGACCCAGTGGTATTTACTCAATAAATCGCTGACAAAACGCTTAGCGATTGCCGATAAATTACGGCAAAAAAGTCAGCAAAATAATGCCAACAAAGCCGCTTATATCATGGATGATGCAGTAATACAAGCCGTAGCTGATAACGATGCGTTGTTACATGGTCATACCCATCGCCCAGCCATTCATCAGGCAACGTCCGATAAAAAACGCTACGTACTTGGTGATTGGCGCTTGCTTGATAAAGAGTCACGCCAGCCAAAAGTCAGTGCGGTGATGGGGGCAGTGACAGCAGATGCCGATACAGGCGATAATGCTACTGAGTTTGAGTTGATTGAGTTTAAGATGACTGTCTAAACTCTATCTAAACTGCTGCTACAATTTTTATGAAATTGTATGAAAAAAAACTCCGCTTAGCACGGAGTTTTTTTATTGTTAACATTATTTTTTAAACCATCGTTGTAAATAACGATTATCCAAAAACAACGACTTTACCCTGTCTCACCATCCTGCCAATGAAGACGCACTACGTTGGGTAATAAAACCATCTGGCGTTTGACCGTTGTCTACTTGCCAGCGCTGGAATGCCTTACGCGTATTGGTACCGACGATGCCATCAGCGCCTTTGGTATCATAACCCATGCTGGTTAAACGCTGCTGCAAATTACGCACTTGCGCGGTCGATAATGGACGCTCATAGCGCGGCCATGATTTTTGTAAGCCGCCCTGACCTGCCAGCGCTTTACCAAGTAGGCTGACACCTAACGCATAGTTCGATGAGTTATTATAAACTTTGATGACATCAAAGTTTGGGCTAAGTAATAGGACGGGACCATCTTTACCGGCGGGTAGCCATAGCTCCATTTTCGTATTGGCATCTAAGTAAACATCAGCGATGGTATCCACGCCCATCGCCGCCCATCTGGCTGCAGGTTGCTTGGTACCAACCGTTGAGTAATCAAACGACGCAGGTACAGTCGCTTCATAAAATGGCGCCAGGCCTCGCACCCAACCTGAATTACTCAGGTAATTGGCAGTAGAGGCCAAAGCATCGCTCATTGACCACGGGTTACGATGACCATTGCCATCACCATCAACACCGTGTTTCAGCCACGTATCAGGGATAAACTGCGTCTGACCCATGCCGCCTGCCCAAGAACCATCGAGCTGCGACCAAGACACATCACCGCGCTGCAATAGCGTCGCTAATGACAACAACTGAGTTTCGGCAAACTCTTGGCGACGACCATCATAAGCAAGGCTGGCAAGCGAGCTTGGTATGCTGCTATTACCCGTCACCACGCCGTATGACGACTCCATGCCCCAAATCGCGGCGATGATTTCTGCATTGACGCCATATTGCGACTCTAACTGTGATAAAAAGGCGCGTTGCTCGGCAAACTTACGCTTACCAGTGCTTACGCGACCATCTGCTACGGCAGAATCAACGTATTCCCAAGGCATTTTAGAAAACTCTGGCTGCCCTGAATCCAGCGAGATAACTTGCTGGTTTAAATAAGCCGTATCCATTAAACGACGCACGGTTGAAGCATCATGACCCGCTGCAATGGCGCGCATCGAGAAGTCAGACTTCCAATCAGAAAAACTGTTATAACTTGGTTTAACTGGCTGCGGCTTGACGACTGGTACAGGCGTTGGCTTAACCTGAATGGTTTGAGTCTGGGTAATTTGCACATTACCTTGGCGTACAGGGGTACTCGGCTTTTGCATTGCCTGCTGACTGGTACAGCCGACCATGACTAACGCGGGAAACAGGGCAAGGTATTGTTTGTTTAATAACATAAATTTCTCAAATATGAATAAGTAAAGCAACTGATAGCTAATAATTAATAGCGAGCAAGCAATAACAATTAACAGCCACTAAAAAATTGCAGCAAATTTAACGTTTTAAAATCTAACGTCTTAAAATTTAACGTCCAAGCACCGCACGTGGGTCGATAGGGTTACCATTTAGGCGTACTTGGAATTCTAAACCGACTTGGTTGGTCTCGCCGCTGCTACCCATATTTGCAATACGCTGACCGCGCTGTACTGCTTCACCTTCTTTTACCAGCAAGGCACTGTTATGCGCATAAGCAGTAATGTAGTTATCGCTATGACGAATCATAATCAGGTTGCCATACTCAGGCAGGCCGTTACCTGAATAAAGCACCGTACCCGATTGGCTGGCAAGCACTGGATCACCGACATTACCAGCAAACCACATACCCATATTACCGGCAGCAGCATCAAAGTTACGAATCACTTGGTTGCGACTTGGATACTCATAACCAGACGTTGCGTTGGCGGTCACTTCATAAACAGGCGTTTGCGAATAGTTCGGAGTATTGTTCACAGGCGGTGTATAACTCGGCTGTGGCCGTGTTTGAACAGGGGCGTTATAGCGATTGTTATTATTGGCGCTTACTGGCTCGCCTTGCCATAATTTTAGCCATTGACCACTATAAATCGTATATTTGCTATCTAAGCCATTGATCGCGCCGATTTGGCGATAATTGAGACGATAGCGCTGGGCGATTTGACTGACGGTATCGCCACGCTCTACGCGATAATAATTGGGCACGCCTTGTCCGTTGGTGATAATCTTCGGACCCTGATTAGCGCCTTGATAAGTGGGCTTGGTGGCACAGCCGACCATCGTCACGGTCGCTGCTGTCAATGTTCCCATCAAGGCTAGGGTTGCTAAGCGTGATCCAGCAATAAGCTTCTTCATACAAGATTTCCTATTCTTTATGTTACTCACAAACTCCTTGTGTTACTCACAAGCATTTTGCTAACGGTTATAACGTTTAATGTCCTAAACACCATAATTATGCATTTAATAACCAATGGTTTTTAGCTCATTCAATAATAAATGGTTTTTAGCGATTTTAAGCTCTAATAAATTTAGTGCTAATAAACTTGAGTATTGGCCAATTTAAGCACGGGCAAATATCATCATAAACTTAGATAAATCGGTCAATTTACAGCACTAATTATAGTACCAAGTTACAGTACTAAGGCTGAGAGTGACGCAAGGGTCTCGGCTGGTGTATGGTGCAGGCGCACAGGCGATAGACTAATATACCCTGCTGCCACCGCTTGGTCATCCATCATCTGTATTTCTGCTGATTCAATACTTGCGTCGTCTGTTAATAATTCCCGTTGGCGTTTGCGTAACGATAGCCAGTAGGCATCGCGTCCGCGTGGATCGACCACATGATGAACGGGACGCGCAATCTGACTGTGACTCAGCGCTGTTATTTTTCGACCTTTAATCGCATCGGCACTATCAATATCAGGAATATTAACGTTTAATACATGATAGGGCAAATTTTTGCAAGCCTCCAATATCGGTGTATCGGTCATGAGTTTGACAATCTCGTTGGCCGCCATTTGATAATGACTGGCTTGCTGCTCATCATTTTTTGTGCCGCCACCTACCAAAGAGGTTGCGATCGCTGGTATGCCAAAAAGCTGCGCGGTCAATGCCGCGCCAAAAGTACCCGAAAATAACACGTCCTGACCGAGATTGGCACCGGAATTGATGCCAGTAATCACCCAGTCAAAACGGATATGAGGATAAAGTTCATGTAACGCCAAGTAGATACAATCAGCAGGTGAACCATTGACCGCTATAAAACCCGAATCTAACTTATGGGTATATAACGGCGTTGAGATGCTCAAAGCGCTTGCGCAGCCGCTCTGCTCGTTGCTTGGCGCAACCACCACCACTTCTGCGATGGTCGACAATGCCTGATAAAGTGCCAATAG
>NZ_DAINDI010000051.1:16796-22517 GCF_036731945.1 Psychrobacter sp.
CATTAAAATTTTCATTTTTGCCCAATTCATCTTAATATCGTCATTAATGACCGTCTGTCAGGTTCTCTACTTTTTTATCCTAAAACCGCTATAATCATGCCTGCCAAAATCAAGCAGAATCAAGACAGACATTATAGATAGCGCTGTCGCGTTTCAGATTTTGGGCGATTATACCCTACTCGCCTCGGGAGGCGAACCCAGACTTTAAGTTATTTCAACTTACTATTTGATTTTATTAATAATTTTATTAGTAGCAGCAAGCGTCTTTTGCAAAAGGTAAAACGTTGGGGTTACAGTAGGCAACAAGGGACAACACGATCAATTGATACTTTTATGTTGAGGTAACTTAGGGCGATATAATGCTGATATGTTACTGTAAAGGCGGCTCAGCTCACAATATATCTACACATAAATCAATATTTTATGTGACTTTTATTTTTTTACCCATTAACATAGCACCATCAAACAAAGATAAGCGAGTGTAATACTGAATGAAAAATCAATCGATATTATCTATAGCTTCTGTGATAGCAAAGACCGCCTCAAAAGTTGGTCTTGCAGGACTGATAACGTCTATTGCTATGCTGTCTCAAGCGACCCAAGCTGCGTCCAATGCGTCGACTACCATTCCAGTAGATTTATCGGGCATTAATATCACCAAGCATGAAATTGCGGTGATGCATGTGTTATCAGAGATTTGCCCGCCGATGTTAACTGGTAAACAAAAACAGCGCTTTTATAAATCTTATAACGTGCAGCTGCATGAATTGATGCCATCGTTAGAGGATCCAAAAGCGGCTATTCAATACTTGTCTACGCAGCAAGATTATCGTCAAATTCTGCAAGGTATTCGTAGTTGGACCATGGGCTTCTCAAAACAAGAGAACAAAGCCTTATGCGAAGATTTGGCCAATGCTGAATATCATTAATCCGTTTCGATAGAAAAGTAAATCCGATAAAACCTAACCTCTGGTCAACGTAAATAAATACCTTTACTATTAACGATAATAAAATCTGGTTATTATGACGTGATAGATGCTAGGCAAAGATTGTTGGTAATTAGTTTTTAATAATTGCTCTTATAAATTTTAAATAAGAATCTGCATTAAGCCTTTACTGGGTTAATTACAGACTACATTTATATTGCAAAATCAGCTTGCTGTATCGTCCGCTCATAGCAGACGTTGCAGCAAGTTTTTTTATAGATGTTAAAAAAGTCGCTATAAATCCAATTTCTAATCGTGAGTAATTTTATTTTATTTATCATTTCCCCATCGAGCGGCATTTTGCTAAGATAAGGCGTTAATTTTATGTCCATCGCTCAGTCAACAAGGCTTTCAGCAAAAATCTGTTCTGACGCTTAAATTTAAAGCGCTTTATATCAGATGAACTTGAGATTTAGCCTGTGATAGCAGCGATAGATACATTTGGTTTTATGATGCGGTGTAACAATCTATGACAGTAAAGCATGTGAAAAAACAGCTGGTACAGCTGGTAGTGGGCGTTAGTGTTTCTATGAGTGCAATGATGGCGGGCGCAGCCATTCAGCCTCCTGAAATGGAAAATACCGCCTATGTATTAATGGACTATAACACGGGTGAGATACTGGCGCAGAAAAACGCCAATCAACCATTGCCGCCAGCATCTTTGACAAAGATGATGACCAGCTACATGATTGAACAGCGCTTAGCATCGGGTGATCTTAAAGAAGACGAGCAAGTACTGATGAGCGCCAATGCTTGGTGCCGTGGTAGTAGCAGTCAGTCGTGCATGTATGTACCGGTCAATAAATCTGCCAGCGTGATTGATATGCTACGCGGCATCATCATTCAATCAGGTAACGATGCTTCAAAAGCGATGGCCGAACACATCGCTGGTAGCGAAGCTTCGTTTGCGACCTTGATGAATGAAGAAGCCGAAAAAATCGGCATGAAAAATACCCATTTTGTCAATGCTACAGGTATGCCCGATGAAGGTCATGAAGCATCAGCTTTAGACCTAGCAAAACTTTCGCGTGCTATTATCAAAAACAGTGGCGACTATTATGGTCTTTATTCGGAAAAAGAGTTTACCTACAATGGTATCACGCAGGGTAACCGTAACGCTCTACTTGCGACTGACCCGACGGTTGATGGCCTAAAAACAGGTCATACTGACGCCGCAGGCTATTGCTTAGCAGCGTCAAGTAAGCGTGACGAGATGCGCCTTATCTCTGTCATTATGGGTACAAAAAGTCAGCAAGCGCGCGCCGATCAGTCACGTGAGTTGCTAAACTGGGGCTTTGGCCACTTTACCACCGTCACTAAAGCGCCCGCTGGACAATTTGTCAGCAAAGTACCGGTTTGGTTTGGCGAAGCAGAAGAAGTAGAGCTAGCGACTGGCGACAGTTTGCAGATTTTGACCAGCAAAACACAAAAGAATAAAATCACCACCGTGGTCGATATTCCTGAAAGCTTAGAAGCCCCTATCAAAAAAGGTCAAGAAATTGGCAAAATGATGGCGGTAATTGATGGTAAAGCGGTTGCCTCAGTTCCTGTCGTTGCTACGAGCGATATCGAACAATCAGGATTTATGAGCCGTATTTGGCAACGTTTCACGCGCTGGGCGCAAAACTTGTTTTAAGCACTTGTCTTAAATCTCTAGCTTAACAATTTGCTTTGAAAACCATTTACCTCAAAAGCAATCGCCATTAAATAGCAGCGATTAGCGAGTTTAATATAAAAAAGACGCTTTTAATGGGCGTCTTTTTATTGGTCTTTTTTATCTTTAGTCTCATGAATACCGTCATATTTAAGACCAAACCAGCCAGCTTTTTAACAAATTACTCAGCGCCTTGTCTTCATAGCTCGCCACCTGACAGTAATCTACGCCAGCGGCTTTTAATCCATGCTCAAAACTATCTAAATGTAGCGCCTGCTGCTGCGAATACCAATACACCAGCAAAGCACGGTGACTGGTCTCAGAAGCACGAATACGTCTTGCTAAGGCTTCGGCGCTACTTGGTAATACATCTTCAGCAAACACCACCATATCGAAATTTTTATCGTTTATATCATCAATGACCAGCTGTTCATGTTGATAACAGGTAACACGCGCCCCTAGTCGCTGTAATTCCTCTAGCAAAGCGCCGCTATCTTGATAGTAATAATACATAACGTCAAGCCCAGACAGCAAATATTGCTGGCGCGATTGGCGCTGATTGGACAGCTGCAAGGTAACTATAAATTCTGTCCCGACCCCTAGCGTACTATTTACCTCGACACTAGCGCCCATCAGCTGCGCCATTTGCTTGACGACTGGCAAGCCAATACCTGTGCCTTCATATTGACGGGTTTGCGATGAATCTACCTGAAAAAACGGATTGAAAATATCTTCTATAAAACTGCTATCGATACCGATACCGCTATCTTTTATCCGTATCTGCCAGCGGTTGCTGTGGTCGAAATGGGTCAGCTGCGAAGTAACGCTTACTTGCCCTGTTGGGGTAAACTTAATAGCGTTACTCAGTAGTATCGATAATATCTGCTGGATCTTTTCGGCGTCGCCTTCGAGGCTATAATCAATATGATGAATATGACTGCTTAAATCCAAACCTTTCTGCTTGGCAATAGGTTCATATTCGGCCAATAGGTCTGAAATTAATTGCAGCGGATTAAACTCACTGATTTGTAGGCTGATTTGCCCTTTTTGAATTTGATTCAGTTGTATAATTTGATTAAGCGCCAATACCAATTTATCACTGCCATTGTGAATAATCTCAACCGCGTCTTTTTGCTCAGCGTTTAGCTGTTCACCTTCTAATAGCTGTAAACCGCCAACGATGGCATTCAATGAAGTTTTTAGCTCATGGGTTATCATACTTTGAAAATTATGCAGCTGCACATCAAGCGATAAATCTTTTTGATGCAACTGCTGCTCAAACACTGCCAGCGCGGCATAATCTTGTTTCGACGCTTGCAGGCGATTGAACAAAGTGGTAAAAGCCTGTTTAATTTGCACCAATTCTTCAAATTTAAACCGCTGCGGAATCGCAGGTAGCTGCTCAAGCTCAGGGTTTTTTAGCACGATATCGCAGACTTCGGTTAGCGCAGCGATATCTTTTGATGGCCAGTTTAGTTTGCGCAGGATAAATAGCGCCCATACAATCGCCAACGACGTTGTCATTAACCAAAGCCATAAATTGCCTTGTACCCAATCTGTCCGCAGCGCTGCCACATTCAAATTAATATTGATATAGCCAACCAAGGCGGTATCAGACGACATTTCGCTCACTGAGTCGCTTACAGGGTTATTCACTGAGTTTGAGTTAGCATTGATGGCGGTCAAAGTCGTAAAGCCTTCCTGCTCCCCGTTTGGCGTATCACTACCGATAGAAAGTGTGCTAGTGCCATCAACATAGTCGCCGACGACCGGATAATTAAAGCTGACCGTATTGGCAAATAAAGCATTTTTCCAATCGTCTTTTGACAGATTGCTATCAGCAATAGGCTGCGAGGTGGTATAAAACAAAATACTCTCGATGTTTTGCTCATTTTCTAACAAAAAACGCACTTGATCAGCGACTACCTCATCGCCATCTACGCTCGCCGCGCTAAGCGTCAGAAGGTTCGCCAACTGCTGAGTATGCCGACGTTCTTCCTTATAATGCTGCACCAAGCCATAAACAAAAGACAATAAAAAACCTGCCAATACAGCCAAAATCATGGTCTGCATGATAGATTGCCAAATGAGCATGGGTAAGGTTTTTGGGGAGCGGTTGTTCATATGACTCAACTGAGTGAAGACAACTTGTAATTATAATATAGATATATTATAGAGAGGATAAGGATAATGCGACATTTTAATGTAACTTAACACAGTCTTAAATTAAAAAATGCCAGGACGACTGATATAGTCATCATGGCATTTTATATTACAGAAAAAGCTAAGAATAGAAAAACAGCAAAGATAAAATAACATGTTCTTTATTTGCTAAAAAAATAAAGACACTCACTATCTGGCAGAATTAACGCTTTTTATCTTTATTGGTAAATCTGGGCTTATCTTTGGTGGTGAATTTTTGTGCGCGATTGCGTTCACGTTGGCGTAATTGCTGCGCTTTTGCTTTGGTTGGCGTATCACTTTTATTGGCGTACGGGTTTTCATTTTGCTTAAAGATAACATTAAGCGGCGTGCCTTCAAGTTTAAAAACTTGACGGAATTGGTTTTCAAGATAACGCTGATAGCTTTTTGGTAGCGCAGAGGTTTGGTTACCATGAATCACGATCACCGGCGGATTATGACCACCGATATGGGCAAAACGTAGCTTAATACGGCGACCAGCAACCGTTGGCGGCGGATTTGCCGTAACCGCATCTTGTAAAATCTGCGTCAGACGGTTGGTTGATACCTCAAACATCGACGATTGATAAGCGCGCAAGATAGAAGGATATAAATTACCTACCCCTGTACCGTGTAATGCTGAAATTTGATGCACTTTAACATAAGGAATAAAGTTAAAGCGGCGATCCATCTCAAGCTTGATATAGTCTTTTTGATCTTGGGTCAGACCGTCCCATTTATTAATGGCAACTACCAATGCACGCCCTGCATCAAGCGCATAACCAATCATATTTAAGTCTTGGTCGACAATGCCTTCGTGCGCATCAATCACAATGATGGTTACGTTAGAATCTTCAATCGCTTGCAAGGTTTTAATGACTGAGAACTTCTCTACTTTTT
>NZ_DAINDI010000052.1:0-21746 GCF_036731945.1 Psychrobacter sp.
CCAGCTACCAGCGTTTTTATCACGTCAGACTGACTTGGTGCATGCGATGGCAAAAACCGATGCGATTATTAATATTAAAAAAGCGCAGTTTTTGGCGCCGCATGAAATGCGTCATATCGTCAATAAATGCCTTGAGGGCGGTAACGATAAGCTGATTTTGTGCGAGCGCGGTAGTGCTTTTGGCTATAACAATTTGGTCGTCGATATGCTGGGTTTTGATACCATGAAGCAGATGGATATTCCGGTATTTTTTGATGTGACGCACAGTTTGCAGCAGCCGGGCGCACGTAGTGACAGTGCTGGCGGTCGCCGTGAGCAAATCACCACCCTTGCTCGTGCAGGTATGGCGACAGGTTTGGCAGGTTTGTTTTTAGAGGCGCATCCAAACCCAGAAGTGGCGAAATGCGATGGTCCGTGTGCGTTGCGAACCAGTCAGTTAGAGCCGTTTTTGCGTCAACTTAAGCAGATCGATGAGTTGGTCAAAGGCTTTGAGGTATTGGATACGCATTAATGCTATAAACGATAAGGGGATAAGATCATGGCGATTAAAGTTGCACAAGTAAGTATCGAGAATATCGATGATACCGAAGGGTTTGAGAGCGTGATGACGGCGCTAAAAAACATTACCGGTGTCACAGAGATTGAACTACAGCCTGAAAACAGAATGGCATTTATCCATTATGATGATACCAAAACAACGGTACATGCATTTGTTGCAGCGATTAGCATGGTCGATTACGTGACTCAGCCGTTTCCTATCGATGCCCCGCAAAACCCGCGTTATCATGATTAACGTTTAGTGAGTGACTTTTTACTGCGGTATTTTTAACGCTTGGTAGTTTCATAAGCCATGTTTATACAAATTTCGTTTTTATAAAAATATTTGAAGCAACAACGCTTTAATAAACTTACAACCAAACGGACTTGTTGTTGGCTTTGTTTCAGCTTATGCTAGTTACATACTGTGTTTATAAGTAAGCGTATAAAGACCATTATAAAAGCAGTTTTGTAAATTATAAAAATATTCATTAATAAAAAATCCGTTATAAGAATAAGGAGCCTCTCATGGCAAACCAAACTAGAATCATTAATATCGATGGCATGACTTGTGGTGGTTGTGTGGCAAGTGTTCACACCGCGACTGACGGCATAGACGGCGTAGAGACAATCTCTGTTGATTTGGCTGATAACCTAGCGACAGTCACCTTTGATGAAAGTAAGACCAGCATTGAAGCGATTGCCGCTGCTATCGATGATGCAGGCTTTGATGCCACCGTTGCTAACTCTTAAGATTATTTATATTTATAAAAGAACCGGCTTCTGATGGCTGGTTTTTTTAATGGCTAAAAAATAATGAGGCAGCAATAACTAACGTCTTTTCATTTATACGCCAATAGCTCTTGATGAGTTGCAAGCATAGAAAAAGTTGAATTACCGCCAATCATAACCATTTAGTATTTATCCCAGTAAGTTTAGAAAAGGGCGTTTCAAATACGCTTTCGTCTAACACCTTTATCAAGCTATTGAGCTTTTTTTCCTCGCAAACGAATGCCTAAATATCTAAACGCTATCACGCGCTTTAAGGCAATAACGAGTTCTCTCTATGAATGACGCTACCCGTACCGCTAACAATGACCCCTATGAAGTTGAGACTGATATCCAGTCAAATACGCCGCTTGCGCCCAAGCGTGCGCACCTGCAACTGGCGATTGAGGGGATGACATGTCAGGCTTGTGCGTCTCGCATCGAGAAAGTCCTTAATAAAAAGCCTGCGGTGTATGAAGTCAACGTCAACTTCGCTGGCGAGACTGCCAATGTCGATTATGATCCAACGCAAACCACACCTGAGCAGGTAACAGAGTGGGTAAATAAAACTGGTTTTGTGGCCAATTTGCAGGCGGCCGATAGTTTGTTTGCGCAAACAGATGAGGATACCGCGACCGAGTATCCATGGCGCTTGATTGCCCTATGGGTGTGTTTGCTACCGTTTTTAGTGGGTATGGCAGGCATGCTGGTTGGACAGGGTATGGCGTGGATGCCGCCGGTCTGGATTCAGTTTATCTTAGCGACCATTGTCCAGTTTGGGCTGGCATTGCCATTTTACAAAAGCGCTTGGGCCTCTATCAAAGGTGGTCTTGCCAATATGGACGTATTGGTGGTCATTGGCACGGTAACCATTTGGGCGTATTCGACCTATCTATGGCTGACCCATGGCGATGGCACGTTAAGCAGCTTATTACAAAGCGGGCATGCAGGCGGACACGGACCAGCCGTTTATTTTGAAGCAGGGGTGATGGTTATTGCTTTTGTGCGTACCGGTAAATATTTAGAGGAGCGCACTAAAAAGCACAGCTTAAACAGTATTGATTTACTATTATCTTTAACCCCTGATGAAGTCGAGCAGCAGCAGCCAAATGGCGACTTTCATAATGTCGCGCTACAAGCGGTGCAAGTAGGCGATATCCTGCGTGCTAAGCAAGGCAGCCGCGTGGCGACCGATGGTGTCGTTATCGGTGGTAGTGGTTGGTGCGTTGAGAGTCATTTAACCGGCGAGTCCGTACCGCTTAAAAAAGAAGCAGGTGATGTACTGCTAGCAGGGGCGTTGGTCGAAAATGGCAGCTTACTCTATCGCGTCAGTGCAAAGGGCAGCGATACCAAGCTCGGTGACATGGTACAAGCGCTGAGCGATGCGCAAGGCTCAAAAGCCAATCTAGCGCGCCTTGCTGATAGAGTAACGGCTATTTTTGTCCCTGTGGTAGTAACGATTGCCTTGGTTACTTTTGGGCTGACGTGGTGGCTCACGGGTATGGTTGATACCGCCCTGATGCATGCGGTGTCGGTGTTGGTCATTGCTTGCCCATGTGCGCTTGGTTTGGCCACGCCAGCAGCTATTATGGCCGGTATGGGCGTCGCCGCGCGTCATGGCGTTTGGTTCAAAGACGCGCAAAGCTTAGAGGCGGCAGGCAATATCGATACCGTGGTACTCGACAAAACGGGCACATTAACTATTGGCAAACCGACTATCGTCGATCAGGTCATGGTGGATAAGTCGCTTGCCGTCGATGATGTGCTGCAAATTGCTGCAAGTGTTGAGGCGCACGCCAGCCATCCTTTAGCGACGGCATTGATTAATGCGGCTAGCGAGCGCAACTTGCCACTGATGCAGGTGACTGATATCAGTGTCATCAAAGGTGTGGGCATACAAGCAAATATCGAAGGCTTAGGTGTGGTAAAAGTTGGTACGGCAGAATTTGCTAATTTAACACTGCCAAAGCTGATGCCAAAAGTATGGCAAATTGCCAGTACCGTAGCCATTAGTATCAACGATGAACCTTTGGGCGCGTTTGCCTTAGCTGATGACTTAAAAGATGACACGCCGCAAGCCATAAGAGCGCTACAAGATGCTGGTATTAATGTCATCTTAATGAGCGGTGATAAGCAGTCCGTCGTTGACCATGTGGCAGGACAGTTGGGTATCGAACAAGCGTACGGTAAAATGAGCCCACGTGATAAGGCGAGCCAAATTGCCCTGTTGCAAACGGCCGGTCATAAAGTGGCGATGGCAGGCGACGGCGTCAATGATGCGCCAGCAATGGCAACCGCCGATGCCAGCTTTGCGATGTTTGAGGGTACGGATGTTGCCCAGCATAGTGCCTCTGCGCGCTTGATGGGCGAGTCGCTCATGCATATTGATGCGGCGCAAAAAATTGCCAATGCAACGGTGCGTAATATCAAGCAAAATCTATTCTTTGCTTTTATCTATAATTGCCTGGGTATTCCGCTTGCCGCTTTTGGTTTTTTAAACCCTATGATTGCTGCCGCAGCGATGGCGCTGAGCTCTATTTCAGTATTGATGAATGCGCTACGTCTGACGCGATTCAAAACCGAGGTTGAGCTAAATAACACCGTCTCTAATACTCATACTGACAGTAAGCGTTTAACAAAAGCATAAATGCCAAACCGCCTGTCATATCGTCGCTGTTAATAGGGATTAAAACCCTTCTTTGATGGCTGATATTACAGGCGATATTTAATTTTATGAGCGCAAGTTGAGGTAAGATAAGGGAAGTTTTACAAAATTTATGCTATGATGCCAAGCACGATAGCTGACAGTTAAAGTATTAGATAAACCTTTAACAATGCCTAAAACCAGCCAATGATATGAATAGATGCTGCTGGTTTTGCTATAAGTGCTATACGATATTTTGTTTTACCTTTTTTGTATTGTAGTTGCCGTTATTTATCCCTCAAACTTGGCATGACCATAGGAATTAACAGACATTATGTACGCTGAAGAAACCACCAACGTCGCCGCAATTATAGACATTCGCGCTCGTGAGATTTTAGACTCGCGCGGTAACCCAACGATTGAAGCTGATGTCATCTTAGCTGACGGCACGATTGGCCGTGCTGCTGCCCCAAGTGGCGCCTCAACTGGCTCACGTGAAGCGCTTGAGCTGCGTGATGGCGATCAAGATCGCTACATGGGTAAAGGCGTCAAAAAAGCCGTTGCCAATGTCAATAGCCAAATTCGTAGCGCGCTGATGGACAAAGACGTCACTGAGCAGCAAGCGATTGATGACGCTATGATTGCGCTCGATGGTACAGAAAATAAAGACAACCTTGGCGCTAATGCCATGTTGGCGGTGTCTTTAGCATCAGCAAAAGCAGCTGCTAAATCGCAAAGCCTGCCATTGCATCAATATATTGCAAACTTGCGCAATCAGACATCATTGACCATGCCGGTACCGATGATGAACATCTTGAACGGTGGCGAGCACGCAGACAATACCGTTGATATCCAAGAGTTTATGATTGAGCCGGTTGGTTTCACCAGCTTCTCAGAAGCGCTGCGTGCGGGTACAGAGATTTTTCATAGCTTAAAATCTGTCCTAAAAGCACAGGGTTTAAATACTGCCGTCGGCGATGAAGGCGGCTTTGCCCCAAACCTACGTAGCAACGAAGAAGCCATCACTGTTATCATGCAAGCGATTGAACAGGTCGGCTATAAAGCAGGTGATGATATTCATTTAGCTCTAGACTGTGCTGCTAGTGAGTTTTATAAAGATGGTCAATATATCTTGGCAGGCGAGGGTAATAAATCCTTTGATAGCCAAGGTTTTTCAGATTACCTCGTAGGCTTGACGCGTCAATATCCTATTATCTCTATCGAAGACGGTCTTGATGAGTCGGATTGGGATGGCTGGAAATACTTAACTGAACAGATTGGTGATAAAGTTCAGTTGGTTGGCGATGATTTGTTCGTGACCAACCCTGCTATTTTGCAAGAAGGCATTGATAAACACATTGCCAATGCGATTTTGATTAAGTTTAACCAAATCGGCACCTTGTCAGAAACCCTAGATGCGATTTATCTGGCGAAGAAAAATGGCTATGCAACGATTATCTCGCATCGTTCAGGTGAAACGGAAGACAGCACCATTGCTGACTTAGCAGTTGGCACAGCAGCTGGTCAAATTAAAACCGGCTCACTATGCCGCTCAGACCGCGTCGCGAAATACAATCAGCTACTACGTATCGAGCAACAGGTACGTGCAAGCTACCGTGGCCGTGAAGAGTTTATCGGTTTACGTGGCTAATCAGCTAAGTAGTTGAAAAGTTAGGCTTAAAGCTAAGCGCTATATTGTCATTCACAAAGATGATATAGCGCCTAATTTAATCAGATTTTTGTTTTAATTATTATTTCTTCATCACTTGGCGTTAATACTTTATGAAATACTTTAGCCAATTTATCTTACTTGCTTTAGCGGTCGCTGTGCTGTTAGGACTGCAATACCAGTACTGGCTGGGTGAAAACGGTCAATTTGAGCATCATAAATTATTGACCCAGATTGAAGAACAACAACGTTTAAATGACAATCAAGTAGCGGCAAATAACTTGCTGCGTACGGACGTTCACGATCTAAAAACCGGTCTTGAAGCGGTAGAAGAACATGCACGTTTAGACTTAGGCTTGATTAAGCCCAATGAAACCTTTGTACAAGTATCAACAGCGCCGACAACCCATAGCCGTTATTGATTCTATCTATTCTAAGATAAACGATTACTTATAGTTTGTTTTGCTTATATTTATATTACGATTTTTTTAAATTCCTTGTTATCCAATCCAGTCATATCATCATGGAATCTGACCATGAATCTTAACCAAAGCCAGCCTACGAATAACACACCTGACATACACGCCATGATCGTCGCTGCGGGTCGCGGTAGTCGTTTTGGAGCATCAATAGCCAAACAATATACCAAACTACAAGGGCAGACCTTGTTACAACATAGCGTGGCACGGCTTGCGAGCAGTCGTTATATTGATCAGTGTTTATTGGTGATTGCAAAAGATGATAATATCGCGCAGACGCTTGATTTTGCATTGCCTATTGCATATACAAGTGGCGGTGCGGAGCGTTGGCAATCCGTGCAAGCAGGGGTAGAGGCGCTTATTAGGGCAGGTGCGCATGACTCAGACTTGGTGCTTATCCATGATGCCGCGCGTCCAGCGGTGCCTCAGCAAGATATTGATAAAGTGATTAAAGCCGCGCTGCAAGAGCCTTATGGCGCTATCTTAGCGACCCCAGTTGCCGATACCCTAAAACAATCCTATACAGCGTCCTATAAGCACGCTAGCGCTGTCTCCGAAGCTATTAATAGCGCTAAAGGTAAACAGCATTCTTATGTTGAACGTACGCTTGAGCGTAGTAATATGTGGCAAGCGCAAACGCCGCAAGTCTTTCGCTTAGCTAAGCTGCGGGAAGTGTTGGCGTATGTTGAAGAGCATGACCTTGCTATCACCGATGAAGCAAGCGCGTTTGAGTACTTAGCGCTGCCAATTCGTTTGGTCGTTGGCAATCGGCAGAACATTAAACTTACCTATCCTGACGACGCCATCCTGCTTACCGCGATTCTTAACGCCCAGTCCCAATTGTCTTAAAAGATTTTCACCACCGTCACTATTTGCATTTCTCATTCTTTCCCCTGCTAAGTATTTCACTATAAATTTTCTATTCTCAAGTTCTAAATTGAGATGACTCTTCTCATAGCATCCATTTTTCATCTTTATTTTTCTAAGATTTTAGACCGACTGTTGAATAAAAAAGCATTTATTTATGCTATATGTTGAATATAAATCTTATTAAAGCAACGTTTAGTATTAATAAGTAGTCATTTAAAATAAACATATATTGCTTTGATGACGAAATTAGCCTATGATGTAACCAACTTAATACAATTAATATAAACATTTATAAATCAATAATATAACAAGCCAATTTGTTACTTCTAAATGCCTTGTTGCTCTATTTTTTCTAAAATGAGTATGGTTGTCTTAGCTACATTTACCTGATAATAGGGAGAAGCTGATTGTCAACAGTGAATGATTCGACAAATCCAGTAACGCCAGATCTCTGCCAGCTTGTATATCTGAGCCACATTACGTCGACTGGTCTTGCAAGTGCGAGTACGCTTAATGACATCGCAGAGGTCGCGATTGAGCGTAATCAAGCCGATAACATTACCGGTATCCTTTGCTACGGCAATGGCTACTTTTTTCAATGTGTAGAAGGGTCAGAACAAGCATTGACCAATCTGAAAAATCGCTTGTTGGTCGATGATCGACATAAAGATTTAAAAATATTGGATTTTTCGGCAATTGCTGAGCGCCGTTTTGCGGGATGGTCGCTACGCTCGATCACCCTTGAGCGTTGGATGATGAATGAGCCAAAGCTAAAATCTTTTATGCCATTTAAGCCCCATACTTGGGAAGTTAATGGCTGGCAGCAATTTTTAGATATTCTGCAAGGTTATTATGAAGACCAAGAAAAGACTGGTGAGCTTGATACCCAGCCGATAAAATACAGTACGCTAGGGGTGACCTTAGGTAAAGTCGTCGGTCAGCATCAAGCGTTTTTCTTAATTCAAAGCGTCTTAGCGGGCTTAATCGTGTTAGCGCTGCTTTGGTTAATGTTAGCCGATAAGATTTGGTAAATTGTTCTAAATAATGAACGCGTAGATATTTAAAAAGCCAGCATTCAGTGCTGGCTTTTTGCTGCGAGAGAATAATATAAATCATGCTCGCTTTATTTATGAGTATTTATAGATATTGATGAAAGCAGATAGATATTCGTGAAAAAAATAGGTATAAAAAAACCCCACTCATATTTCTATGAGTGGGGTTTTGCTGGTGCGCTTATTAGTCTTATTGATGCTGTACAGCAAATTTGCTAATAAGTGACGCCAAATAATGGCGTCCCCAGGGGGATTCGAACCCCCGTTACCGCCGTGAAAGGGCGGTGTCCTAGGCCTCTAGACGATGGGGACTAGTAACAACGCTTCAGCTGCTTTCACCATTTATGCTGAAGTGGTGCGTATTTTAATGGCGACCGCGCTTGCTGTCAAGCCTTTTTCGACGTCTTTTTGAAATTAAGTATCTTTTTTTAAGCGCGCGCCGTGGATGTAGGTCTTTTCGTTTTAAATGATGCCGAATCCACAACGACGTACAAGCGCTAATGGTTAACGCAAGTAACATGTAACCGATAATGGTTGCCCATAATTTAACCTGTGGTTCCATAGCAAAGTCCCTTTTTGTTAAGCTCATCCAATCCATAATAGATGATTAGCTATAGATAACACTATTCATTGAGTTTAACAATACAGGGGGCGTATGCTTTATTTTACTTGGCGTCGTCAGCGTTGCTATCAACAGTGCAGTTAGCGGCTATCTCGGTATTTTCCTGCTCGTTATGGATAGCGTTCGCGAGCATCGGGTAGCTATTTAAAATATGACAAAACAGTTCAGCCGTCTTTTGGGTATCATATAATGCTGAATGGGCGTCATTACCATCAAAATCAAGCCCAGCAGCCTTACAAGCACGCGCGAGTACCGTTTGTCCGAATGCCAATGCAGACAGCGTCACGGTATCGAAAACTGAGAAGTTGTGAAACGGATTATGGTTTTTGCTGTTGGTACGCAACACTGCCGCATTTAAAAATGCTAAGTCAAAATGGGCATTATGGCCAATCAAAACGCACTGGCGGCAGTCTTCAGCGCGGCGTACTTCTTTTAAGCCTTTAAAAATACGGCGCAGCGCCGTTTTTTCATCTTCGGCAATGGCTTTACGCAGTGGATTATTAGGATCGATACCGGTAAAGGCAAGCGCGCTTGGCTCAAGATTTGCGCCTTCAAAAGGCTCGATATGGGCGTTAAATGCCTCACCTGGATAAAACACACCCTGCTCATCAAGTAGCACAGGAATACAAGCAATCTCTAATAAGGCGTCGGTTTGCGCATTAAAGCCTGCGGTTTCAACGTCGACGACAACAGGTAAAAACTTACGAAAACGCTCTTTTAAGCGCATGGGTGCTTGTTCTTCTGTTGCGCTGTTGCTATCGGCAGTAGCGCTTGAGGTAGTAGTAAGACAATTATTGTCTGTATTAGCCAAATCGTTTTTAGATAAGGCGGCATCATTTTGAATGGTCATATCAGGTTAAATCGCTTTTATCAGTCGTGCTGTAGTATTGAATGAAATAAACAATAAATATCCTATGATACGAGGTTTGCTTTTGCTAAGCGAATTGGCGTTTTAGCAAAAGTGCAGACCTAGCATAGGATATGAAATAAATGCAGGAAAATAGCGTTATGTCACTGCTGTTAAGCTTTAATAGACCAAGGTAACGTCTCACCCGCTAATAGGGGCGTTAACGACGCGCCATCAAAATAAGGGTAATGGGTCGGTACTTGCATCGGCGTGTTTATCAACGTAATCGTGCTGTCATTTAATGGCAAACCATAGAACTGAGCGCCAAAGCGGCTGGCAAATCCTTCAAGTTTATCGATTTTACCCACACTATCAAAAGCGGTGGCGTATAGCGGTAAGGCATTAGCAGCGCTGTAGCAGCCAGCACAGCCGCAAGCCGATTCTTTTGCGTTCGTTGCATGCGGCGCCGAATCTGTACCTAAAAAGAATTTTGGATTGCCACTGGTGGCGACATCCAACAATACTTTTTGATGGCTTTCACGCTTCAAAATAGGCAGGCAGTAAAAGTGCGGCTTGATACCGCCAACCAATAAATGATTGCGGTTAAACATTAAATGCTGCGGCGTAATGGTCGCAGCAATTTGATTGCCTTGTTCTAAAACGAAGTCGGCGGCATCACTGGTCGTTATATGCTCCAACACAATTTTCATCGTCGGGAATTTGACGATGATTTGCGCCAACACATCGTCTAAAAAGCGCTTTTCACGGTCAAAAATATCGACATTGTCATGCGTGACTTCGCCATGGAGCAGTAATGGTAGATTGTATTTTTCCAGCGCTTCAAAGACATCGACGCAGGCATTGATATCAGTGACGCCGTCGGCAGAGTTGGTCGTGGCGCCAGCAGGGTAGAGTTTGACCGCTTGCACGATACCAGATTTTGCCGCCATTTCGATATCCTGAGCAGTGGTTTGATCGGTGAGATACAAGGTCATGCGTGGGTCAAAAGCTGCTTTACGCTCCGCACTCAAATCGCTTGCTTCTAAATGCTGCAGGATACGCTCACGGTAGGCTTGCGCCGCATCGATATTTTTAACAGGCGGTACCAAATTTGGCATACAGATGACACGGTTAAAGCTTTGGGCAGCGTGAGGAACGGTAGTCGCCAACGCCTTATCGTCGCGCAAATGAATATGCCAATCATCTGGCTGCAGCAGGGTTAATTCTCTAATCGAATCTGTCATAGTATCGTCGCGCTCTATATCTTTATACGGCAGTAAAAGGGAGTCTAGCTGAGCTGCTATCATAACAGATTTGCCTACTTGACTAAATATGCGGCGAACTATCTGTACATAAAAGCGTTGTTATTTCGTTGATAAGTAACCAGCGCTTATGTATGGATTTATACTAATTATCGGTGAAAACCTAGCACCGAATGGCGCTGATACTTTTGCCGCTCGTAAATATGATGTACACTGAGCAGGCAATCTATTTTTTATTTATTTCATCCTATCCTGCGCATTTTTATTTCTCATTAAATGTATTCGATAATAAATTCTTATATTAGGAGTTATTCATGGCTCAGCTTGATCCAAAAAATATTAATAAAATCGTCTTGGCCTATTCCGGCGGTCTTGACACTTCAATCATCGCCAGATGGTTACAAGAAACCTATGATGCAGAAGTGATTACCTTCACCGCTGACATCGGTCAAGGTGAAGAGGTTGAGCCGGCGCGCGCCAAAGCTGAAGCCATGGGTATCAAGCATATCCATATCGAAGACTTACGTGAAGAGTTTGCCCGCGATTATGTGTTCCCAATGTTCCGCGCCAATGCCATTTATGAAGGCGAGTATCTGCTCGGGACTTCTATCGCGCGTCCTTTGATTGCCAAGCGTTTGGTTGAAATCGCTAAAGAACATAACGCCGATGCTATCAGTCATGGCGCGACTGGTAAAGGTAACGACCAAGTACGTTTTGAGCTTGGCGCCGTTGCTTTATCACCCGACGTGGTCACCATTGCGCCGTGGCGTGAATGGGATTTATCAAGCCGTGAAAGCTTGATGAAATATGCCGAAGAACATAATATCGCTATCGATTATGCTGGCAATAAGAAAAAATCTCCGTACTCAATGGATGCCAACTTACTGCATATCTCTTATGAAGGCGGCATCTTAGAAGACCCATACGCCGAAGCAGAAGACGATATGTGGCGCTGGTCAGTCAGTCCAGAAGAAGCACCTGACGAAGCACAATATCTAGAATTAGAATACAAACAAGGTGATATCGTTGCGATTGATGGCGAAGCGCTTAAGCCTTATGAAGTGATGATTAAGCTCAATGAGATTGGCGGTAAGCATGGCATCGGACGTTTGGATATCGTAGAGAACCGTTACGTTGGTATGAAATCACGCGGCTGCTATGAAACCCCAGCCGGTACCATTATGCTAAAAGCACACCGCGGGATTGAATCATTAACCCTTGACCGTGAAGCAGCGCATCTAAAAGATGAGCTGATGCCGCGTTACGCTAAAATTATCTATAACGGCTATTGGTTTAGCCCTGAGCGCATGATGCTACAAGCCTTGATTGACAAATCGCAAGAATATGTCAACGGTACCGTACGCGTCAAATTATACAAAGGTGCGGTAAGCGTTGTCGGCCGTAAGTCAGACGATTCACTGTTTGATGAAAAAATCGCCACTTTTGAAGATGATGCCGGTGCTTATGATCAAAAAGACGCCGAAGGTTTCATCCGTTTAAATGGTCTACGTTTGGCGATTGAAGCCAGCCGTGGTCGTGATTTATCGAAGTAAGTATATTTTTTTAGATTGTTCTAAATAAAGTATGAATAAAAAAAGGCGCTAATAAGTTAGCGCCTTTTTTTGGTTTTTTAAGGGTTGTTCAACTATTTTCGTCTACTTCAAAATTTATCTATGAATTATTCTTATTGAGACGCTTTTGGTTCTTCAGCGCCATCTTCATCATCGTCTACCATAACAATCGCCACATCTCGCTGTTGGCGCTCCTTGATAAGATCTTGCTCGATGACTTCTTCTGTGGCCAATTTGATACCGTCAGATTTTTGGCTTTGATATTTGAGTGCCGCTAGCCCGCCAAGTACGCCAATAACCGCAATAATGATTAGGATAACTGGATTTTTCCAGAGCGGTATAGGCGCGTCGTATTCAATCGGCTTTTCGCTGGTGGTAGTCGGCGTATTATCGTTATTGCCGCCGATTAGACCTAAGCTTACCAAAGGTGGTTTGGGTGCGCTAGCAGGCTCGGAGGTAATTCTTAGGCGGTTACGCTGCAAATATATTTCTGAAATTTTCGCCAGTTGCAACAGCCAACGTTGATGTGGCAAGCTTATGGCTGACATTTCGGCAAACACCAATAAGTCATTGTGTTTACCTTGTTGGGCATTCGTAGGTGAGCGCCCAATGACTTTTAAATAATTGCCCGTCGCTAGTTGCATGTCTTGGACAGGCTCATGGTTTTCAGGTTTAAACGTCGTCAACTCGTGCCAATAAGAGTCAAAAGCGGACGGAGTATCAGCGAGCTGCGCTGTGCTCAATAAAGTACGTTCTGTGGTGTTTTTTGCTTCTGTTTCTACCTCTACTTTTAAGTCTGACTGTAAAGCAGTTTCTGTAGAAGTGGTTGTTTTTTCATTCTCATTAGATTCAGCCAGTTTGGCAGACGTTGGCTTATTGGCCACAAACCGCTCGACGGATAAAAACTGCGGCTGCAAGCCGAACCATTTGTCCAGCTCCTCATTATCAAGCTGGCTATATTCTGCTAAAATCGCCAGTTCACGTAAGACGATCACGCATAAAGAGGTGAGTAGTATTTGAACTTGCGGTGATGTTGCGTCAATCTGCTCAGCAATGTAATCGCTGGCTTTAATCACGCGCGCATTCTCATGAAAAATCGCATCGGCCACCTCTTGGCGATAATATAAAGTCGCATTGATGGTCGAAAAGTTCATTGAGTTATATCGGCGTAGTTCTTTGACGGCGGTACGAGTAAACAGTTTTTTGCTTACGGCTTGCCCATCGTTATGCTGATGATAAGCAAGTAAGGCACTGACAATGGCTTGCAAACTGGCATTCATCGCCAAGCGCGCTTGCGGTAATGACAGCTTAGCCGCGTCTGCCAATAATGACACCATCGGCTTGGTATCTTGATAGAGAAAATCATACATCGACACACGTGTCGGTGAAATAGTCGTCATAATCTGCTAGCATCAAAAAGTGTGCTCCTATATTACGGTGCCAAAAGCCTTGATACAATCCCTTAATAATAGAAAAACGCAAACATTTTGCTCGCCATTTATTCTCAACGCAGTTGATAATAACCGCTGTAGATTTATGAGCGCTGGAAAACCTTATGACAAATAACGAAAGCTTTAGCGAAAAGTTTAACGAAAATTCTGATGTGCGACTGGTTATTAACATTACTCAGCAAACGTTAACGCTATATAAGCACAATAAAGAAATGACTCAATATACGGTATCGACCGCTAAAAACGGTATTGGTAGTCAGCAAGATAGCGGCTGCACACCCCTTGGTAAGCACATTATCGCGGCAAAAATCGGCGGCAGTGAACCCATGAACGCGGTGTTCGTTGGACGCAAACCGACGGGCGAGGTCTATAGTGCAGAGCTTGGTGAATTGTATCCTGAGCGCGATTGGATATTAAGCCGTATTTTATGGCTGAGCGGTCTTGAAGAGGGATTGAATAAAGGCAACAATGCTCATGGCGGCTGCGATACTTATCAGCGTTATATTTATATTCATGGCACACCAGACAGCGAACCAATGGGCGAGCCGCTCTCGCACGGCTGTATACGGATGCGCAATGAGGATATTATGGAGCTATTTGAGCAAGTGACCGAGGGTACAGCCGTGACTATTATTGCTCGTTGATATTTACTCGAAAACACTATGCTTAGAAAATAACATGCTTAAAAATATTACGCATGAAAAAAGACAACGTACCTGATGGTCGCTGTCTTTTTTTGAATTATGTAAAGGTTAAGTATAAGTAAGAGACAGGGTTAAAAAACCAGTTTTAGTTTCTATTACCAAAACTTATCCATAGATTTAAGCTTAGCTAAGCGCTTTTTAGTCTTTTTCTTTGCATCTATTAAAGAGGCATTTAACCAGCCTGCGCCGTACAAGGCAGTGGAGTCTGTGCTCGCTTTATGTTGATAGCATTGCTGATAATAAATGATATCAAGTTGTTGCCCAAGCGCTTGCTGTGCTTTTACGAGATGTTTTAGGAAGCGCTTGCTTTTCTTTTTAGACTTTTTACTGTTGAGCTTTTTATTTTTGAGATTTTCATTGTTGATTAAGGGCGCTGCAAATTCACTAACGTAGCGTAATTTTTCAAGCTGTCGGTACAGTTTATACTGGGCTTGTTTTTCGTCCTTGGCTGGCAAATCTATATCCTGCGTCTGCAGACTTTTCGAATCCGTATTTTCTAAATTAACGTTTTCTAAACTCGCACTATCTAAATCTGTGCTATCCGCGTTAGCATTCCTAGCTTCATGGAATTTTCTCTCAGCTTTCAGCAATTTTTTATCGCGTTTGGCCAATATTTTTCTAAGCTTATGAGCGGCGCGTTTATCTGCCCGTGGTTCAAGATTAGGGTCACTCATGGTAAAGGCTATTAGCTCAAGCAACGTCAATTGCAAATCATTGGCACGTACCGCATCGATAGGAGTGATTTTCGCCGCTTCAATTTCTGCTGACCAATCAACGCTTGGTGCCTCATGCGCTTGTAAATAGGGCTCGATATAACTGGCAAGATAAGCAAGCTTGCGATAATCAGCCAGTAAAGTCACTGTTTGCTTAAGGATTGAGCTCATCGGAGAAGCCTTTAAATAGCTTAAGCGCGGTACGTAAGCGCTGAATGCCGTTATGCAATTGTAAAACGTGCTCATCAGCAGTGCTACCTGCGACGATGGCGCTACTATTGGGTAATATTTGCAATAGACAATTATGCACGATTGCCCGTATAAATGCCGGCCTGCTGCTGTCTTTATCGACAGTTAGATCGCTAAGATTGGCGCTAACCGCTGGGCTATAGCGTTGCCCGGTAATTAATAAACCACCGCGCTCGGCTTTGGTCACTGTAGACAAGCAGAGTTTATGACGCTGACACCAGTTTTTGGCAGTCGTAAATAAAAAATCTACATCGCCTGATATCAGCTCAAACTCGATTTCTTGAATGCTATCGCGCTGAGTATCATCGTTACCGTGGATAATTGCTCCGCAGTCGTATGCCATTTCAATCTGATTGCTGCTGTCCTTATCACTATTATCTGTGAGCAATCGCGTTATACGCTTGACATCGGTGACATATAATCGGGTGAGCGTTTTAGCCAGTTTCGTTAATTTAAATGGTTCTAGAGCAGGGGCGATGGGAGAGTCTTGATAAATGCTTAAATCAGGCATGAGCGTATTGGTGTCTAACATGGTTTGGACTTGTTGGTTATCTAGTACCGCATTGTGCTCTAAACGCGCTGCAATACCGTCGCCACCCGCTTTGATGGTCTGCACCCACGCATCGCCTTCGTGACGAATACGTGAGCCAATTCCCGCCTTAGCGAGCTGCTGATCGGGAGTGTCATAATAATGCGCGGCCAGCTGCGTGAGCTGTGAGGATTTAATATTCGCTTGGCGCATCAAACCTTTTAGTCGCGACTCTGGTACCAAAAACTTTAGCTCTATCTCTTGCATGATGGCTCCCGATTATAGTTATGAATAGTTAGTAATACCTGTTAAATAATTACCATCGTATGAAAGCTATCGAACAATGACAAGTAAAAGTTTTACTTTGGCTGATTAGCGGATACTAGGGCGTGTCCTCAATTCAATCGATAAACATCTAAATGTGCTAAAAATGGCTATTTAATAACGCTGTCCTTTTAATACAGGGAAATTATTTAAAGCCAAAAAAAACCGCCCTACTAGGTAGGACGGCTTTTTTATAACAGTTACTTATAAAATGTACTTATAAGTAATCGGACATTAGAACTGGTTCATGGTGTTTTTGCCACCACCAGCTTTAAGGGCGTTTTCACCAGAGAAGATTTCTTTGTGATCATCGCCAAGGTCAGAACCCGCCATTGCTTGGTGTTTAACACAAGCGATGCCTTCACGGATTTCTTTACGTTGGACGCCAGCTGCATAAGCAAGCATACCTTCTTCACCGAAGTAGCCTTTAGCAAGTTCATGAACGCTAAGTGCAGTGGTATGGTAAGTAGGTAGCGTGATTAGGTGATGGAAGACACCCGCTTCGCGTGATGCGTCACGTTGGAAGTTCTTCGCAGCGATATCAGCAGCTTCATCAAGCTCAGTACCGTCGTAATCAGCACTCATCAAGTTGTCTTTGTTGTAGCTTGATACGTCTTTGCCTTCTTCTTCCCACTGAGCGATAACTTGCTTACGGAAGTTTAGCGTCCAGTTGAACGATGGGCTGTTGTTGTATACAAGCTTCGCTTTTGGCTGCTCTTCTTTAATACGGTCAACCATCATTTTGATGTGTTCTACGTCTGGAGTAGGTGTTTCGATCCATAGTAGATCAGCACCGTTTTCTAGAGCAGTGACACAGTCAAGTACGACGCGGTCGATGTTGGTTTCTTCACGGAACTGATATAGACCGTTAGCTAGACGCTTAGGACGAACCAATTTGCCGTTGTGCTTAAGAAGGCTGTCATTTTCATTGGCTTCTTCGATGGTCACTTCTTCCATTTCTAGGAAGTCGATATATTGAGAAGCAAGGTCGCCTGGCTCATTTGATACTGGGATTTTTTGCGTGAGTGATGCGCCCTCACTATCAGTACGTGCAACGATAACACCGTCTTCAACGCCCAATTCTAGGAATGCATAACGAATCGCGTTGATTTTTGCGATATAGTCTTCATGCGGTACGGTTACTTTACCCGCTTGGTGACCACACTGTTTTGCGTCAGATACTTGGTTTTCAACTTGGATAGCACAAGCACCGGCTTCGATCATTTGCTTAGTTAGCAAGTAAGTCGCTTCTTCGTTACCGAAACCTGCATCGATATCAGCAATGATTGGCACAACGTGTGAATCGAAGTTTTCGATTTTTTCTAGGATAGCTGAAGTGTCTTGACCCGCTTCTTCTGCAGCGTTTAGCTCACGGAAGTAGTCGTTTAACACTTTAGCATCAGCTTGACGTAAGAAGGTGTAGATTTCTTCGATTAGTTTAGGCACAGACGTTTTTTCGTGCATAGATTGGTCAGGTAGAGGACCAAACTCAGAACGTAGGGCAGCAACCATCCAACCTGATAGGTAGATGTACGTTTTAGCGGTAGTGCCAAAGTATTTTTTCTTAGCATACATGGTTTGCTGAGCAACAAAACCATGCCATGCACCTAGAGATTGGGTGTACTGAGACGTATCATTGTCATAATCTTCCATGTCTTGACGCATGATTTTTGCAGTATACTTGGCGATATCTAAACCAGTTTTGAAACGGTTTTGCATCATCATACGTGCGGCATCAGTCTCGCTGATATTCTGCCAGTTACCGTGCTTTTGCTTTAGTTCACGTACTAGATCAATCGCTGATTTATATGCAGTTGACATCTATAGTCTCCTTGGTGGGGTGGGGATTAAAGGGGATGTAAATTACTTAAGTAAAATATGCAGATAAGTGTTGCTGATAAAATAATGATTCTTGGAAAGAAATGCATTGGCAAAAGTAAAGTTTGGTATATAAGCCTTTTGCCTGAGCAATCTTTACTAAACTATAAGAAAATGATTATAAAAGCAAATAAAACCTGTCTTATTGGTCAGCTTTTATTTTTTAGATTTAATTGACGCTGTTTTAGTTAAGATGTGCTTGCCAGTTAAACCACTTATTACCCTAAAGCGTATATAGCATCAATTCAAGCCTAAAAACTGCTGCGAGCAAAACGCCAAGTTTATAAAAAACGGCTTGCATAATAGGGCTTACGCAATAAATTTTCTGTCCATCTTTTAGCATAAAAATGCGATAAAATAGCAGGCATCATTGACTCATTGAAAGCCGTGCTGATGGCATGAGATTTAAAAATGACTTATCAGCGCTTGCTAAGCACTATAGCTAGGTTACCCTGATTTATCTAGTTTATGATTATTATCTTGGGTATTTCATTTGGTTATAGTATAGATATAACAATGGCTTGAGTAGGGTAAACTGGGGTATAATAAGCATATATTAAAATTATTTAGATAGAAAAATGCTTGATTTAAGCAGCCGAAAAACAATTTTGTAAAATAATAGAACGGAAGATGCCGCGCTTTTTTAAGCTTATGGTGGCATTTATTCTACGGTAAAGAGAAATAGATATGAATTTGCAGCGGGTTGATTTGAATTTGTTGGTACATTTAGATGTACTACTACGTGAAAAAAACGTCACACGTGCAGCTGAGCAGCTCGGCATTACCCAGCCGGCGATGAGTAATATTTTGCGGCGCCTACGTAAGTTGTTTAATGACCCGTTATTGGTGCGCTCATCGGAAGGTATGACGCCGACCGAGCGCGCGCTTGAGCTGCAGCCACGTATTCGTGAGATATTAGCAGATTTGACGCAAGTGCTTGAGCCGCGTACCGAGTTTCGCCCTTATAGTACCTCACGCGTTTTTCGTATCATGACCTCAGATTATGCTGAGGCGACTTTGGTGCCAAAACTGGTCAAAGCGCTACGCTCTGAAGCGCCCAATGTGATTTTGGACTTCTTGACGCCCTCTGATGTTTCCTACCGTGATATGGAGCAGGGTCGCGTAGATTTAGCGATTAACCGTTTTAATGAGATTCCGCAAAGCTTCCATCAAGTATTGGTTTGGCGCGATACATTTAGCTGTTTGTTATCTGCTGAAGGGCCATATGCCAATCGTTTTAATTTAAAAAATTATCTAAAAGCGCAGCATGTTTGGGTGTCCAAAACAGGTATGGGCGTTGGCTTTGGGGTTAATCCAGAAAAATCAGGTGGGCTCGGTTCTATCGATCAGGCATTGCAACGTCTAGGTCAAAAGCGCCAAATCAGCGTCTTTACCCGTCACTATCAAATGCCAGCGATGCTTGCCGCCAATAAAGACTTGATTGCGACTTTGCCGACGCGGGTGGCTAGAATGCAGGCCAATAACGACAGTATTATTATGGAAGAGCCACCGTTCTTTATCCCTGAGTTTGAGCTGACCATGGCATGGTCGCCATTATTACAGCACCATCCAGCGCATCGTTGGCTACGTCAGCTGATTATGCATGTGGCGCGGCAAGTGGTTGCCGAAGAAGAAAATCCGCCGCCAGAGATTCCAGTCATTAACCATTTGTTTTAGCACAACTTTTGAAGAACCAGCGCATGTATCATGGGCTGGTTTTTTATTGCCTCTATTTTTTAGATCAAGCTTTTTAAATTGAAAAGCTCCTTAAATAAAAAGTTCTCTAAATTTAATTTTTTTAAATCAAGCCAGTCTTTATAAGAGCGTCACATTATTAACATCTTACGCACACTTCTTCATAACTTGTAAAACTATAGCCAATGCATTTTGCTATGCTAGATAGACATTAAGAAAAAAGACAATTAGAGCGAGCATTGTTAAGTGATTCGATAATATCGACACACTTAATGATAGAGTATTTCCTAGTCATCCGGGCTCGTTTAATAAGTATCTATTACATAATAAGCAAATAAATAAGGACAATTATCATGGCAGATATCACCACTGTGAACCCAGCAACAGGTAAAGACATTAAAACTTACACTTATATGAGCGATGATGAAGTGAATAAAATCATCGATGCCTCACACGAAGCGTTTTCAAAATGGCGTTTGGTTAGTGCCGATGAGCGCGCCAAAGTCATCAACTCGATTGGCGAGACGCTAATGAAGTATAAGGATGAGCTTGCGAAGCTAATGACCGAAGAGCGCGGTAAGACCTTAGAGGCAAGCTTAGCCGAAGTAGATTTATGTAAAGCGATTTGTGATTTTACTGCAGGTGAAGGCGTTGCTGCTCTAGCTGACGACGAACGCGATATCGAAGGCATTAAAAAAGGCCTAATCAGCTATGATCCTATCGGTATTATTTATGGTATCCAGCCGTGGAACTTCCCTGCTTACCAAGTATTCCGCTATACCATTGCTAACTTAATGGCTGGTAACAGTATCCTACTTAAGCATGCATCCAATGTGACTGGCTCAGGCCAATTAATTGAAAAAATCATGCAAGAATCTGACTTACCAGAAGGCTTATTCCGTGCCTTAATTATCAATCATGACCAATCTGAAAAAGTGATCGAGCACGAAAAAGTACGCGGTGTTACCTTAACGGGTAGTGATGTCGCTGGCCGAGTAGTGGCGCAGCAAGCGGCCAAAGTACTGAAAAAGACGGTTATGGAACTTGGCTCGAACGATGCATTTATCGTATTAGACGACGCTGACTTAGACTTAGCAGCGGCAACTTGCGCCCATGCACGTTTATACAATAATGGCGAAACCTGTATTGCGGCCAAACGTTTTGTCGTCGTCGATAGCGTATATGATAAATTCCGAGATTTGGTGGTCGAAAAATTCAACAGCTATAAAGTTGGCGATCCAATGGAAGAGTCAACTGACGTAGGTCCGATGTCGAGTAGCAAACAGCGCGATACCTTGCACAAGCAAGTGCAAGAAAGCGTGGATAAAGGTGCGACCATTACGATTGGCGGCGAAGTGCCTGATAAGCCGGGCGCGTTTTATCCACCAACGATTTTGGAAAACATCAAGCCCGATCAACCAGCTTATAAAGACGAGTTATTTGGTCCCGTTGCCGCGCTTATCCGTGCCAAAGACCAAGACGATGCTTTCCGTATTGCCAATGACAGTCGCTATGGTCTCGGCGGTGCTATCTTCTCAAAAGATGAAGAAAAAGCAATTAATCTAGCCCAGCAGCATTTCGATACGGGGATGGTTTATATCAATGGCTATAACTTGGTCAATCCTGGTTTACCATTCGGCGGCGTGAAGGATTCAGGCTATGGCCGTGAACATGGTGGCTTTGGTATTAAAGAGTTTGTCAATATTAAAGCAGTACATGTGGTTGATAAAAAGCCTGCTTAATGATTGAACTGCTTTAGATTTATCATTTGAAATGCCTCGTTATTAAGTAACGAGGTATTTTTTTTCTATATAGTCAAAATATCTTAAAAACGCGACGGTATGGCTGATATCCATTTTTTGTAGCCTCTGTCTACGCAGGC
>NZ_DAINDI010000053.1:0-16110 GCF_036731945.1 Psychrobacter sp.
GACAAGTCGCAAGCAGCTGTTATTTACCATCCCAGTTGCCAATGCTCAAATCAACAAAGTAAACGCCGAGCCTATTTATTAACATCAGGCTTGGTCAAAATGCCATTTATAAGCAATAAAATTTATTCAAAAGTTTTGCTCTTTTATCAAATTTGTCCTAAATGTTTTAAATCTGTCATCATAAATGACAATAAATAGCGTCAAGCCTAGAGTAATAATAGGGTAATACCCAATCTGTTGCTCGGATAGGCGTTGACTTTGTTATAATAGCGCTTAAACGCCTTATGGTTTACGCTTACGCTTAAGGACATTATCTTATGCCACCACATGCACCGTATAATGCCACTCATTTTAACCAGGATATTGAGAGCTCTGCTGATTATAAAGACGGCTATCATCGCTCTATCCATAAGGTAGAAGCTTCCTTAGACAATAGCCTTCATGCGCACCAACCGTTACGTGTGCATGTAGAGCGCGTGGTGCGGCAGTATTTTGCGATGCTCGATGATGAGATGCCAACCGACTTATATGAGCTTATTTTAAAAGAGATAGAGCAGCCACTATTGTCAGTCGTGCTTGAGAAGTGCCGCGGCAATCAGACCAAGTGTGCGCAAATCTTAGGTCTCAATCGCGGTACGCTACGTAAAAAGCTCAAAACTTATGGCTTAATGTAATCTATGGCTTTATGCCAGTCGCTGTTATTTACGACGACCAAATACTACACTCACCGCCCTTATTAGCCCTGCTAACCGACATTCAATTGTATGGCACGTTTATAGTTTATGATCTTATCAAACCCGATATGCTCTGCACTGCTTGCCATTATTACCTTGCCAGACGTTTACGTCAGGCTTTTTTTATGGAAATTTTATTATGAGTACCACTCCCCTTGCCCTACTATCGGTTTCCGATAAGTCAAATATCGTAGAATTCGCCCAAGGCTTGCTTAAAGCTGGTTTTGGTTTATTATCGACTGGCGGTACTTACCGCTTGCTGACAAAAAACAATGTCGCTGTGACCGAAGTTTCAGACTATACCGGTTTTCCTGAAATGATGGACGGCCGCGTTAAAACGCTACATCCAAAGATTCATGGCGGTATTTTAGGGCGCCGCGGTACCGATGACAGCGTCATGAATGAGCACGCTATTGAGCGCATTGATTTGGTCGTCGTCAATCTTTATCCGTTTGCAGAGACGATTGCACGTAGCGACGTCACCATGAACGATGCGATCGAAAACATCGATATTGGCGGTCCTACCATGGTGCGTTCAGCCGCAAAAAACCACGCCCACGTTGGTATTGTAACCGACCCTGCTGATTATACGCGCGTGCTTGACGCTTTAGGCGATGGAACGACTTTAACCGCTGCCCTACGTTACGATTTAGCGGTCAAAGCCTTTGAGCATACCGCGCAATACGACGGAATGATTGCCAATTTCTTGGGCAGCCGCGTAAATGAAAACCAAGAGCCTGAGCATTTTTCCCGTACCTTTAACGTCCAATTAGAAAAAGTACAAGACTTACGCTACGGCGAAAACCCGCATCAAAAAGCGGCTTTTTATGTCGAAAACCATGCGCTAAAAAGCCAGCAAGCCTCTATTGCAACCGCGCAGCAGCTACAAGGTAAAGAGTTATCTTATAACAATATCGCTGATACTGATGCCGCGCTTGAATGTGTTAAAGCTTTTAGTGCGCCAGCTTGCGTGATTGTAAAACACGCCAATCCTTGCGGTGTCGCCGTAGATAGCGATCAAGTCACCGCTTACCGTACGGCTTTTAGTACCGATCCTGAGTCATCTTTTGGTGGTATTATCGCCTTTAACCGCGAGCTTACGCTTGCTGCAGCCAAAGCCATTATCGACAATCAATTTGTCGAAGTCATCATTGCGCCAAGTATCGAAGATGGCGTTCTTGAGGCAACTGCGAGCAAAAAAAATGTGCGTGTCTTAGTCTGTGGCGAACTACCAACGCCTGAGCAGCGCGACAGCCAGCTTGATTATAAACGCGTCAATGGTGGTTTGTTGGTGCAAGAGCAAGATTTGGGCCTTATTACCGCCAATGATTTAAAAATCGTTACTGACGTCCAGCCAACCGAAGCACAAATTGCCGATTTATTATTCAGCTGGAATGTCGCTAAATACGTCAAATCTAACGCCATTGTTTATGCCAAGAATCAACGCACTATCGGTGTGGGTGCCGGTCAAATGAGCCGCGTCAATTCAGCGCGTATCGCCGCTATCAAAGCCGAGCACGCTGGACTTGCTACCGAAGGCGCGGTAATGGCATCAGATGCCTTCTTCCCGTTCCGTGATGGTATCGATAACGCTGCTGAAGTCGGTATTGCTGCTATCATCCAACCAGGCGGCTCTATGCGTGATGACGAAACGATTGCTGCCGCCAATGAGCATGGTATCGCCATGGTCTTCACTGGTATGCGCCACTTCCGCCATTAATCAGCGGTTAAGACAATGCTGTTAAAACAACAGCGTTAATAGTAAATAAAAATTGTAACGCATAAAAAAGCCACTATCATAGTGGCTTTTTTGTATTTAGGGCTTATTAAAAAAAGGGTTTAACAAATTCCTGATAGTTCACTTAACGTCCTTGCGCATTGGCCATATTAGCTTCATTAATCTCAACTTTATAGACCATACGTAGATAATCTAGATAATCTTGCAGCTGATCTTGACCCAAATTGTCACGAATAATGGCGGCTGTTTGTGCTCTTTGGGCATCAGATAGTGGCGATTGCTGCTCTGTTTTGATGCGATCACCGACCAATAACGTTGCGCCCGTTTCAGTCTCACTAGCTACCGCCACGACGCCATTGGCTGCCGCTTGCTGACTAAAGGCTAAGCCGCGCTCTTTTTCGCTCAATTGCGTAGTTTGACGGTTTATCTCGCCCAATGCTTGCAACCTAACGGGCTGTTTCGCAATATCAGCAGGCGTTTTAATAGTGGCCGCTAGTTTCTTCGCTTCTTGTAATGCCAATGCCGTTGCTTTTTGTTGACGTAATATCTGCGTGATTTTTGGCGTCGCTGCTGTCAAAGACAACGTCTTAGTCGGACGATAATTGCTTGGTTGTACCCAGACTGTACCATTACCAACCTCAATACCCGCAGTCACCGCTTGGTCTTGAATGGTAAATTCATCAAACGCTTGCTTAATCACCGCCGGCTGCGCCAAAGCAGATTGGTTGTTTTCTTTACGATAATCTTTAATCCGTTTTAATGGCACGTTTTCTTGCTGAGCGATATCTTCAATACTAAAGCCATCTGCTGCTAAGTCATTAATCGCTGTGACTTTATCGGCATACATTTCCTGACGTTTATATTCTTTGGCTTTAGCGGTTAGCTCTGTACGCATATTCTCTAGACTTGGTATTTTGCTACCATTGTCCTCAGTCACAGTAAATATCTGATAGCCAAAGCTGGTCTTTACAGGCGCGCTGACCTCGCCAACGCTCAAGCCTGCAAGCGCTTCTTCCACGGCTGGTGCATCATTACCAAATACCGCTGGATTAAAACGCCCGATATCGCCGCCTGTTTCGCCTGACGGATCATCAGACTCGGCTTTCGCAACTTTAGCAAATGACTCACCTTTCGCAAGGCGGGCTTTAATTTTATCCGCGCGTGCTTTGGCATCTTTACCCGTTAGCAGGATTTGACTGATTTTACGCTCATCAACCACAGCAAGACTTTGCTTATAGGCTTCATATTGCTGCTGCAAATCTTCTTGGGCAACCTCATTAACCTCAATCGCTTGCGGAGTCAGTTGTAAGTAAGCCAAGTCGACCATGGCCGCACTTTTGAGTGTGTCTTTATTGGCATCATAATAGGCTTGGATATCAGCCTTGCTCAACTTTACTTGCTCAGCATAATCTTGCCATTTAAAACGATGCAGCCAGATATTGCGCGACTCTAGCTGCAAATCAATCAACTGACTGACCGCTTGCATCGGATAAACTGCGGTACCGACGATACTGGCATTGAGCTGATCTAGGCTCAACTGATTGCGAAACTCAGCAAACAGCTGGTTTTTTGTCATATTGCGCTGACGTAAAAAGTTTGCAAACTGCTCGTTAGAAAAATTGCCCTCTGCATCTTTAAAGATTTCTTCTTGGCGCAGTAAACGATTGATGGTGTCATCAGAAACCGTCATGCCAAGCTTGCCAGCCTGCTGCTCTAGCAAGGTACGATCAATCAGTCCTTTTAGGACTTGCTCGTGCAGCACATCTTCATTTAACAAACTGGCATCATCAACTTGATCTAAAAGCTCAGTACGGCGGTTATTGACAGCAGTTTGATACTCGGACAGTCCCACGCTTTTGTCTCTGCTTTATTAACCTATATTGATGAAAGACCATTGTAATACTATTAATAATATCAACGCTGTATAAGCAGGCAATGGTAAGAAGAAGAACATGTGCATTTTATTGCTATAAAATAAGGCTGATTGACGAAGTGTATAACAAGATTTAATAAAAACTCTTGTTTATACAACACCGCTATCGCGCGCCCTATGATACGTGATTTTTAATATATACTCAAAATATTCAGGCGACTATTGCCACTAAATACTACAAATTTCAGCACTAAAAAAAGCACCTAATCTCTAGGTGCTTTTTTGGTCATTCGCTCATGACTTAATGAATCGTTAAGTCATGAGTTGCTATCTATTGTTTTACTGCCAACCAACGCTGTTTTTATTCGTGTATCACGTCGTCAACGAGCATTTGATTATTTTATTATAGAATAGCTAAAAAGAGTACAGCTTAAACAAAGCGGCTTAGTTTAAACGCTCTTTTAGGTTTTTACCGGCTTTAAAGCTTGGTACTTTGCTTGCTGGAATGCTAAGCTCTTCACCAGTCTTAGGGTTACGGCCAGTACGCGCTTTACGGTCTTTTACGCTAAAAGTACCAAAACCAACCAATGAGATGCTGTCGCCAGCTTCTAGCGCTTCACCAACACTTTCCATTACTGCATTCAAAGCTTCGCCAGCTTGAGTTTTATTTAGACCACTTTTTTCGGCGATGCTATCAATTAATTCTGACTTATTCATAAAATTTCCTTCAAGTTTTAGGGGGTAAAAAACGCTCACGCCAAGTATTGTATCGCTCTCAGAGTACTTAAGCAATAAAAACCACTGGCCTCACGCATAAACAGGTTTCGCTTTGTTAACGCCTTTATATCAAGGCAGCATAAGGAGCGCAAGCGATTTTACATATTTTTGTGCACTCTACTACGTATTTGACACTCAATGTTACTTAAAACTGCTGCAAATTTTCTATTAAATCGCTACTTTAGCTTATAGGATTTAACGAAATAAAGCACCTATCGTCAAAGCCCCTATCTTTGTATTGGCTCTCTTATGCATTTTGCCTTTATAACCTAAATACTCAAATTTGACGCAGGTGCTTAAACTCAGTTTTTATACTAACAATCAAAATTAAAAACTAAAGCATAATCTTGGATCGAAAAATAGCTGCCAAGCCCAACTAATGCATTACCAGTCATAAATTTTGGTGTCTTTATAGATGAGCAAATTATAAGGTAGTGACTGACCAACTGACAGAAACGTGCGTTACTTTTTATGCTAAAGGCGTTACTATAAGCGCGATTGCATTGTACATTTTGGGTTGATTTTGGTATTTGTTTGTCCTTTTATCTTTAACTTACACAATAAAAACGGATTATTTACATGAAGCGTTCTACGTTGTCTCACTCTTTTCTTAATATCATATTGGTGTTTATCGAGTCGGCGCTGACCCTGCTGTTACGTTTAGACCCAGAACTCCGTAAAGCTGCTTATCCACTCGCCAAGCAAGAGACGGTCGTCGCGCTTAGGTTATACTTGCCTCATGTAGAGGTTTTCGCCACCTTTACTACCAAAGGGGTGTTATTAGATGATAAATTGCCTATTGGCCGTAGTGAGCCTGACGTTATTATTAACGCTTATAGCATTCAAGTGCTTAATGCCATCATCACCCACGATACTGAGTCGACTGAAAAGCTGCAAATGCGCGGTGAGGCGGTGCAAGTACAGCTGGTGAAGCAGTTTATTATGCAGCTTGGTTTTGGTAGCTTAATTCAAGGGCTGATTAAAAAGATTAAGGGCGGCAAAGGTAAGGCCAAACCTACTGAAGCCGAAATGGCAGAAAAAAAGGAGAGTTATAAGCTGCGTATTAAGGAGCAGCAAACTCAAATCAACACGCTGACCATTAAAAACCGTGAGCTTGAAACCACGGTTAAAGAACTGCAAAGCAAGCAGAAGACCTTTATCATTACCGCAATTATTTTTGCGGTTATCGCTATCGCTGCCATTATTGCTTTATTTATCATGACCTAATGCCTTACTAACTGCAGTGTAACGTGTTTTTAAAGTTATTCTTCTAACCTTGTATCGCGTTTAATAGGATGTAGACTTATTAAGCGCTCTTGTATCCTCTCTGCAGTTCATATCCTGCGCGTTCGCGCATTTATTCTCTTTTAAGCCTTAAGATTACCTATCATTGTTTTTATCAATGATAGGAATAAGTCGCACTCACCATTCAACCACACTTTAATCTTGACTAAATTACTCGGGATTGAGTATAATTACCCTATCGTTGCACATATCGGGTAAACCATCTGCTGTTTAATAGCGACAAGACACCACTTAGTCGATAGATGATTTTCCTAAATAGAAGCGCAAGTACGGCTAGCTACTAACTAGCCTTTAGCAATAAGTCGATTGTAAATCTATAAAGAACCTATTGATAACTATGCACTTTTGGAATACGACAAGACTAAGTTCGTTGTTAAATAAACTTTTTATAAAAAGGATTGGAGATAACACATGCGTTTGACTACTCGAGGCAGATACGCCGTGACCGCTTTACTTGATTTGGCTTTGCAAACCAGCCAACAAGACAGCGCCGTCTCTTTATCTGACATTGCTAAGCGGCAATCGATATCTATCTCTTATCTTGAACAGTTATTTTCCAAGCTCCGTAAGCGCGGTTTGGTCACCAGTATACGCGGTGCAGCAGGGGGTTATCATTTAGCTAAGCCGCTTGATGAGATTGATGTGATGAGCATCATTTCTGCTGTCGATGAATCTGTCGATGCGATGCAGTGCGGCGGACGCGGTGATTGCCAAAGTGGTACAATGTGCCTAACGCATGATTTATGGTGCGCTTTATCAAATCATGTCGAACAATACTTGAAAAATATAACATTAGCGCAATTATTAGACATGGAACATGTGCAGTCAGTCTCAGACCGTCAGCACCTCACGTTTCCAAACGACATTGCTACAAAAGATATGTCCACAAAAGACATCAACACTATTACTCTATCGACCAGCGAGGCAAACCCAGCATGAGCCAACATAACAACCTTATATACTTAGATTATGCCGCCACGACGCCAGTTGCTAAGTCAGTCGCTGCTAAAATGAGCGAATATCTGACGGTAGACGGCATCTTTGGTAACCCAGCATCACGCTCACATGGCTATGGCTGGCAAGCAGAAGAAGCGGTAGAAACGGCTCGTCAGCAAGTCGCTGAAGTGATTCATGCGGATCCACGCGAAATCGTCTTTACCTCGGGCGCGACAGAATCAGATAACCTAGCTATTAAAGGTGCGGCACATTTTTATCAGTCGCGCGGCAAGCACATCATTACCAGTAAAATTGAGCACAAAGCGGTTTTAGATACTTGCCGTGAGCTTGAGCAAGAAGGTTTTGAGATTACTTACCTTGAGCCACAAGCTGGTACGGGTTTGATTTTGCCAGAGCAAGTACAAGAAGCCCTACGTGACGATACGATTTTAGTGTCATTGATGATGGTTAATAATGAGCTTGGTACCATTACCGATGTCGCCGCGATTGGTGAGATCACTCGCAAAGCAGGCGTTGTATTCCATGTCGATGGTGCGCAGTCTGTGGGTAAAATACCTGTCAATCTTGAAGAGATGAAAATTGACTTGATGAGTTTTTCAGGTCATAAAGCCTATGGCCCTAAAGGTATCGGTGCGCTATTTGTTCGCCGTAAACCTCGTATTCGCCTAAAAGCTGAGCAGCATGGCGGTGGCCACGAGCGCGGTATGCGTTCAGGTACCTTGCCGACGCACCAAATTGTTGGGCTAGGTGCTGCATTTGCATTGGCCAATGAGCGTTATGAAGAAGACCATGCTCACGTTGCAAAATTACGCCAAAAACTGTGGGACGGTCTGCAGGACATCGAAGAGATTTACCTAAACGGCGATTTAGAGAACAGCGTGCCTAATATCATTAACATCAGCTTTAACTTTGTTGAAGGCGAGTCACTGATGATGTCGTTAAAAGACTTAGCGGTTTCATCAGGTTCAGCCTGTACTTCAGCGACGCTTGAGCCATCGTATGTATTGCGCGCCATTGGTCGCCCAGATGAGTTGGCACATAGCTCAATCCGCTTTAGCTTTGGTCGTTATACAACCGAAGAAGATATCGATACCGTGGTAAAACAGATGCATGAAGCGGTAGACAAATTACGCGCGCTATCACCACTTTGGGATATGTACCAAGAAGGCGTTGATTTAGACTCGGTAGAATGGTCTGAGCATTAATATTTATTAATAAAACTTTAATAGTAAAAAGGTTTAATGGTTATCAGGTATAAGCATTAAACTAAATAATTCATCAGACAATTATAAATAGCATTTTTATAATATGTGTTTGACCCCAATTATCGATGAGTAGACAGACATTTAAACTTAATAAGTGAGTTATTTAGAAAGTTACTTATATAACTTAACATTTAAGTGGCTACTCATCATCTAACTAGGAGAAAACCCCATGGCCTATAGTGACCAAGTTATTGATCATTACGAAAACCCACGCAACGTCGGCAATCTTGACAAAAATGCCAAAAACGTTGGTACGGGTATGGTTGGCGCCCCAGCCTGTGGCGATGTGATGCGCCTACAAATCCAAGTCGATGACAACGGTATCATCGAAGATGCTCGCTTTAAAACCTATGGCTGCGGTTCAGCGATTGCTTCAAGCTCGCTTGTCACCGAGTGGCTAAAAGGCAAAAGCTTAGACCAAGCTGGCGAGATTAAAAATATGGATATCGCTGAAGAATTGGCATTACCACCGGTAAAAGTGCATTGCTCAGTCCTTGCAGAAGATGCCATTAAAGCCGCCATTAGCGACTATAAAGGTAAGCATGGTACAGCTGCGGCAGTAACAGAAGAAGCAACCAGCTAAATTTATATAAAGCCTTGCGCTTATTTATATAATAGGCGCAAGTAGCGAATTTGAAAACAAACATGAGTAATACGACGTTAGAAGCTACTAACGCCCCTAAGGTGACAATAACGCTCATGTAATTGTCACCTTTTATTTATTTTTAACGCTTTATTGGCAGTGGTGTTGATAAAAACGCTTTTGCCGCAATTATTATCTCAATTATTGATAGTCAATGGGAGTTGGCATGATTGAAATGACAGAACGCGCCGCTCAGCATGTTCAAGACTTTTTGGACAATCGCGGTAAAGGTGAAGGCATTCGAGTAGGTATCCGTACAGCAGGCTGCTCAGGCTTGGCTTACGTGCTAGAGTTTGTTGACACGCCTGACGAAAACGACACCCGTTATGAAAGCCGTGGCGTCAATATTTTTATTGATCCTAAAAGCTTGGTTTATTTAGATGGCTTAGTGATGGATTATGAAAAAGAAGGTCTCAATGAAGGCTTTAAATTCACCAATCCCAATCAAAAAGGTGAATGTGGCTGCGGTGAATCGTTTACCGTCTAAAGCTCTAAACCAGAGAGCGCTAAACTATTGATATACGAGCGCTTAGCACCTAAAACCTGAGTTAGCGCTTAGATACTGAGTAAGTACTGAACTTTAAAAGACCAGTATTTAAAACAGACAGTAAACAAAACAGCGCATAAGTAAAAGCAAGTCTTCACAAGAATAAATAAAAACAAAGGCAGACGCTATGACAGACATCACGCCAGACGCACAGTTTGATAACTTCTTTGCCCTATTTGAGCAACCTGTACAGTTTGCGGTGGATCAAGAGCGCCTTGATCAACAGCTGCGTCTGCTACAAAAACGTTATCATCCGGACAATCTTGTTGCTGATAGCAAAAATACAGCAGATAGCGCACAAGCTAAGCAGCAATCAGAGCAAGCTTCTGCGCTGATTAACCAAGCTTATCAAACGTTAAGTGCCCCTGACAGTCGTGCCAGCTACTTGTTGGATATCGCTGGGCAGGCGCAGAACTTAGAGCATTCGATTGCCGATCTGGACTTCTTAGAAGATGCGATGCAAATGCGTATGGATTTGGATGATGCGATTGAAGGCAAAGAGCTTGCCGCGCTGAAGCAACTACATCCGCAGATTACCGAGCGTCTAAATAAGCAATCTGAGCGTTTTGATAGTGCTTATCAGAGCCAAGATTGGCAAACGGCGATTGATGCCACGCAAAAATTAAAATTCTTGGTGAAATTAGATGCCGATGTTACTACGGGGCTTGATGAAGTCGCGTCTGCTGAGCATTTAGATGACGATGATTTATACGTTTAACGTCATACTAATTCATTTAAATTGTTTAACTTCGCGGGTAACAAGCCTATATGCAGCTAGGGTTAAAATAACCACTACTATGCCGTATAATTGTAAACATTAAATACTAGTCGACCATATATTATATTTGTACCATTTCACTTAATTCATTTTATCTTTGAGTTTTCTTATGTCTTTATTGCAAATTGCCGAACCTAATCAAAGTGCCCAACCTCACCAGCATCGTTTTGGCCTAGGAATCGACCTTGGTACGACGCGCTCATTGGTCGCTGTGGTACGCTCAGGCAAGGCGCAAGTTTTGCAAGCTGATACAACGACCGATACCTTATTGCCGTCGGTGGTCTACTATCCAAGTGCTGGCAAGCCCTTAGTCGGCTATGATGCCCTCGCCCACTTAGTAGATGATCCAAAAAATACCATCGTCTCGGCTAAGCGCTTTATGGGCCGTAGCCAAGCCGATATTAAATTTTCCCATCCTTATGAGTTAAGTGGCAGCAAAGACGCCATGCCAGCCTTTGTAACGGCGCAAGGGGAAGTGTCTCCTGTTGAAGTTTCAGCACGTATTTTAGCCGCGCTTGAACAACGTGCCGCAAGCGCTTTACCTGATGATAGTATACAAGGCGCAGTGATTACTGTGCCCGCCTATTTTGATGAAGCGCAGCGTCAAGCCACCAAAGATGCGGCGCAAGCTGCTGGTATTAACGTTTTGCGTTTATTAAATGAGCCTACCGCGGCCGCCGTTGCCTACGGTCTTGATCAGCCTACTGATGACAATAGTGAAAACTACTACTTAATCTATGATTTGGGTGGTGGCACCTTTGATGTATCTATATTAAAGCTCAGCGATGGCGTGTTCGAAGTATTAGCAACGGGCGGCAATAGTGCGCTTGGCGGTGATGATATCGACCGCTTATTAACCAATTGGCTGATTAAGCAGTTAAATATTGACCCTAAAGACGTGAGCCTGCACGACAAATCCATACTCGCCCAACAAGCAAAAAGCTATAAACAAGCATTGACCGATGCTGAGCAAGTCGATATCGACATTGTTGTTAATGAGCGCTCTTTTCAAGGTGTGTTACGCCGTGACGATTTGATAACAATTGCAGAGCCTGTCAGCCGCCGCACGTTAAGTGTCTGCGAGCAAGTCCTGCGTGATGCCAAATTATCTGCCGCTGACTTAGATGAAGTCATTTTGGTCGGTGGTTCTACCCGTATGCCTGCGGTGCAGCAGGTGGTGGCAGATTTCTTTGCTAAAGAACCGCTTTGCCGTCTTAATCCAGATGAAGTTGTAGCTTTAGGTGCGGCACAAACGGCGCATCAATTGGTCAATGGCGATAGTGATAATGGTTTATTATTGCTCGATGTGACGCCTTTATCGCTCGGTCTTGAAACCATGGGCGGCTTGGTTGAAGTGCTGATTCCACGCAACACCCCTATTCCCGTCAAAAAACGACAAGTCTTTACCACTTACCAAGATGGTCAAACCGGCATGGTCATTCATGTAGTGCAAGGCGAGCGTGAAACAGTGGATAACTGCCGCTCACTTGGACGCTTTGAGCTATATGGTATTCCGCCGATGAAAGCGGGCTTTGCGCGTATTGAAGTGACCTTTAGTATTGATGCCAATGGTCAGCTGACCGTCAGTGCGCAAGAAACCACGACCAAGACTGAAAGTAAAATTGAGATTGTGCCATCTTATGGTCTGTCTGATGAGCAAAAAGAGCAATTATTAATCGCAGGCTTTAAGTATGCGGAAGAAGACAAGAATGCGCGCTCGCTAATTGAGACCAAAGTAGAAGCGGAACGTGAATTATTGGCGCTACAGTCGGCGCTTAGCGAGTTTGCGGCGTTAATCTCACCTGAAGAGCAGCAGTCATTGACCGAGAGCATTCAAGCCTTGCAAACCGCGCTTAGCACCGACGACTTAACCGTTATTGAAAGCGCGCAAGGCAAATTAAAGCCACACAGTGATGCTTTTGCCGCGCGTATTATGAATCAAAGCGTCAAAGCAAGTATGTCGGGTACCAGTGCGCAAGATTGGTAGTAGATAGCATTTATACCACTCATATGATAGGCGCTTAAGACACTCACTTAGCAACCTTACTAGATTGACCTTTTTTATTTTTAATTGATTAGCAGCGGACGAATAACTTATGCCAAAAATTACAATATTACCTCACCATGAAATCTGCCCAGAAGGCACCGAAGTCGAGCTAGAATCGGGCACAAACTTATGTAAAGCGCTACTTGAAAAAGGAATCAAGATTGAACATGCCTGCGAGATGTCAAAAGCCTGTACTACTTGTCATGTCGTGGTGCGTAAAGGATTTAACACCTTAGATGAGATGGACGATATCGAAGCGGATTTATTAGACCGCGCGTGGGGTCTGGAGCCTGATTCACGCCTATCGTGCCAAGTGATGCTTGAAGATGATGATTTAACGATTGAGATTCCTAAATACACCTTAAACCATGCGAAAGAAAATCATTAAATAATAAAACTGAAGCATGAAATGAAACTAAAAAATCCAGTTATGGTGAATAACTGGATTTTTCTTTTTATAAATACTTTCAATTCGCAATCAATCTGTACCTAATTATGACTGATATTTTCCTGCTTACTTGCTGCGACTATCTCAAGCAGCGACGCCTGCTCTTCTTGTTCGACACGGGCAAGCGCTAGATTCAAGCGATTTCTAATATCTTGATAGTCATTATTTTGCATGTCTTTAAAGTTCAAATGCAAATTAAAACCAGGTAGCGTATGATCCACCCATTTTGACAACTGACCTTTATTTTCATCAGGGTCGCGTACTTGCCACGCGCTTACCTTATTATCAAAACCTTTGAGCTGAAAAGCACCGACATATTCACAGTCATAATCATGCGAAATATAGTCATGGGTACTTTCGCTAATAAATATCTGGCCTTTACCTGCGACTGCCTCAAGCCTTGACGCAAGGTTGGCTTCTTTCCCAATCAGCGTATAGCTCAAACGGTTATTACTACCAAAATTGCCGACATGACAGTAGCCGGTGGTAATACCGATACGAATATATAGCCCCTCGAAACCGAGCAGCCGCCATTTTTGCCGCAAGGTGCGCATTTCACGGCGCATATCTATCGCCATTGCCACACAATCAAGCGCATCTTGGCGCGGCCCTCGACTGTTCGGCTCGCCAAAAAAGCACACCATCCCATCGCCGATAAACTTATCCAGCACCGCGCCGTGCTTATTGGCGATTAACGTCATACAATGCATATAGGTATTTAGAATGTCCGCCAAATTATCAGCGCTCAAACTATCGGACAATTCTGTAAAGCCGACAATATCTGAAAACATCATCGTCAGTTTGGCGCGTTTATTTTCGACGCTAACGGGACTGTCAGATTTAACGATTGGTTCCCAAACTTGCGGCGGTACAAAGCGCGTCAGTTTATTAATGACAGAAACCATGGTATTTAGACGTCCAGCCGCTTGCCGCGCTCGCGCTTCATAATCTACATAATCACGATAAACATGGCGAAAATGGCACAGTATCACAATCATACTGGCCAATAACACCGCAGGGGTAACAAAGCTGTCGTGACAGTCCATCTCCGTGCTATTTAAAGTCACACTGACGTAATAAAAAACAATGACCGTCACTACTGACGCAGCGAGAAGTTTAAGATGGTTTTCAGGGCTACTAAGAATAATTCGCAGACCGATGAGCGCTGCTAGACTGAGCGAAATGACCGCACAAAACTGTATCGAGCCTATGACCGCTGAAGATAAAATAATAACAATGTTAGACGTCCAAAAACTGGCTGGCCGGCGATAGTTATAAATTAAAATCAGCAAACTCGGCAGACAAACCACGACAGCGAGCGCCATCGACGTCGGACTAAAGTTGTAATGTATTGCGAGCAATACGACCGTTAGTATTAAAACAAAAATTTCTGGATAATCAAATCGATAGGCATTGCTATTACTACCACCCTGTACAGGAATCTTTGGGCTTGTGGTTTCAAAAAATACCATAGTCAAGGTTCGCTTAAAGGAAAACTGTCGAAGGTTTGAATAAAAATTAAAGCGGATTTTCTATCAACATATGTTTTTGCGCAGTCTTTAGATTAATAAGTACTTAGGTTAATAAGCTTTCAGGTTGCTAAGCCCTTAACTTAGCAAGTAAATACATTAATAAGTAAAACGCTTTATCAACATTTGATAATATAAGTAGATAGGAAATCTACCTATTATACGGCTTTAATGCCTTCTTACCTAGGACACTGGTAAGTAAAAGCATACCACTTGTCGCTTATTAGCCATAAAAAGCAGTGTAAAGCTCATGATTAATAAAAACTATTTGCATTAAAAACGATTTGATTTAATAACCATTATAAAGACAAAAAAGCCAGATAACATCTATCTGACTTTTGTGAAGTGAAAAATAAATATAAGTCCATACTCGACGACTATTTGAATAAGGCAATTATTGCACGCTAAAACTATTAGAAACGCCTGAATAAGGCTTAATTTTATGCGTCCAACCGTTCTTCCAGTCGCCTTGATGGGTCAATCGATAAGTGCCTGCTGGGGTGTCCTTAGCAATCCGCCAATCAATGATGGCTTTACTATACGCCGCTCCTTCGCGCTGCCACGTATAAGTGGTATCAAAATCACTATCACTTAAATAATCGACCCATTTACCATTGTCAAGACGCTGCACTTTTAAGAAACTGTCTTCGGTACGTAGATTATTTTTAGGATGAGCGCCGCGGAATACTGCCGTGGCAATGTCACCTTTTTGATAACTGGCTTTAGGCTGAGTGAGGGTTTGTCCCCAAGCTTGTTTTAAAGGCTTATCATCGAAGACCACCCCTGGACGCTCGTTAAAGGATTTGCCTGAGCGATCAGGCGGTGTGACACTGTCATAGACTTCTATACCATCACGCAGCGCTTCAGCCAGCCGCGTGTATTCTTGGATATAAGCAGCGGTTTGATATGGACCATACTCAGTAGACGCGCCTTCGTAATGCTGAGTAGCAAATTCTTCGCGCGTGGTCAAATAGCCGCTATAGTTATTCGCCAAACCATTAATAATAACGGTATCAACTCCAGAGTTTTGTAACTGGGCAAGCACGGCGGCGCGCATCCGGCGTCCGACCATAGTCGTCGGCTCGGCAGGTATCGCAACGAGAGCAATATTACCGATACGCATCAGTTGCACCGGCTGCTGAGTATTAATCCAGCCCCAGCTTCCCGTTGGCAATAAGACTTGCTTTTCCGCCTGACAATCATCTTGGCTAACGGTCGACACTATACCAAACGCGCCGCGCGTTAAACTGCCCAAAAATGATTGATCGACTTTATTGATATCGTCATTGATACGGAAATTTTCTCGGGTCATGCCCTCATACATACCAGGTATATTCGAGGGGCCATTCTCCCCGCCAGCGGCAAACGAGTAACCACGAGCTGGCATACATAAGACTTTATTACCCGCGCCATTGGTAAACCTGCCATCGACCCGATAGCCCTTTAAGTCAATCCAGCGCGCGCGTACG
>NZ_DAINDI010000053.1:16120-20107 GCF_036731945.1 Psychrobacter sp.
CCACGGGTCCAGCAACCGGCACGCCTTGATGCCAAAGCTCAACCGCTTTATCCAGCTGCATCTGCCCATCCCGTCTAACGTTTTCCCACTCGTTATCGCTACCTTGAAAGCCGGGTTTTGAGTTGGCATTACCACCTGCCGCCAGCACATCGCCTTCATCAGCATTGGCAAAAGCTGCGACAAACGGTTTGTCTGATTCTCCGCCAAAAATCTTTTCCGCACCGCGCTGAGCAAAGCCTTTGTTATCAGCACTTAGGTGCATAAATTTATTACTAAAACTGGTCGGATGCAGCGCAAACCAATTGATCAGACCTACTGGGGTGCCATCGACGTCATTAAGACGCAGCTGGGTCATGGTTTCATTGACATTACCATCAAAATCTTTGGCGTCTTTATTATTGTTATAGGCAAACTCCGAGCGATTGACTGTCGCACCCTTTAGCTCGCCTTGCGCCAAAGATAGCGTCCCTGGGGTCAAGGTAGCGTGAGCGCGTTTAATTGAGGTGACAATACCATTGACGATAGCATTGAAGTTTTGGCTGCTATAGCCTGCTAGCGTGTCATCGGTACTGGCAATTTGATACAGCTGCTGATGTGAGTAACCGGCGTTACCCACGTGGGTGTGAGTGGCGGTGAGCATGACATTGTCATCGTTATATAAGTCACCATAATCCGCTTTTAGACGTTTAATGACCTCAAGTTTTACCGCGGTAAACATCGCGCCCATATCTGCTGATACATAGACGACACGTTTGCCCGCATTGTTATCCGCTTCGCCGATAATAAAAGCATGAGAGTACAAACGGTCGTTGATACCTTGTACCACCTGCCCCGCCGCATAACCAAACATGCCAGTTTCGGCAGCAGCTCCGGTGATATCCGCTTTACCACTACCTACCAAATACTGACTTGTCGGCATCGCTCGCATAGACATGGCAGAAGCACTGTGATTAAACGTGGCAGAGCTGTCCGCTGCGTCAGTAGCGTTTTCGCTAATGGTTGGCCCCGATTCGGACAAAGCAGATTGCACGGATGCCGACTGTGTTGAAGCAGATTCCGTTGAATCCGTCTCACATGCCGTTAGGCTCAATACAGTGGTACAAATAGAGATGAGTAACATAGAAGGTCGTAATAGTGGAGGTGCGATAGAGGAAGTAGCCATTTGTTATCCTTAACATAGAGTAAAATCTTCAACTGAAGTATCTCAGTCTAAGATTAAATATCCCGCAACCTGTGATGCGCGCTCAATCAATGATAACTATTGATAACTACCAATACACATCAATCCACGAAAACGGCTGCGAGTACATAAGTTGGCTATATCCATTTAACCAACCCACTCTCTAATATAACGATTAACAAACAAATGTAAAATAGTTTATAGTAACAAAACCTTCCATTACCCTTAAAAACCATTTCACTATGATTTTACTTTGAGCATGCCTACTTAAATAAAATGTCTCGAATAAAACGACTTAAATAAAAAGTACTAAAGTCACATTTATCAACCATTATCTAAGGCTTAACTACATTTGCCAATCGAACGGCATTTGGTGATGACCACGCAGCGCCATCATCAGCGTTTGCTGCATTTGCGCCAACACTTCTTTGGTATAAGGAACGGCAGGAATGCCCCATACTGGATTTGGCCATTGCATGTCGTTTTGATAGCGGACAATATGATGAAAATGTAGCTGCGGTACTTGATTACCAAGGGCGGCGACATTCATTTTATCTGCTTGAAAGGTCTTGGCAAGTTGGCTTGATAACCAGCTCGACTCACGCAAAAACTGCGCTTGGTCTGCCTCAGATAGCTCGTACAATTCTTTGATACCTGATACCCGCGGTACCAATATTAACCATGGAAACTGACAATCATTGATTAAACGACAAGTTGATAATGGGAAATCACCCACTAAAAAACTGTCGGCTGCAAGTTTATGATGAAGTTGGAACATAATGACGGTTCTCTTGTTATGACGCTCAAATAAATGGAATTAAAATACCGAAAAGCAGAACTGAATTTACTAAACTATAATACGCTTAAAACATTATGCTTAAAGAAACAGCAGGCTAAATATAAGATGCCGCTATTTTATCAGTTATCCAAGCGATAAAATAGCGCCGTGACCGATTGTCTTAGGGTATGGCATTTGCTGTCCTTAAACGATTTCGTAAATGTGCTTGGTTTGGCGATATAAACAAACAAAGCTAGGCAGACTCTGTCACTGTATGCTCGCTAAAATAGCGCAATAGGTCTTGAATAATGCTGACACGCTGCTGCGGCGTTGCCAGCTTATTGGCATCTTGATAGCGTATACCAGATGCGCCATTCATACGATAGCGCTGACCGTCTTTTTGAATCAGCTGAATAATCGCTAAAGCATCGACCGGCGTATCAGGCGCAAATTCCATTATTAGGCTGCTGCTATTGGCATCAATCTTATTAATCTTGAGCGGTTCAGCTTGTAGACGCAGTCCATGAATAGCAAATAATTGCTTGGTCTGGTCGGGCAGCGTCCCAAAACGGTCAATCATTTCGGTACGGATATCAGTCAGGGCTTCTTTATCATCAGCATTACTGATGCGTTTATAAAATAATAAGCGCTGATGCACATCGTGCAAATATTCTTCTGGTATTAGCGCCGAGCTGTGCAAATTGATTTCACTGGTCAGCGACAATGGCGTGCTTAAATCTGGCTCTTTACCGGCTTTAATCGCCTTCGTTGCGCGCTCAAGCATATCCATATATAAGCTAAAGCCAATCGCTTGCATGTTACCACTTTGCTGTTTACCAAGGATTTCACCCGCGCCGCGAATCTCCAAGTCTTCACTTGCCAGCATAAAGCCTGCGCCCAAGGTATTGGCGCGTTCAATCGCATGCAGACGGCGCTTGGCATCGCCTTTAAGCCCTTTGATAGAAGGTACTAGCAAGTAGCAATACGCCTGATGATGACTCCGGCCGACGCGACCGCGCAGCTGATGCAATTGCGCCAAACCAAACTTATCTGCGCGCTCGATGATAATGGTATTGGCATTGGGTACATCAATACCGGTTTCGATAATGGTCGAGCATATCAGCACGTTGAACTTTTTATGATAAAACTGCTGCATCACTTGCTCAAGTTGGCGCTCTTGCATTTGCCCATGCGCCACCCCTACTCGTGCTTCAGGCACCAGTTCACGGACGGTCTCTGCCATACGCTCAATACTGGCGACATCATTATGCAATAGATAAACCTGTCCGCCACGTAGTAGCTCACGCAAGATGGCTTCTTTTAATAAGGCATCGGTCTTTTGCATGACAAAGGTTTTAATCGCCAGACGACGTGCAGGCGGGGTGGCAATAATCGACATATCACGCATCCCTGAGAGCGCCATATTAAGCGTACGTGGAATTGGCGTCGCCGTCATTGACATACTGTCTACATCGGTCTGAATTGCCTTGATACGCTCTTTATGACGTACGCCAAAGCGGTGTTCTTCATCGACAATCATTAAACCTAAATTAGAGAACTTCACATCAGGTTGCAGAAGTTTATGCGTACCAATGACGATATCGACCTTACCCGCTGCGAGGTCTGTTAACACGGTATCTTGATGTTTTTTACCACCAAAGCGCGACAAGGTTTCGATACGTACCGGCCAATCAGCAAAACGGTCGCGGAAATTGTCTTCATGCTGACCTGCTAGCAACGTCGTCGGTACCAATACCGCTACTTGATAGCCTGCGCTGACCGCAATGAATGCCGCACGCATGGCCACTTCTGTTTTACCAAAACCGACATCACCGCAAATAAGACGATCCATCGGCTGATTCTGCCGCATGTCCTCCATGACTGCATGGATGGCATTGGCTTGATCAGGCGTTTCTTCAAAGGCAAATTGACTGGCAAATAGCTCATATTGCGATGGGTCGATTTTAAAATGAATACCGACTTTCGCTTCGCGCCGTGCTTGCATATTAAGCAGTTCAGCCGCCACGTC
>NZ_DAINDI010000053.1:20117-21521 GCF_036731945.1 Psychrobacter sp.
TTTGCTTGGCTTTATCCCATTTACCGCTACCAATTTTGTGTAGGGGCGCAAGTGCAGGGTCACCGCCACTATAACGGTTAATCATTTGTAAATTGGCAACCGGTACATAGATACTGGCGTCATCGGCGTACTTTAGGTGGATAAACTCTTGCTCGCCGTCACCAACATCGAGCGTAATCAGGCCATTGTAACGCCCAATACCATGCTCGATATGCACCACTGGACTGCCTTCGGTGATTTCGGTGACGCTTTTAACCAAAAACTCTTCTGATACCCCACTTTGCCGGCGACGACGCGTTTGCAGCACTTGCCGGCCAAATAATTGCGTCTCACTAATCACCACCAAGCGCTCAGGGACGTAAACGCCGCGTTCAATAGGCGCAATGGTCAATCCGACTTGCGGTAACTTATTACTATTATTCTTCGATTTGTCCGCTGCTAAAAACGCCTCAAAGCTATCATAAGCTTTAATATCTATTTTGCCTTTAAACAGTTCAATCAGAATTTCACGCCGACCCGCCGTTTCTGCCACAATTAATACAGGTGTTGCTGTTTGCGCTTGTAGCGCTAAAAATGCTAACAGTTCGGTAAGGGGCTCAGCTTTTTGGTGGTTCACTGCCAGTTGCGGCGGCTCTTGCGCGATTAACGTCACTAGCCCCTGTTTTTTTGGCGTCAGTGATAGCTGCTTAGGGGCTAAGGTTGCGTCATCGTTATCAATGCTATCAGTCGCAGCGATATCAGTCATGGTCGCAAGCTCACTGCGCGCACTCAGTATCACCCGCGGATAATGATTAAGATGTTCGTTTAGACTATTTGATAATAAATACAACAATTCAGGCGCGACGATAGGCTTGTCAATATCGTGACGGCGCTCTTCATAACGGCGCTGAATTTGTGACCAATAATCTGCCTGTTTTTCGTTAATCAGCTCATCGGTGATAAACAGCGCATCGCTTGGTAAGTAGGAAAACAAACTACTCTCTGCCTGCCAATCCTTTAAATCAAAAAACAGTGGCTGATAATACTCAAGTCCGCTACTAGCGATACCTGCCATCACATCTTTATGCAGCTCAGATTTGCGGCTACTGGCATTGGGGAACATGGCGGCAAAGTTGGTGCGGAACGTCTCCCGCCCTTCATCGAGCGGAAACTCTTTAGCGGGTAGTATTTGAAATTGCTTAATGGGCTTTGAGATATCTGGCAGTTTATGCAGCAGCGATAGCGATTCTTTGCTCATGCTGCTATCGTTGCCACTCATCATGGTTTTGAGGTCATCAACGGTCAATGTGCGCTGGGTCTGCGGATTAAAAAAGCGAATGGTCTCAATTTCATCGTCGAATAAATCTAGGCGTAGCGGAAATGGCTGACCCATGGCAAAGATATCAATGATACTACCACGTACGG
>NZ_DAINDI010000054.1:0-447 GCF_036731945.1 Psychrobacter sp.
AAGCCGCCAGTGACGACGCCTGAAAAGCCGCCAGTAACCAGTATTCCTGCGACGCCGCTTGAGCCAGCCACGCCTATTAAATATCCAGAACCAAAAAAAGACATTGCTGATTATTATTTATTGGGTTTCTTTGACTATAACGGTGCGGGGCAGACGAGAGAAATCCGTTCTGATTTGCTAGGCCCTTTACAAGCCATGATTCAATTTGGGCAGAATCATACGGTAGATCCTCAAGGTAACGAAGCAAAAAACATGCCGCGCCTAACTGCAGAAAAGGAAGCTCTTTTATTAGTGACGCCTACGCTTGAAATGGGAGCAGTCAATCAATTGGTTGCTGAAATTTATCAAGATGGACTGTTATTACGCAAGATCAATTTGGATGACCCGACGCATTTGCCACTTTCAGACCAAACGAATAGCGACGATAGACCACGTGTTGCCTATAGT
>NZ_DAINDI010000054.1:547-2037 GCF_036731945.1 Psychrobacter sp.
CGTCGATGAACAAAATCGTAGCGGTGAACTTTCAGAAGATAAAATAGACTTTGCGGCACCAGGCGAGCTAGTATTAACCAATATTCGTCTTGGTCTTTTAAGTCCAGTGACTGTAAATAACAATGGTCATTATATGCTGCTACAGCCAGAAAAAGCTGGTGCAGATTATTTCCAGACCATCCCAGCAGCACAAATGACTATCGCTAAATATGATGACGTCGTGCTTGATCGAGTGATGGTAGCGAATGGTACTATCTATGATGTGGCTTCAGGTAGTGCTTCAACTGGCGACGTTTATAGCGGGGATATGCGCGAAAACACAGGCAAATCAACCTTTGGTGTTGGTATTAATCTGGCGAACTGGGGCATCACTAGCGCTTCTATGCAAAGCCAAGAACAGCCACAGCTCACCCAAAATGTTAATGCGCACCACGCACGTGGCAAATACGCCAACGGTATATTCAACCATGGCTTAAGCGGTGGTAATGGCATGCTGACTTTGATTGATTCGGTCGGCAATGAGTTTAGTCATGAAATTGGCCATCATTATGGATTGGGGCATTACCCAGGTAAAGTTGGCGATAAAAAATTCTGGTCAGAACATCATGCAGATAGCGGTTGGGGATTTATGCCGCTTAGAAATAGAATGCGTGGTAACTTTGAATGGTGGCGAAAAGATGTTGGTCCCGGTACTGAAGACTCACCTACTTTCTTAGCCCAATATGGCTACGGCCGTGACGCCATGTCTGGTGGTTCTAATAACAGTAATATCTCACGCTATACTCATTATACTGGTTATAGTACGAAAATTAAAATTCAGCCAGCATTCGATCGTCATATGTTTGCCAGTGACTCACCGACCGGCTATAAAAAGTGGAATGCTGGTCTTAGAAAGATGGAAGTGGCACAACCAAAAGTGCCAAAATCTAATAATGTTTGGTACAACAGCGCAGATGGCAATTATTTAAAACCACGTTTGCAAGGCACTCCTGTCTATACTATTTTAGGTGGCTATGATCCTGTCGCACAAAAAGGTATTATTTATCCGGCAGCACGTGGTAACTGGGGTAATGTTTTTGATTTACCAGCAGCGAATACCTCTGCTGACGTGGCTAGCTGCTGGTTGACCGTTACTTACAGTAACAATATGGTTAATAACATTGCTCTTGCCCCTAATCGCGTCAATGGCAATAGCAATGCTAATAAATTTCATGTCAATCTAGCGATTTCTGAAAATCCTAGCAAAGTCGATTTGTATTGTAAAAAAGCCAACGAAGCACAGGTATTATTATCATCAACGGCTATTGGTCCATACAGCGATACCATCAAGCCAGCCGTTACCTTTGGTAAAGAGCATGGCTTTAGTGCATTAAGAAAAATCGAATTACCAGTATTAGAGCAACAACTGATCAGCCAAGCTGGAAACCCGACTATTAGTTTAGATACGGACGGTGAGTTAATATATAACTCTTATAAAACCGATCGTAATG
>NZ_DAINDI010000054.1:2047-9503 GCF_036731945.1 Psychrobacter sp.
TGAGCTACGTCAAGAGCTGAGCCCGCAAGCATTCCAAACATTAGAGCGTTATGAGCAACAGCAAGAAACCATGTATCGTTTAAATCGTTGGGTTAATGTATACCGTACTGATTTAATGGCAAGCGGACCTGAAGTAATCACTGCCTTCCAGAAGTTTGTCAAAGAGATAGGATTGCAGGATGACGAGCCTTTAAGTAACGTTAGTCCACTCATGAATGGTAAAAATTGTCTTAAAGTTGAAACATTAGAAAATGGTCAGCTAAATGCTTTTATTAGCGGGCCTAGCGCTTGCACAGGAGACAATTCTGAGCAATGGATTCAAGATACAAAAGGTAGAATCCATAATAAAATGGCGCTAGATCAGTGTCTAATGCCACAAGGAGGCAATGTTATTAACCTAGCGCCTTGTGATGATCAAGCAAACTCGCAAGTTTGGCAAATGGATGTAACAACAAATGCTATCAAACAAGGTAATCAATGCTTTGACTTAGAAAATGGTTATTTGAATAATAATCGCGCACGCTTAATTCGTTATGGCTGTAATAATGGTGGTAATCAGAAGTGGACGATGCTGACTAAAAATCCAAGTCTAATCCTATCGACCGCTGGCAAAAACCTACCCTTAATTGTAGAAAGTATGCAAAAGCAGCCAATAGCTATGGCTAGTAGGCAAATGCAGCCATCGAGTGTCGAAAGCATAGAAGAGCCTTCAGTAATAGAGAAAATAAGCACCGCAATAAGCACTTGGATTAATGATTTAGTCAATTAATAAAAAATGCAGAATTTTAATCAGATTAAAAATAAGCTCCTATCATAGGGGCTTATTTTTTACTAAATTTTTAAACGATCCTATTTATATGGTAAGGTAATTCCTTTTAGGCCTCGTTATTTAGTGAGGCAATAGCACGGCTTTTTTCAATCAAACTTGTTTAGTTTTTAGGTCATTTTTGGAGCGCACTATATTGGATAAACACCCTAAAAATGGCTGGCTTAAGTCGCTATTGCTCACAATCATGCACAGGTTAAAGCAATTTGCCCAGCTCTGGTCGCTACAGACGCTACTGGATTTACCCGATCGCCTAAAAAATCTGTGGCAGCAGCTCATTGGTTCTTATTGGTTTATTCCTAGCGCTTGTGTGTTAGCAGGTATTCTACTCGCGCCTATATTGGTCACTATCGATGAACACTTCGACCGCGAGACGGTTAGAGAGCTAAGTTTTGCTTTTACCGGCGATGATGAGGCCGCCCGCGCTATCATGACTACCATTGCTGGTGCCGTACTGGGTGTCGCGGGGACTACTTTTTCGATTACCATTGCCGTGTTATCAATGGCATCTTCGCAATTTGGTCCTAGACTGCTGCGTAATTTTTTAACCGATACGCCCAATCAATTTGTTTTAGGCGCGTTTATTGGCACCTTTAGCTATAGTTTATTGGTGTTAAAAGCGATTCATAAATACGATGTTGCCTTTGGTGTGCCGCAATTGGCCGTGACCTTTGGCATTATCATGGCGATTATTTGCGCGTTATTATTGGTGTATTTTGTGCAGCATATGGTGCATGCGATTCAGGCATCGCATGTGATCGAAGGCGCCAGTAATGAGGCGATTAAAAATATTCACTACTGGTATAAAGACCGCTGTGATATCAAGCATCAACGTGACGTTGAGCACCAAGATATCGAACAATTTCACACTTGGTCTGCAACGCCGATTTATGCGCCAAGCTCGGGATATTTACAGCAAATCTATCTTAAATCACTGGTAACTCTGAGCCAAGATTATGCAGGCGTGGTGCAAATTAATGCCAATCTTGGTGATTTTGTCACTGATAGAAATATTATTGGCTATTTTTATCAGCGCCCAGCCAACCATCCAGACAATCGCCAGCAGACCAACACGCCAAAACTTGCTATTGTGCCGCGCGCGCCAGATAGCTTATTTTGGCAGCGCTTTGCTGGTTGTATCCGTATTGAGCAGCGCTTAAGCCATTCTAACGATATCGCTTATAGTTTGGGACAAATGACCGAAATTGCGGTACGCGCCCTTTCTCCAGGAATTAATGATCCCAAAACTGCGGTCAATTGCGTACAGTCTTTGACCAGCTGCCTTAGCATCATGATGCGTCGTCAGCCGCCAAGCTCCTATCATTTTTATAGACCAAGTTCAGAAAAATCAACATCAAAGCAACCTGCGCCAGATAAAACAAAATCTGATAATAGCACTATTGAAAAAGTAAGCCATAAACCACGCGACGCCATATTAGCCGTCGTGACTCATACCCCTAAAATATCCGACTTTATCGATACATCGCTTGGCGAGATACGGCGTTATGCGACCGCAGACTTGATGGTGTTAAAGGCGCTTTGTCAGGCAATGGTAGACCTCAATTATGCCAAAGTTAATAATGCTCAGCAGCAAACGTTACTACATGAGCTGACGTTGATTGAACGTGCGGGACAAGACAATCTTAGCTATCAAGCCTTGGTCGACGACCTAAGCGCCATGTGTGCGCAAGCCAAGCAGTTTATTCTCAGCGACAATGACCAACATCAATACTTTGCTTATGTCGCTAAGTTCGATGCTCATATTCATCAAGCTCTACAAACGCAATCAAGATAGCGTTTAAAACGATCTTTATTACTAAAAATAAGTTTATCATTCATAACTGGTAAGCCAGCACAAAAATAACTAAAATAAAACCCTATCAATCCTCCTAAGCCCTAAAATTGGGACGACTTTTTATCATTATTTGAGACCTTTTTATGGCTCCTACCAGCAGCTTGACCGTACTAGAAATCAGCGCTATTTTTTTATCGATTACCGCTTTATTAACTTATGTCAATCATCGATTTATTGGCCTGCCAACGACTATCGGCGTGATGGTCATCTCCATTTTATTATCTATCGGCGCGATATTTTTGGGCTTTTTAGGGTTTGATGAGCTGATTGATTACGAAGTGAGCTTATTAGAGCAACTTGATTTTACCGAAGTCTTATTAGACGGTATGTTGTCTATGTTGTTATTTGCAGGCGCGCTCCACGTCAATATTGGCGATTTAAAACGTTATAAATTGCCCATTGGTATCCTTGCTTGTATTGGCACCATCGTATCGGCGTTACTCATTGCCGCTGCCCTTTATTTTATGCTGCCACTATTTGGTTTTGGGCTGCCTTTTTTATGGTGTTTATTATTTGGCGCCTTGATATCACCGACCGATCCAATCGCCGTGATGGGTATTTTGGCCTCAGGCGTGGTTATTTTTGTCCTGCTGCTCGGTATTTTATCCAGTGGCGATATCCCAACGGCCAATTATGTTGCCCATACCTTAGCCGTTGAAGCTGGTGGCGGGATTGTCTTTGGCTTAGTGCTCGGTGCAATTTTGTATTATATGCTCAAAAGCATCGACAGCTACCAAGAAGAGGTGTTATTAACGCTGGCGGGCGTCATAGGTGGCTATGCACTCGCCAGCCATTGGCATTTATCCGGACCACTTGCGATGGTGATGATGGGCTTAATGGTAGGTAATCGTGGACGTGCACTGGCGATGAGTGATAAAACGCGCCATTATATTGATTTATTTTGGGAATTGATTGATGAAATTCTTAACGCGATTTTATTTGTCTTGATTGGTTTAGAGGTGGTGATGATTGCTTATTCGGGCAATTTATTTATCGCTGCTGGTTTGACCATTATTATTGCCCTACTTGCACGCTTTATCGTCGTCGGCATGACCACCAAAACCTTTCATCGTCAGCTTGATTTGCCAAAAGGCGCATGGAAAGTGCTGACATGGGGCGGATTGCGCGGTGGCATTTCGGTTGCTTTGGTATTGCAACTGCCAGCAGGCGGTGAGCGCGATATTTTATTGGCGCTGACTTATGCGGTGGTGATATTCTCTATTTTGGTACAAGGTTTGAGCGTTGGTAAAGTCGCCAAAAGCATTCGTACCGACGAGAAAGTCGCAGAGATATAAGCTTTACATAGTTTTCATTTAGCCGTTTTAGTAAAAGAGAAGCCAGTATAAGTATCATCGCTTATACTGGCTTTTTTAGGTCTCTTAAACCCGTGTATTGGTTTGTATCACGGCCTAGTTATATCAAACCTTTGCGCTTCATATTGCGATAAACCACGATAACAATAATAATATTTGATATTAAGATGGCAAGTTTAAACCAGTCAAATGGGCTAGCAAACAAATAATAAAGCTCAATAGGAATAAATATCCCGTAGCCTAACACCCCAAACCAATATGCCCAAGTTTTATCTTGCCACAAACCATAAGCTTCAAGAAAGCGCAAACTGGCATAAGCAAAAATGAGCAATAAAAATACTGACCAATTTTTGCTTGCCTGCTGCGCGATACGTACCGCACTATCAACTTGCGGTGCTAGCAGTTGCCCAAAGGTTTGTTGCCAAGAAGCGGTCGCTGTCGTTAGCCAATGCTCAAGGTCACTATGCCATGACCATAGAGCCCCCGCTCCTAATAGCGCACCAACGCCTTTGACCACTTCATAGATTGCGACCGCTTTGATCGATTCGCTAGAGGTACTAGCGCCACTGCGCGGTGTATGCGGCTGACTGGTTAAATCTTGGTTGTTATCCTTCGAGGATGGTAGCAGACTGTCATCCTGTCTGGGCAAATTAGGCAAAGAAAGTCTCCACCACACGGCCTTGCAACTGCTCATTAAAGAACGGCGTATTTTTACCATTTGATAACATGGATTCTGTGGTCACTTGCCATTCAAGATTGGGATCGACCAACACCGCGCCGCCGATACTTGCATACTGCTCACTAATACCTGCGATTTTTGCTGGATTAAGGCAGATTTTGTCGACCAGTTGCTCGAGCGTTAATACTTCATCGCGTACCAACTGACATGCCAGCGCCATAAAGGTATCAAAGTTTGAGATACCCGGTGTGCTTTCGGCAAAAGGTGCTTTTTTGGCGGTACTGTTTAGCGGCTCATGATGGCTGCAAATCGCATCAATGGTGCCGTCTTTTAGCCCGCGGCGAATGGCTTGCTGATCGGTATTGCTACGCAGCGGCGGTAGCACATAGGCTTGGGCATTAAAACCTTTTAAATTATCATCGGTTAAATACAGCTGATGCATCGCCACATCACAAGTCACCGGCAGACCTTTGTCTTTCGCCCAGCGCATCAGCTCAATCGAAGACTTACAAGATAGTTGGCTAAAATGTGCGGCAATACCCGTTTCTTCTACCATCAATAACTGCGTCGATAAAGCAACTGTTTCTGCAATCCAAGGAATCCCTTGCAAACCATGATACGAGGCGATATAACCTTCGTGCGCCACGCCATCACCAGAGAGACTTGGCTCGTCAGGATAAAAGAATACTTTCATGCCAAAAGTCGCCGCATACTCTAAAGTACGCAGTAACACCAAGTCATTGCGAAAAGGTCGACGCGCATTAGAGACCGCGATACAGCCGCCTTTTTTCAGACCAGCAATATTGGAAGGATTCTCTCCTCGAAGTCCTTCTGTCAACGCACCTAAAATATGCAAATAAATACCACCATCACTCAGAGCCCGCTCACGCAAACCTTTTAATAGCGAGCCATTTTCTAAAATGGGGTTGGTATCGGGTGGAATCACCACGTGCAAAAAACCATTGCCACGGGCCGCACGCCCTTCTGACTCTAACGTACCGTGTTGTTGTTGACCCGGTTCGCGTAAGCGGGCGCATAAATCAACCAAGGGTGGCAGCAGCCACATTTCGCGCTCTGATTCAAAAGAAGCCAGCTTATCGGTTACTGTGCGTGGTAGCGCGTCTTTAAATGCTTGAGGAAGATGGTTAATTATCGGTGTATCCGTATTTAACGTAGTAGACATGAGCGTTATTACCGTATCAATAAAATGGGATAAATAAATATGGAACAGGGCAGCAGAGTGTTACTGACTCGCAGCTTGATGCGCGCGCTGACCTTCCATTGCCAGTGACAATACTGCCATGCGAATCGCAATGCCATTATTTACCTGCTTTAAAATAACAGACTGGTCACCATCGGCAACGCTTGAGGCAATCTCAACCCCGCGATTCATCGGCCCAGGATGCATCACCAACGCATCGGGTTTAGCCAATGCTAGGCGTTCAGGCGTAATACCATAATGCTTATAATACTCACTCGACGACGCCAGCAGCGGCGAGCCGATACGCTCGTTTTGTATTCTTAACCCCATAATGACATCACAGCCGGTGACGCATTCGTTCATATCTTCATAAACTTGTACGCCAAAACGCTCAATACCTTTGGGTAATAAGGTGCGCGGGGCACAAACACGAATATCTTTGACGCCTAAGGTTTGCAGCGCACTGATATCAGAGCGTGCAACCCGTGAGTGCTTAATATCACCGACAATAGCTACAGACAACTCTTCAAATGGTCGCGGTGCTTCACGGTGAATAGTCAGCATATCGAGCATGCCTTGCGTCGGATGGGCATGCCAGCCATCACCGCCGTTGATAATAGCAATATCTGGCGTGACTTCTGTTGCCATAAAATGTGCCGCGCCGGACGCTGAATGGCGTACCACAAAAATATCCGCCGTCATCGCTTGTAGATTCCACAAGGTATCGCGCAAGCTCTCGCCTTTTTTGGTACTGGAGCGCTCAATATCGATATTGAGCACATTGGCACCGAGACGCTTTTCAGCGACTTCAAAAGTGGTGCGCGTGCGCGTTGACGGTTCAAAAAACAAATTCATCACCGTATAGCCTTCAAGCTCAGGGCGATTAATCAGTTGCCCATTTTCATCAAAAAATGTCTCTGCTTTGGCAATAATTGCCTGCAACTGCGCTTTACTTAAACCCTCTACTCCTAAAAAATGGCGAATACTGCCATCATTATTAAGCTGCGGACGACTGAGCGAGGCGTTGAGCTTTTGATGGATGGTCTCAGGATCAAACTTGGCATAATCAGTCGGCGAAACGGTTGGTGTTGAGCGACTATCGATAGAATTTGACATAATGGCACATCTTTATTGTTAGGTGATATGAGGTGATTATCATTATTTAGGTGTTTTACACTCGTTAAGCATAGAGACAAGGACATTTTGGCACTTATTTGCTACAATTTAGTGCAATGACAAACAACCTTAAAAGGTAGCTTTTGGCGTCTTGGTGAGCAATGGCTCTAGACATAAAGCAAACCTTATCAAAAGCCACTTATTAACACCATAAATAAATAATCATAGCGCTAGTGTAGCTGATTTTGTGGTCAGGACAAAGACGCCTTGCTGGGTATTTAAAAATTTGCCAAATTTAGGCAAATTAAAGGTGACCTAACCGTCTCTCAAACCTCTATTTAATTTTTATTCTCATTGGTCTTATTTTTAAAAGTATTTATTTTAATACTATCTATTTTAACCGCCTTTATCAGGAAACCTTATGACAACCTTAGCCAATTATCTAAACGCTCACGCCAGTAACCCA
>NZ_DAINDI010000054.1:9513-12692 GCF_036731945.1 Psychrobacter sp.
AGGTGAAGATCAGAAAAAACTCGACGTCTTAGCTAACGATTTATTATTAGAGGCTTTGGCAAACAACGCGCATTGTGCCGGCGTTGCCTCAGAAGAGCTCGACGATGCCACCCCTGCCAACGCTGACGGTAGTTTGTTGGTATTGTTCGACCCGCTTGATGGTTCATCAAATATCGATATCAATATGGCCGTCGGTACCATCTTCTCCATCTTGCCATACCAACGCCAAGGTCAAGTCAGTGAAAATAGCGATTTTTTACAAGCAGGTAATCAACAGCTAGCCGCCGGTTATTTGCTATACGGCACCTCTACGGTACTGGCATTAACCATTGCCGATAATGTCGTGATGTTTAGCCTAGACCCTGATAGCAATGACTATGTGCTGATAGAAGAGGATATTCAGATTGATGCGGATACTAGTGAATACGCTATCAACGCTTCAAACTATCGCTATTGGCAAGCGCCTATGCAGCAATATATCGACGAACTGATTGCTGGCAAGACTGGTGTGCGCGGCCGTGACTTTAACACGCGCTGGGTAGCAGCAATGGTCGGTGATGTGCATCGTATTTTATGTCGCGGCGGTTTATTCACCTATCCATTTGACACCAAAGATGCCAGTAAAGCAGGGAAATTACGCTTGATGTATGAGGCCAATCCAATGAGCTTATTGATTGAGCGCGCAGGCGGCGCTGCTACCGACGCGGTGCAGCGTATCTTGGATATAGAACCAACGGATATTCACCAACGTGTCCCTGTGGTACTTGGTAGTAAAAATGAAGTCGATTACGTTAAAAATCTGCATTTAAAACATGCTGATAAATAAATAATTTGCACCCAATTTGATAATACACAGCGTACAGCGATATAAACAATCGACTTTACGCTGATGATTCAAACTCTTTATATTTTAAGCGATCCATTATGGTAGCAAATCCAACCGAACTGATTACCTCAGATAAAAATCCGACTGTCAAACTTATCAAAGGGCTATTGACACAAGCGCGCCAGCGTAAGAAACAAGGGCAAACCGTCATTGAAGGCGTGCACCTTATCGATGCTGCTTTGCGTAGCGATTACCCATTCGTGCAAATATTGCTGTCTGAATCGGCGCACCAGCATCTTGAGGTTCAGCAGATTTTAACGCGCCTGCCGACTTATACACCTATTTTGACTTTAGCAGATAGCCTGTACGAAGGTATTCGTAGCTTAGGGACTGGCATCGATATCATGGCGCTGATTAACATTCCAACGCCTAGTATTAAAGCCATCAATGATGACTGCTTGATTCTTAATGACGTCCAAGATAGCGGCAATGTCGGTACGTTACTGCGCACGGCGGCGGCGGTTGGCATTAAAAATATACTTTGTACCAGTTCAACCGCGCAAGCATGGTCACCAAAAACGCTCAGAGCAGGTATGGGCGCACAGTTTGCCCTTACCATTTACGAAGGGTTAAGCGTGCAAGATATTTTGGATTATGTGCAAACGCCGCTATTTGCCACTAGCTCGCATACCGATACCGTGATTTATCAACACGACTTAAAAAAACCTATTGCTTGGATTATGGGACATGAAGGTCAAGGCGTTTGTGATGAGCTAATGCAATGCGCGATCCCTATTGCCTTGCCGCAGCCTAATGGTCAAGAAAGCCTGAATGTCGCTATCGCAGGCTCATTATGCTTGTATGAAACGTTGCGACAAAGGGAATATAGCTAATATTGTTAAGTAAATTAAATTCGATAATAAAAAAACCCGCTATTTTTATAGCGGGTTTTTTGTGCTTGATTACTTATCTAGTAATTAACCATTAAATCTTACTAGTTAACTCAGGTAGTGCTTCAAATAAATCGGCTTCTAAGAAGTAATCAGCAACGCTCGCGATTGGTGATTCTGGGTCATTGTTGATAGCAACGATCACTTTAGAATCTTTCATACCTGCTAAATGCTGAATCGCGCCTGAGATACCCGCTGCGATATAAAGGTCTGGTGCAACGATTTTACCTGTTTGACCAACTTGCATATCGTTTGGTACATAGCCTGCATCAACAGCAGCACGTGATGCGCCAACCGCAGCGCCAAGCTTATCAGCTAGTGGCTCGATATATTTAGTGAAGTTTTCACCATTCGCTAATGCACGACCACCAGAAACCACGATGCTTGCTGAAGTCAATTCAGGGCGGTCAGATTTTGCCATCTCTTCATTGACGAAACTTGCTTTACCAGTCTCTTGCACGTTATCGAGTGTCTCAACAGACGCTGAACCACCTTCGCTTGCCACAGGGTCAAAAGCGGTGGTACGGACTGTTAGAACCACTTTATTTTCTGAAGTCTTAACTGTTGCTGTGGCGTTACCTGCATAGATAGGACGTTCAAAGGTGTTTGCGTCTACGACCGCAGATATTTCTGACAACATGCTCACGTCAAGTAAAGCGGCGACACGTGGCATAAAGTTTTTGCCAGTGGTGGTAGCAGCAGCGATGATATGGCTATAATCACCAGCGATGTCAGCAACCAATAGGGCAATGTTGCCTGCCAATTGATGCTCATAAGCGGCGTTATCGGCTAATAGTACTTTAGTCACGCCTTCAGCTTTAGCGGCTGCATCAGCTGCTGCCTGCGCGCCGCTACCAGCGACCAATACATGGACGTCATCGCCTATTTGCTTAGCAGCAGCGATCGTGTTCAAAGTTGCCTTTTTTAGACTGGCATTGTCATGTTCTGCATATACCAAAATTGCCATTGTTTTTATCCTTTATTTATTCGTATCATCTATTCATGCGGTTGTTTGTGTACAAAACGATTTATCAAATCAGCTTAAATATGAAACCTTTTAGATAGCATCATTTTGCACAAGATATGCCGTAGCAAAATATTAAAAGACTCACGCCTTAGATAACTTTTGCTTCATTTTTTAGCTTATCGACCAACTCATCAACTGAACCTACCTTGATACCCGCTTTACGCTCAGAAGGTGGCACGACTTTGATAATTTCTTGCTTAGAAGTCATATCGACACCAAAATCAGCAGGCGTTTTTTCATCAAGTGGCTTTTTCTTCGCTTTCATGATGTTAGGCAATTTAGCATAACGTGGCTCATTTAAGCGTAAGTCAGTGGTGATAACCGCTGGTAGATCAAGTGCTAGGGTTTGCAGACCACCGTCGATTTCACGCGTGAC
>NZ_DAINDI010000054.1:12702-21347 GCF_036731945.1 Psychrobacter sp.
ACTTTGTTGCCTTCAACTTTTACTTCTGACGCAAAAGTACCCTGACCGATACCCATCAATGCTGCTAGCATCTGACCGGTTTGGTTGTTGTCGTCATCGATGGCTTGTTTGCCCAATAGGATAATATCCGTAGACTCAGATTCAGCGATATTCTTAAGGATTTTAGCAACTTGTAGTGGATAAGGTTTTTCGTCAGATACGACCAAAATCCCACGGTCAGCACCCAAGGCTAAAGCTGCACGGATTTGCTCTTGTGATTCTTTTGGACCGATTGAGGCGACGATGACTTCATCAATCACGCCCGCTTCTTTTAGACGAACGGCTTCTTCAACAGCAATTTCATCAAAAGGGTTGATTGACATTTTAGTGTTAGATAAATCTACGCCCGAATTATCAGCTTTTACACGAACTTTTACGTTGTAATCAATGACACGCTTGACCGCTACTAATGCTTTCATACGTTCCTCGTTTATTAATGTTATGAATTAAAAATTACCAATTAAGAACCAAAGGTTCATTCTTTTCAAACTGTAGTACAAATTGTCGTTCAAAATACTACTAAAGGTTTTTACCACATTAACATAGATTTAAACATAAATATGTATAAGCCGCCCACCCAAAATATCGCAGCATCATATTTATTATTCGCTAGTCGTGATTTATTATTGGTATTTACTTTTATAAGTATTTACCAATAATAAAAATATACCAGCAAACGCTTAAATCCTGCTAAAGCTAAGCCAACCGTTATTATCAGACCCGTCTATCTTGCGTGAGCACAGGGCTAAGGTCAAGACAACGCCGTGAATAATGCGTCATAAATTTGTCACCATTGTTGCAAAAACTGTCTATAGGTGCCTAAATAGAGAGTTAATTTGCTCGAATACGCTAACTCGACCGTCCTTTATAACAGAGACAGCTTTGTAATTACTGCTTACTTTACTATGATTTCATCTTCCCACTTTTTATTGTCTAGGCATATTATCAGATTTACTCTTAGAGTTAATTAGCAAATGGCTGTCACGAATGTCGTCGAACAGCGACCAGTCAGGCGCGGTACTATCCTGCTTAATAACACTCATATCGCCAGTCGTTTCCATAATAACAGCGAATACTTCGCTTTTTGATTTTAATCCGTTCTTACGCAATACTTCTTGCACGTCATTTTTGGTCAGATTGGCTTCTTTTAAATTATCGCAAAAATACTCTCCGTGCGCCATTAAGATAATTGCTTGATTATCAATCATTGATTTTAGAGGCTTAGACTTACGCCTGATGACAGAGATGGTACCTTGAATAAGAAACAATACCGCAACGGCGACTAAGCCTTGCGCCAAAGATGGGCTGTCAGATAAGATGGTTGACGCCAGTATGCTACCGATAGCAACAGTCATGGCAAAATCATAGCTTGAAAGCTTGGAAAAACTGCGTAGCCCCATCAACCGCGTAAACAAAATCAGTCCCAAGTATAATCCAAGCGCCGATAGTGAAATACCGAGCACTTGCGGCCATTCAATCGCAAACCATTTTTCCCACTGCATACACTCGCCTTTTTTATTTGGTATTAATGCCTAAAAACTTTTTTAAACTAATCCTCTATTAAGATAACAGCGTTATTGTCAAAAATAAATAATCACGCTTTGTCCAAACTTACAGAATTTAAGTCATTTTCTTAAAAAAATATCATAAAAAAAGCAACCTGATGAATGGTTGCTTTTTTTTAACGTCTAAACAGTATTTTTATTGTTTTAACAAACAAAGGAATCAATACTTATCGATCATCTTTATGGTATCAAGCTGGCTGATAAATCAGTTCACTCAATAATCACTAAGATTAGATAGCTTCGATTTGCTCAGCTTGTGGGCCTTTTTTGCCATCACCTAAGATGAAAGGCACTTTTTGGCCTTCGGCTAGAGTTTTGAAACCGTTACCTTGGATAGCGCTGTAGTGAGCGAATACGTCTTGTCCGCCATTGTCTTGAGCGATAAAACCAAAACCTTTAGCTTCATTAAACCACTTTACAGTGCCTTCAACTTTCTCTGACATAAATTTTCCTAACTCTTTAACTGTTGGCGAGACGTGTGTCATCACCGATTAATTGATATATACTCAAGTATTTTTTGCTAGATGCATCGGCTTAAACCCTTGATTTATCTAGAAGATAACCTAAAGCTCTTGCCTAAAATCCTACGAGTACAAGCTGATTATAGCAGCTTTTCTAAAGTGCAACAGGTTAAATTATTTTTTTTTGTAAAAAACCGCGGCCTTCTGTCAGCTCTATCATTAAATAACTATTTATTATTTAAATAGTTGATTTTAATAATTATTTTATAGTATCTAAGCTAAAACAATTGATTTACGATGCTCTTAATAGCACAACAACCAAAAATATCATCTAAACGCTAAAACATGGTTATGCAGGTAACGGCAACCATGGTGATAATAAAACTAGTAGACACAAGGCAAAAAATATCAAAGAAAACGACTGGCTATAGGCGATATATTTAGCTGGCACCACCAAATCCTTCGGTGAGTCTGGTATGCCTTTGCGTTTGAGCAGACGCGTGCCATATATCCAGCCGTAGATGGTATAGATGCTATAAGCGACTGGCACGGCAATAGCCAACGGCGCCAAATCAATGACGTACAACGCCAGAGTAGAGACAAAGAACCAAGCGGTATCAAGTAAAGAGCTGATGCGAAAGAACTTAGATTGCGGCAGCTTACCTTGGTTGCGCTTGAGCATCTCGCCTTCTATCCAAATCAATACTGCTACTACAGCGCTCAGAGTAATATAGATAAATTGCGGCGTTAGCCAGTTAGGACTTGGTATTTGCACAACAGACAACCTGTAATCAAGAAAAAATAAGAATAAAAAATCAAGCGCTCAGATCATTCTTTAGCGTTTGGTTTTAGTATTTTTTAAATAAAATAAGCAAGTCTGCTTATATGAGGCAGTAATAATGAGTTTTCAACCAGGAGCAAACGATTACGGTGGCAACTTTCTCTAGATTATTGAATTGCCAGCCATTAAAAAAACCCGTGTCATCAAGTGATAACACGGGCTTTGATTTCTAAATGAGCAATTAATTATCTAATCGCTCACTAGCCAATTAGTTTTTGTCTTTATCGATGATTTTGTTGCCACCGATCCAAGGCATCATGCCGCGCAATTTCGCACCAGTCACTTCGATTTGGTGCTCAGCGTTGTTACGACGACGGGCAGTCATTGAAGGATAGTTGGTCGCGCCTTCACTGATGAACATTTTTGCGTATTCGCCAGATTGGATGCGTTTTAGCGCATTGCGCATGGCTTCACGTGATTGCTCGTTGATCACTTCTGGACCAGTCACATATTCGCCGTATTCAGCGTTGTTACTGATTGAATAGTTCATATCAGCGATACCGCCTTCATACATGAGGTCAACGATAAGCTTTAGCTCATGTAAGCACTCAAAGTAAGCCATTTCAGGAGCGTAGCCGGCTTCTGTTAGGGTTTCAAAGCCCATTTTTACCAGCTCAACCGCGCCGCCGCAAAGTACCGCTTGCTCACCAAATAAGTCAGTTTCAGTCTCATCTTTAAAGGTCGTTTCGATGATGCCTGAACGACCACCACCAACACCAGCAGCATAAGACAAGGCTAACTGCTTAGCTTGACCAGACGCATCTTGATAGATAGCGATCAAATCTGGAATACCGCCACCTTTGGTAAATTCTGAACGTACGGTATGACCTGGTGCTTTAGGCGCCACCATAATAACGTCAAGGTCGCTACGTGGCTCAACTTGGTTGTAATGAATGGCAAAACCATGCGCGAAAGCAAGGGTTGCACCTTCTTTGATGTTTGGTTCAATCACATCGCTATAAAGCTGTTTTTGGAACTCATCAGGGGTCAAAATCATTACGACGTCAGCCGCTTTTACCGCTTCTTCTACTTCAGCAACTTTTAAACCCGCGTTTTCCGCTTTTTTCCATGAGCTAGAGTTGGCGCGTAGACCAACGGTGACATCGACGTCTGAGTCTTGTAAATTCAACGCGTGTGCATGGCCTTGTGAACCGTAACCAATAATGGCAACTTTTTTGCCTTGGATGATTGATAGGTCACAGTCTTTGTCATAATAAACGTTCATAAATAGAGTCCTTTTCCTAAAACATGGCTGGCCATGGATAATAAGCGCTCCTGCTCTAACCGAAACTCTAAAGTGTTGGCTAAAATGAGCGCGCTGTTGATAATAAATTAAGATTTTTAATAACGATTATAAAGTTATAAGCTTAGGGTTTTTTCACCGCGTGCAATACCAATCACACCCGAACGCACCACTTCCATAATGCGCTCGCGACCAATCACATCGATAAAGCCGTCAAGCTTGGCTTTATCACCAACGATTTGAATGGTGTATAGGTTAGAATTGACATCAACGATTTGAGCGCGGAAAATATCAGCACTGCGTTTAATCTCTTCACGTACACCGCCCGACGCTCGTACTTTAATAAGCATCAGCTCGCGCTCGACGTGCACATTGTCTGTTAGATTGAGCACTTTAACCACTTCAATCAATTTATGCAATTGCTTGGTGATTTGCTCGATTCTTTCAGGCGAGGTAATGGTGGTGACCGTCAGACGTGAGATGCTTGGATCATCCGTAGGGGCGACGTTTAGCGTCTCGATGTTATAGCCGCGTTGGGAGAACAAGCCGACTAACCGCGACAACGAACCCGCTTCGTTTTCCATCAATACCGAAATCAGATGTTGTTGTTGCATTAGGTACGCTCCCCTTTTGTTAACCACATATCACGCATCGCTTGCCCCGCGACTTGCATCGGATAAACATGCTCATTACGATCGACATAAACGTCGATAAATACCAATTTGTCGGTCATGGCCATGGCTTCAGCCAATTGTGCTTCCATAGTCGCAGGATCGGTAATCTTAATACCGACATGACCATAGCTTTCGGCCAATTTGACAAAGTCTGGTAGTGAGTTCATATAAGACTGCGCATGACGGCCTTCATACAGCATATCTTGCCACTGCTTAACCATGCCCAACTGTGCATTGTTTAGGTTCAAAATCTTGACTGGCAAGTCATACTGTAAGCAGGTTGATAGCTCTTGAATATTCATCTGAATAGAGCCTTCACCGGTAATACACACTACGTCGCGCTCAGGATTGGCAAGTTTTGCCGCCATCGCATAAGGCAAACCCACACCCATGGTGCCCAAACCGCCGGAGTTCAACCATTGACCAGGCTCATTATAAGTATAGTAAAGGGCAGCAAACATCTGATGCTGACCGACGTCACTGGTGACAATAGCGTTACTATTGGTCACTTTATCTAAAGCTTGCACCACCGCTTGTGGCTTAATACCATTGTCAGTACTGGTGTCATAACGTAGCCCATGACGCTTACGCCATTCATTAATCTGTGACCACCAATCTAATAAGGCATGTTGCTCAAGCTCTTTATCATCACCGATGATTTCTAACATATCGGTCAAGACCGCTTTAACATCGCCGACGATTGGAATATGGGCATTAATGGTTTTTGAAATAGATGCTGGATCAATATCTATATGAATAATCGTCGCATTCGGACAGAATTTTTTGACATTATTGGTCACTCGGTCATCAAAACGTGCACCGATTGCCAAGATGACATCAGCATGATGCATACTCATATTGGCTTCATAGGTGCCATGCATCCCAAGCATGCCTAAGAATTGCTCATCAGAACCTGGAAAAGTACCCAATCCCATTAAGGTATTGGTAACTGGCAAGTTTAAGCGATGCGCAAGTTCCCTCAGCTCTTTGCTCGCTTTACTCCAAATGACCCCGCCGCCTGCATAAATAACAGGACGCTGCGCCGATAATAAGGTTTCAACCGCTTTTTTAATTTGACCGCTATGACCTTTTAGTGACGGCTGATACGAGCGTATAAACACGTCTTTTGGATAAGCATAAGCAAATTTTTCACTTGGCGCTGTCATATCTTTTGGCACGTCAATAACTACCGGACCTGGGCGACCCGACTGAGCGATATGAAAGGCTTTTTTGACAATCATAGGGATTTCGCTAGCGTGGCGCACTTGGAAGCTATGCTTGACGATAGGACGCGATACACCAACCATGTCAGTTTCTTGGAAGGCATCTTCACCAATTAGGCTGCTAGGCACCTGACCTGAAATAACCACCATCGGCACAGAATCCATAAAGGCGGTGGCGATTGCCGTCACGGTATTGGTCGCACCTGGACCTGAGGTCGCGAGCACCACACCTGTCTGACCGGTCACGCGTGAATAAGCATCTGCCATGTGGCCGGCTGCTTGTTCATGACGCACTAAAATGTGCTCAATATTTTCTTGTTGAAACAAGGCATCATAGATATGTAGAACGGCGCCGCCTGGATAACCAAAAATATATTTGACCCCTTCGTCGGTCAGTGCTTGCACCAACATTTCAGCGCCAGATAACATCACAGGCTGCTCGCTACCTTCTGCAAGGCGTTGTTGCTTTTCTTCAAAATTTTTGGCGGCATTACCCGTTTGGGTATGTCCAGTCATATTTGGACTTTGCGTGGTTTGCGTCACTGTCATCACCTTTTTTTGTGGTAAGAATGGTCGCTCATTTATAAGAGAAAACACCGTTTGTACAAGGTTGTTCGTCTTTCTTATAAAGAAGACTTGGAATTCTTATCCATATCAAGAATGTGTGCCCACTATATCCAAGTAATACTGTTATATAGAACAGCATCGCACTCAAACACAGCAATATATGTAGGGTCAGCTTTGTGGCAGGATTTTATCGACAGACAGTGACAAGATGCGAATGCATCTATAAAAGAGGCTTATTATTTTGAGAATACCAAGTTACGACAGTGATAAATAAATAGAGGCAGGATATAAAACAACTCCCAATAATATTGACACGCTATAGGATCGCTAAATCGTATAACTTATTTAATGAGTTGTTGTTAAAACTATACATTGCGCCCTATTGTTTATTACAGCCAAGTCTTACTAACCACAGTAATAATAAGTTTATCTTAGTCATTGTAGACAGATAAGTCCGGAGACAATAAATATAGAATCTGATAATCATTGCGATAATGACCATCTACTTTATATTTTTGTCACAAAGAAAATAAAACTAAGCAAGCTACTGATAAGCAACCCGTAGTCCTTATTTTCAAGTGCCACGGCAATTTTATAAAAGCCGCTCACTGACCAATCAACTGCTATCATATTCGATGGTTTAAGCACCTTTGTCAAGAAAAACTTCTAAACCCTATCCCTAACTATTAGTTATTAAATAATGTACATTTATAAGTATTATTTGCTAAAATCAAACGCTAGTGTATTTATATTGTTATCGAGACGATTAAATATTATCCTTAGCTGATATATACAGCCGTTTTTTACCTACTAAGAGGATTGTCACTATGGCAATTGTTACCATGGCATCTGCGTCTACCCTAAATACCGCTACTAAACTGCTGATGAGTCTCAGCGCGGCGTGTATGCTCATGCTGCCAATCAATGCTAGCCATGCCGTTCAGGTTTATAAGTCTATCGGCGCGCATGGTGAGGTGAAGTACAGCCAACACGCACCGCAAAATGGTAGAAACATTGAAGTGATAGAGTTTCGTAGTGACGGCAGACAAAATAATGCAGGGCAATTGGCAGGTAAAACCGAAGCCAATCAAGCGGCCCCGCAAAGTGCTGAAGAACAGCGTGTGGCTCAACTAGAGGCGCGCATTAAAGAACAAGAAGCACAGGCCAATGCTCAGCGTTGCCAGTCATTACGCAATAATCTGACCAACCTAAATGTTGGTGGCCGCATCTACGAGATGGATGCCAATGGTAAACGTCAATATTTAGATGGTCGTGAAATTGAGCTAAAACGCGAGCGTGTACAGCAAGCCATCAATCAATATTGTAATGGTACCTAAACTCGGTCTTCATATACCTTTGAATAATACCATCACTGCTCTATTCAACGTTAGTCGTTGATACTGATGACTGATGATTCAGTCAGTTATCAGGTGCATAATATGGCGAATAGCAACGGGCATATCCTGTGATTGTAAGCCTCGTTGGCCGATCAATAATGAGCGAGTATTATAAGCATGGCTAAGACTTTCAAAATTTTCTGCCTGCCCCGCTAAGCAGTCGCCTGCCAGAGCATGAAGCAGAACCGCTTGGTGCAAACTACGCGCTTCTTCGGTTAAATCCTTTTGCGCTAACAGACCTGCAATGACGCCAGATAACACATCACCCATGCCAGCGCTTGCCATCCCTGCATTGCCGACGCCACAAACGTAAATTTGTCCTTTCCCTGCTTCGTTCTCCAAAACTAGCGACCCTGCCCCTTTTAGCACCCAATCTCCGCCATAGATTTTGGCGCACTGTTTTATTGTGGCTAACCTATCCCCTTCTACTTCACTGACCTCTTTATTCAACAATCTTGCCGCTTCACCACTATGCGGTGTTAGGCAAACTTGATGTTTAGTACTATGCGCTTTTAGCTGTGTAACCAGTTTATGCTCGCCAGCCTGTAATGTTGCCAAATGATATAGGCCATCGGCATCAATCACTATTGGCTTGCTGTTTTCTACCGCCGTTTGGATATAATTTATAAATAACG
>NZ_DAINDI010000055.1:0-11088 GCF_036731945.1 Psychrobacter sp.
TATATTTGTGATTTATAAAGGTTTTTCTATGTTTTTCAATTCATCAAAGCTATTAAGTGTGGCGTCTGTACTTGCAATTAGCATACTCACGGGTTGCTCTAGTATCAATGCTGGTCTGCAAGCAGGTGAGCTACCACCTAATGGTACATTCATTGCTGAAAATGGATTGCACTTTAATATACAGCCATTGAACCTAGCAACATTACCGCCGAAACAAGCGGCTATACCAAACAGTAATTTAGCACAATTAATACGAAGCTCTGGACGAGCAGAGTATCGTATTGCTGAAGGCGATATTTTGAGTATAGTCCTGACAGGCTACCCGAATATAACACCTTTAGCAGCTAGTGATAGCAGCAACCCTTATGTTTCAGGATTTCCTGTTGATCAACAAGGTTTTGTACAGTTTCCATTGGTTGGCCGTATTAAAGCCAGTGGCATGAGCGTGCCGCAGTTTACCGCTAATTTGCAGAAACAACTGCAACGCTATCTTAAGTATTCAGATCCGCAGGTAAAGATTGTCAACTACCGTGGCAATAAATTCTTTATCGATGGGGAGGTGAAACAACCGGGGGAATTCCCAATTAATGATGCACCAGTATCGTTATACAGTGCAATCTCTATGGCTGGAGGAGCGACACCTACGGGAGATTCGAACAATATTGTATTTAATCGTAGAGGGATAAGCTACAATATTGGATTACAGTCCTTACGCGAACTTGGCACGTCTGCCAATCAGATATATTTACAAGATGGTGATTCCATTCATGTGAATAGCCAAGACCGTAATAAGATATATGTTTTAGGAGAGTTTGGCCGTGTAGAGCCTGTACCTATTAAAGAGCAAGGCATTAGTTTAGCGCAAGTATTAGGCGAGTCTAAAGGTCTTGATTCTAATACAGCAAATGCGGCTAAGATATACGTTGTGCGTGACAATTTAAATACGAGAACGACAGATATTTACTATGTAGATATGCAAACGATTACTAGCTTTGCGCTTGCTAATCGTTTCGAGATGCATCCTAACGACATTGTATATGTTGATCCTACTGGCTTGACACGTTGGAATCGTGTTATCAGTGCCATACTACCATCGACATCAGCAGTTAGTATTCTTTCAGGCTTATAGGTAATAACAGTTATGGCGTTTAATAATATTTTAGTCGTATGTGTGGGTAATATTTGTCGTAGCCCTATGGCAGAAGCGCTACTAAAACAGCGCTTCCCAAATAAAAATGTTGACTCTGCGGGTGTAGGTGCTTTGGTCGGGCACTCTGCCGATCCTGCTGCGTTAGAGATTATGGCTAAACAAGAAATCGATATTACTAATCATGTCGCAAAGCAAATCGATGAGAATTTAGCAAAAACAGCCGATATTATTTTTACCATGTCAGATGGACAAACGAAGTGGATCGAAGATCGCTGGCCGTTTTGTCGCGGTAAAACCTTTAAGCTTGGTCATTGGATGAATAAAGACATTGCGGATCCTTATAAACATGAAATGAGCGCCTTTGAGACGGCTTACCAAGATATTGTTAATAGTCTCGAGCAATGGGCTGATAAAGTTAATTAAATATTTGGTTCTACATTATAAATGGTACTAGTTGTTAAGTTCTCTGTTGTCAAGTGATTAACCTTAAGCGATGAATATATAAATATGAATACAGATTCACAAAAAATATCTAAGCCTAGTAACGATAACACTAGTAATAGTGATAATGATGAAATTGATTTAATGGCTCTATTATTAGCGCTATTACGTGGATGGAAAACTATCCTGTTCTTCATATTGATAGGGTTAGTTATTGGCATACTTTACAGTCGCTATGTTAATCCTACTTTTCGATCTGATGCGCTAATTCAAATTGATGAAAAGTCATCAGGGCTACCAGCATTAGGTGAGAATATCTCTGATTTGTTAGGAACCGAAAACAGTAAAGCGCAGACTGAGGCTGAGCTGATTCGCTCTAGAATGATTTTAGAACCTGTAGTAGACAAGCTACATTTGCGTATCAAACTTGCCGATCTTGAGGTTAGTGCTATTGATAAAATAGTCAGCGATCGTACTCATACACAAATAAATTCACCTGAGGGCGTTGCTCTAAAAACAACAGAAGGCCAAGTGCGGATTAGTGAATTCAACGTCTCTCAAGGTTATCTAAATAAGCCCTTTACTCTAAGCCGAGAAGGTGCTGACTTTGTTCTAACTAACGGTTTTGATGACTTCAAAGGTAAACTAAATCAGCCGCAAAAATTTAGCGGTGTAGACGGCCAAATTCATATTACGGTCAATGACTTGCCAACTGATAATCATACTATTCGTATTACTAAACAGTCATTACAAACCACTACTGATGATATTAATAATTCATTATCGGTCATTGAAAAGGGTAAACAAACAGGCATTATCGAGCTGTCAATGACAGGTGCTAATCAGCAGCAAACCAGTATGATACTTAAAGATATTATCCTATCGTACATTGGTCAAAACCAGTCTCGTGGCTCTGAAGAGACAACCAAAACCCTCAAATTTATGGAAACTCAGATCCCTCTTCTTAAGAAAAAACTTGAGGATGCAGAAGGCGTTTTCAATGAGTTTCGTAAAAAATATGGCACGATCGATGTTTCAAAAGAAGCTGAGCTACTCCTGACTGAGAACTCTAATATCGATGTACAGCTAAATGAGTTGAAGCTTAAAAAAGCTGACTTAACGACTTATTATACCGAAGAGCATCCTTTAGTCATTCAGATTGATGAGCAACTAAAAGTATTAAACGATAGAAAGCAGACTATTGATAGCACTATTGCAGGCTTACCTGAACTACAAAGAGAGTTTCTAAAGCTTTCGCAAGATACTGAAATCAATAGAGAGATCTATCTGACACTACTTAAAAACTATCAACAATTACAGATTGCTAAAGCAGGCCAATTAGGTTTCGCTCGAATTATTGATTTACCAATCAGCACTTATAAAGCTATCGCTCCTAAAAAGCTATTGATTATTGTTTTGGCTTCATTGTTAGGCGCTATGCTCGGTGCTATGTTGGTTCTAATCAAGAACATGCTAAGAAATGTGGTCAAAGACCCTGAACGTCTAGAAGCTAAAACGGGTGTACCTGTGGTAGCGACAGTGCCGCGCTCGCCATTATTGACCAGACTACGTCAGAATAAGAAAGCGCCTAATAGACTATTGGCTTACGTCGATAATAATAGCTTAAGCTATGAAGCTATCAAAAGCTTAAGAACAAATTTAATGTTTGGCATGCCAGTCCAAGGGCGGGCAGGCCAACGTGCTAAAGTAATTCTTATTACTGGTGAAAGTCCTGGTGTTGGTAAGTCTTTTATATCGTCTAACTTAACCGAGGTCTTTGCGCAGTTAGATAAAAAAGTCCTGATTATGGATGCAGATATGCGCTTGGGTGAGCTGCATAAGATGTTTAGTATGAGTCAAGACAACGGTTTGGGCGATTATCTATCTCAGGATGTGAGTCATTTATCAAAAGACAACGCTCAAGTTTCAAAAGTTGCTGTTGGTCAAGAGGTAAATAATTTAGCAAGCTTTATCCATCCGACTGGTATAGACAATATTGACTTTATGCCACGTGGTCAGCACCCACGTAATCCAGCCTCATTATTAGCTAATGGCAGTTTCGATCATTTAATGACAGAACTTAATTTGCATTATGATTATATTATTATTGACTCACCGCCAATTTTAGCAGCTTCTGACGCTATGATTTTATCCCAGTATGCAGATAAAGTGTTGATGGTGGCTCGCTATGATAAGTCTATAGAAGGACAAGTGGTTTATGCGATTAATCAAATGAATAAAGCTAATATCAAAGTAGACGGTATTATTCTTAATGATGTACAGCAGGGATTATTAAGTAAGTATAGCTATCATTATAGTTATGCTTATGGCAATAATAACTAATCGTTAGTTGATAGATGTCCAATGCTTTAAATATTAATGCTTGAATAAAACAGTTGTTTATTATGTCAATAGATCCCACCTCCTCATCCAAATCGCATAATACTAACTCTATAACATCTACTGGTCTTGCGGAACGTAGTGCTGAGTTTTTACTCAGCCTACCTAGAAGTATTAAACGTAGTATTTTAATGATGGCTGACTTTATCATGTCAGCTATTTGTTTATTCTTCGCCATTGCAGCAAGATATGGATATATCGACCATCATGTCAGCTTATTGGTATTAAGTCTGAGTGCATTGATACCAGTAATATGCTTGTACGCTATTGGGTTTTATAATGGCGTGGCTAGAGGTTTTTTCGATGCGATGATGGGTAGCGTATTGCAGCTATTTTTTATTCTTATCATCATCGCTCAGACCATTCTTTATTTTAAACTGCTTCCGAATGTGCCGCGTGCCGTACCTATTTTATATTTGTTTCTATTCTTTATTTGGTTATGGAATAGTAGGCTGACCATCCGTGAGCTTTTAACGCGGCTACAAGGTAAAAACCAGCGCCGTATGAAGAACGAAGATGGTTATGATAACGTTGTCATTTACGGGGCGGGAGAGGCAGGTCGAGACTTATTAGAAGGCCTAAGAAACTCACATAAATATAATGTCGTGGCTTATGTTGATGACGATCCGCAGCTTAGCGGTGCTTATTTACTTGGTAAAAAGATTTATGCTGCTGATGGTTTAGTAAGTTTAGTAGAAGAATTAGAGATTGCGCAGGTATTTTTGGCTATTCCTTCTATCAGCCGCGCGCAAAAACGCCAGATTATAGATAAGCTCTCAGGCATTGCGATAAAAATCAAAGAATTGCCAAGCCTAGAGGAAATCGCTGACGAAAAAGTGACCGTCAGTAGTATGCGCAAAGTAGATATTTTAGATGTGTTAGACAGACAGACTGTCGAACCTGATGCAAAATTGCTGCAGCTAAATATTAAAGATAAGTGCGTGTTGGTCACTGGCGCTGGTGGGTCTATCGGTAGCGAGTTATGCCGTCAAGTAATCAAGAATAAGCCAAAATGTCTCGTCCTTTATGAGTTATCCGAGTTTGCGCTTTATAGCATCCATCAAGAGCTAACCATCAAACAAGCCAATACGCCTGATTATAAAAACATCCAAATCATTGCGGTCATTGGTAATGTCATTAATGAATCGAACCTACTTAGAATACTAAATCTCTACCATATCCAAACGGTTTATCATGCGGCCGCTTATAAACATGTACCTATGGTTGAGCACAATCCCTTTGAAGGTGTTATTAATAATACTAAAGGTACTTATCACTGTGCCCGAGCAGCTATTCAAGCCAATGTTGAGACCTTTGTACTTATCTCGACTGATAAAGCAGTAAGGCCTACTAATGTGATGGGCGCATCTAAGCGTTTAGCAGAGTTGGTTTGCCAAGCGCTAAGCCAAGCGGATAGCCAAACCTGTATCAGTATGGTGCGTTTTGGTAATGTCCTTGGCTCATCGGGTTCTGTCGTGCCTTTATTTACTAAGCAAATAGAGCAAGGTAAGCCCATTACGGTTACCCATCCTGATGTGACCCGCTATTTTATGACGATTCCAGAAGCGGCAAATCTGGTAATCCAAGCAGGCGCAATGGCATCGGGTGGTGAAGTGTTTGTTCTCAATATGGGTGAGCCAGTTAAGATTGTTGATCTAGCGCATCGAATGATTCACTTAAGTGGCTTTGATATTAAAGATGCCGCCCATCCTGAAGGTGATATCGAAGTCATTTTTACGGGTCTTAGAGCTGGAGAGAAGCTCTATGAAGAGCTGATCATTGGTGAAGACAACATTGAAGCGACTTTCCATCCATTGATCATGCAAGCGATAGAGCATAGCTTTCCATTGGATGAGCTTGAATCGGTATTGTTTAAATTGAGCGAAAAACAAAAAGAGTTTGATGTCCCTTGGCTAAAGCAGCGGTTTAAGCAGTTTGTAGTAGGCTATCAAGAAGGGATAAAAGCGAAGTAGCTTTTAATAAACACCTTAAATATTATTTTAAATAGAATTGCTAAGATCAACAAGGAACATTATGTTAGATATCGACGATATAAAAATAGCAGTTATCGGACTTGGCTATGTAGGTCTGCCTTTAGCCGTTGAGTTTGGTAAGCATCGCCCCGTAGTCGGTTTTGATATTAATACTAAACGTGTGCAAGAATTAAGAGATGGCTTTGACGGTACGCTTGAAGTAAGTAGCGAAGCATTAAAAGCCGCTAATTCATTAGAATTTGCCACTGAGTTGAGTGAAATTGCTGATTATAATTTTTATATCGTTACTGTGCCGACACCGATTGATGAAAATAATGCACCAGATCTTACGCCCTTAGAAAGTGCCTCTGCAGCAATAGGGAAAGTGATAAAAGCTGGCGATATTGTGGTTTATGAATCCACGGTTTACCCTGGTGCGACAGAAGAAGTTTGTATCCCTATTATAGAAAAAGTATCTGGCCTAACATTCAATCAAGATTTTTATGTTGGCTATAGCCCAGAACGTATCAATCCCGGCGATAAGGTAAATACCTTAACTAAAATTACTAAAATCACTTCAGGCTCAACACCAGAGGCCGCTGATTTAATTGATAGTCTCTATGCTTCTATTATTACTGCTGGTACTTATCGTGCAACATCGATTAAAGTTGCTGAGGCTGCCAAGGTGATTGAAAATACGCAGCGCGATTTGAATATTGCTATCGTTAATGAGTTTGCTAAGATATTTAATATCATTGGTATAGATACGCAAGCAGTGTTGGATGCAGCAGGTAGTAAATGGAACTTTCTAAAGTTTAAACCGGGTTTGGTTGGTGGGCATTGCATTAGTGTAGATCCCTATTATTTGACTCATAAAGCTCAAGAAGTTGGTTACCGTCCAGAAGTTATTCTTGCTGGTAGACGTATCAACGACGGTATGGGGCAGTATGTCGCTACACAAATGGTCAAAAAACTGGCGCGTAATAAAATACATATCGATGAAGCAAAGGTATTGGTACTTGGTTTTACCTTTAAAGGGGACTGCCCTGATACCCGTAATACCAAAGTCATTGACATTATTAAAGAGCTAAAAAGCTTCAATATCAATGTTGATGTTTATGATGATTGGGCTGATAAGAAAGAAGTATATGATCATTATGGAATTGAATTGATCAATGAGCTGCAAAATGGCTATTACGATGGTGTCGTGGTTGCCGTTGATCACAGTAAGTACAAGCAGATAGGCATAGAGGCTATTAGAGCGCTGGCTAAATCAAATCATGTTGTCTACGACGTTAAGCATGTATTTCAAGAAAGCCAAACTGATATTCGTTTATAAATTAATCAAGGACATTATAATGAAAAAATTTGCACTAATAGGCGCGGCTGGTTACATTGCTCCAAGACATATGCAAGCGATTAAAATTACGGGGAATGAGTTGATTGCTGCTTATGATCCTAATGACTCTATAGGTATTCTGGATAGCCATTTTCCTGAAGCGCACTTTTTTACTGAGTTCGAAAGATTCGATAGACATCTAGATAAGTTACATCGTCAATCTAAGAGTCAAAAAATAGATTTTATGTCAATTTGTTCTCCTAACTATTTACACGACTCTCATATGCGTTTTGCGTTGCGTAGTGGGGCTGATGCCATTTGTGAGAAACCTTTGGTTTTAAATCCTTGGAATATCGATGGTTTATTAGAAATAGAAAAAGATACAGGACAAAAAGTAAACACTATCCTTCAGCTGAGAGTACATCCTGCTATTGTTTCACTTCGAGAGAATGTACAAAGAGAACCACGAGATAAAAAATATGAAGTAGATCTAACGTATATTACCTCTCGAGGTAAATGGTATTTACAGTCATGGAAAGGTGATATCAATAAGTCAGGAGGCATTGCAACTAATATAGGTGTACATTTTTTCGATATGCTACATTTCATATTCGGTGATTTGCAGCAGAATATTGTACATCATGTCTCGGAAACCAAGTCTTCTGGTTATCTAGAGTACGAAAATGCTCGTGTGCGTTGGTTTCTATCTATTGACGTAGAAGATGTACCGAATGACATAGTTGCTACTGGCCAACGTACCTTTAGATCAATTACGGTGGATGGCGAAGAGATAGAGTTTTCTGGTGGTTTTACCGACTTACATAATCGTAGCTACGAGCAGATATTGGCAGGTAATGGCTTTGGTTTAGCAGAAAACCGTACCGCAATTAGTACTGTAGCCCATATTCGTGATGCTCAGCCTATTGGTTTACAGGGTGACTATCATCCATTCTTACGTAAATAGAGGGATATGATAATGAATAATTATTACAAACATCCTAGTGCAATAGTCGATGATGGTGCTCAAATAGGTGAAGGATCTCGAGTCTGGCATTTTGTACATATATGTGCTGAAGCCAAAATTGGCGAAAGATGCTCTATGGGTCAAAATGTCTTTATCGGCAATAAGGTCATCATCGGTAACGATTGTAAGATACAAAATAACGTCTCTGTTTATGACAATGTTACTCTAGAAGATGGCGTATTTTGTGGTCCAAGTATGGTCTTTACTAATGTCTATAACCCTAGATCATTCGTCGATAGAAAGTCTGAATATATGAGTACACTAGTGAAAACAGGTGCCTCTATGGGTGCTAACTGTACGATTGTATGTGGTAATACTATTGGTAAGTTTGCCTTCATCGGTGCTGCGACCTTGGTTAATAAAGATGTGCCAGACTATGCGTTGATGGTCGGCGTACCTGCTAAGCAGATAGGCTGGATGAGCGAGTACGGTGAGCGTTTAGATTTACCGTTGACTGGTAATGGTGAGACAAGCTGTATCCATACGGGTGCTAAGTATACGCTTACTAATGGCACGCTTACTAAAGAGGGGGCTTAGCATGCAATTTATTGATCTGGTCGCGCAGCAGGATAGAATAAAAGACAAACTCAATGCCAATATCCAAAAGGTATTGGCTCACGGTCAATATATTTTAGGTCCTGAAGTTCATGAGCTTGAAGAAAAGCTATCAGCATATACGGGTGCTAAATACTGTATCACTTGTGCTAATGGTACTGATGCGCTACAAATCGCCCAAATGGCATTTGGTATCGGTCCTGGAGACGAGGTCATCACGCCAGGATTTACTTATATTGCGACAGCAGAGACGGTAGCGGTACTAGGTGCCAAGCCTATCTATGTAGATATCAATCCAAAAACTTATAATCTAGATGTCGAGCAACTTGAAGCTGCCATTACGCCGCGCACCAAGGCTATTATTGCGGTGAGCCTCTATGGTCAGTGTGCAGACTTTGATGCTATCAATGCTATCGCAGCAACACATAATATTCCGGTCATTGAAGATGCAGCACAAAGCTTTGGCGCTAGCTACAAAAGCAAAAAGTCTTGTAATTTAACGACGGTTGCTTGCACCAGCTTTTTCCCTAGTAAGCCATTAGGTGGCTATGGTGATGGCGGTGCTATCTTTACCAATGATGAGGCGCTGGCGACCGTAATACGCCAAATAGCACGTCATGGTCAAGATCGCCGTTATCATCATATCAGAGTCGGTGTGAATAGTCGGCTAGATACCTTACAAGCAGCGATACTACTACCTAAGCTTGAAATCTTGGATGATGAGATGCAAGCACGTCAGCGTGTGGCAGAGAAGTATAATAAGCTCTTTACTGAAGCTGGAATTACGACAATACCATTTATTGAAGCACACAATCAAAGTGCGTGGGCGCAATATACTATTCAGGTTGATAATCGTGATGAGATACAATCTAAGCTAAAAGAGCAAGGAATTCCAACGACCGTACACTATCCGATACCATTGAATAAGCAACCTGCAGTTGCAGATACTAATGCAACACTACCAGTAGGCGACGCAGTTGCTGAGCATGTCATGAGCTTGCCGATGCATCCATATATAGCTATTGATAAACAAGCAATTATAGCTAATGAACTGAAAAAATTACTTTCTGATGATAAATAGAGAATTACTCAATAATGGCGCTATTTTTTTATTCTCAAATGTATTAAATGCATCTATTCCTTTTCTATTGCTACCGTTTCTGACACGACTACTAACACCTGAAGATTATGGTATCGTAGCCATGTTTGCAATATTTTTAACCCTTATTAGTGCTTTCGTTGGCTTAAGTGTACATGGCGCTGTTAACGTTCAGTACTTTAAACTAAAAAGCAACGAGTTTAATGAGTATGTAACCAGTTGTTTTATGTTATTAGTAGCAAGTGCTATCACAGTTTTTTTAATTGTATTCTTAACTGGTGAATACTTTGAAGAAGTGATAGGTTTGCCACATAAATGGATGCTTATAGGTGTTTTAGTTTCCTTTTTTCAATTTTTCATTAGCATACTTTTAACCATTTGGGTCGTTACAGGAAAAGCAGTTAAATATGGTTCTTTCCAAGTATTACAAACAGCTTCTAATGCGTCACTATCATTAATATTCATTATATTTTTGAGCCTTACTTGGGATGGTAGACTAGTAGGGCAAACTATTGCAGTTATTTTTTTTGGCATCGTAGCATTATTGATCATTTATAATTCTGGCTATTTGAAATATCCAAAAAATGCTTTTTTTTACATGAAAGATGCAATGAAATTTGGTATACCTTTAATACCTCATTCAATAGGTGCTTTTGTGATTTATAGTACTGACAGGGTGGTTATTTCTAACCTCCTTGATGTATCTGCTGTTGGTGTTTATATGGTTGGATTGCAACTAGGGCAAGCAATGGGTTTATTAGTAGACTCTTATAACAAGGTTTACTCACCATGGCTTATGAAGAATTTGTCTGATGAGAATATGAATAAAAAGAAGTTAGTGTTTTACACATACTTATCGATGTTTATTATTTTGTTTGTAGGTTTGGTTTGGGCGGTGGTCGCAAATATATTATTACCATTTTTGGTCGGTAATAATTTCCAAAAAGCCTCAGGGTTAATCGTTTATATGAGCTTAGGGTTTTCTTTGACTGGCTTATATTATTTAGTGACAAACTACATTTTCTACACGGGCCATACAAAGTTTTTGGCAATGATCACATTTTTTTGTGGTTTAGTAAACATTCCTCTAACTTATTACTTGGTTAG
>NZ_DAINDI010000055.1:11098-21137 GCF_036731945.1 Psychrobacter sp.
TTTATGGCATTAACGGTGCAGCGATTGCATTTCTTATTATTCAGACCCTATTCTTTGTTTTAACTTGGATTTTAGCAGCTAAGGTTTTTCCTATGCCTTGGTTTTATTTTTTAAGAGGTAAAGAAAATGCTTAAACTTATTGGACGATCTGAGCCTCTATTTGCTCAAGACTTAAATGTTAATAGTGATTACCTTGCCGAAACTGTTTCTAACTCAAAGTTTCTAGTTCTCGGCGGAGCTGGCTCCATTGGTCAAGCAGTCGTTAAAGAAATATTTAAACGTAAACCAAAAAAATTGCACGTTGTCGATATCAGTGAGAATAATTTAGTTGAGCTGGTTCGTGATATTCGCAGTTCATTTGGCTATATTGATGGTGACTTCCAGACTTTTGCACTGGATATAGGTTCAATTGAGTATGACGCTTTTATTCAAGCAGATGGTCAGTTTGACTACGTATTAAACCTTTCAGCGTTAAAGCATGTGCGTAGTGAAAAGGATCCTTATACCTTAATGCGTATGATTGACGTTAATATTTTTAATACAGACAAAACACTGCAGCAATCTATAGAAAGTGGTGTTAAAAAGTACTTTTGTGTTTCTACAGATAAAGCAGCTAACCCGGTAAATATGATGGGAGCTTCAAAGCGCATCATGGAAATGTTCTTAATGCGCCGCAGTCTAGAAATCGATATATCTACTGCTCGTTTTGCCAATGTAGCATTCTCTGATGGATCCTTATTACATAGCTTTAATCAGCGTATTGAAAAACGCCAACCCATTGTTGCGCCTAATGACATTAAAAGGTATTTCGTCACTCCGCAGGAGTCTGGTGAGTTGTGTTTGATGTCTTGTATTTTTGGCGAAAATAGAGACATTTTTTTCCCCAAGTTAAGCGAAAATCTTCATCTTATTTCTTTTGCAGATATTGCTATCAAATACTTAAAACAAAAAGGCTATGAGCCAGTTTTATGTAGTAGTGAAGATGAGGCACGTGAACTTGCCAAAACGCTTCCGGAACAAGGCAAATGGCCCTGTTTATTCACAGGTAGCGATACTACTGGCGAAAAAGACTTCGAAGAATTCTTTACCGATAATGAAATGTTGGATATGCAGCTATTTAATAACCTTGGTGTCATTAAGAATGAAGCTATCTTTGACTCTGGCTTACTTACAGAGTTTGAAACCAGCATTCAAAGTATGAGAAACAAACGTGCTTGGGATAAACAAGCTCTTGTTTATCTTTTTTTTAAGATGATTCCGGATTTCGGTCATAAAGAAACTGGAAAATATCTTGATAGCAAAATGTGAGAATAACATGCAAATGGAACTTATAAAGTTAGTCCGAGATATTTACTCGACCAACGAATTCATACCTCTACATGCGCCTAATTTTTCGGGTAACGAGCAGAAGTATGTTACAGAAACCATAACCAGCACCTTCGTCTCAAGTGTCGGCAAGTTTGTGGATGAGTTTGAACAAAAAGTCCAACAAGTAACTGGGTCGGCAAAAGCTATAGCAACTGTCAATGGTACTGCTGCACTTCACTCAGCATTATATTTAGCAGGTGTACGAGTCGGCGACCTAGTGATTACGCAAGCACTGACTTTTGTTGCCATTTGTAATGCATTATATCATATGGGTGCTAAACCCATTCTTATCGATATAGAACGTAAAGCATTTGGCCTGTGCCCTGTAGCTACAGAGCAATGGCTATCTGAAAATGCTTTTATAGATGAAGAAGGTCAGTGCCGTCAAAAAGTTACTAAAGCTGCTATCAAAGCAGTTATGCCAATGCATACCTTCGGCCATCCCGCTCAAATTGATGAGCTATTAACAGTGTGTCAAAAATGGAACCTCACTTTAATAGAAGATGCAGCAGAAAGCTTAGGTTCGTATTACAAAGGCAAGCATACGGGTACCTTAGGACGCTTTGGTGCTTTAAGCTTTAATGGTAATAAAGTTATTACCACGGGCGGAGGTGGTATGATTCTATGCCAGAATCAAGAAGATGGTTTTAGAGCAAAACATATCACTACCACAGCAAAAGTTCCTCATCCTCATGAGTTTTATCATGACGAGGCAGGATTTAACTACCGTATGCCTAATCTGAATGCAGCCTTAGGCTGTGCACAAATTGAACAATTAGAAGCAAAACTTGCCAGCAAACGCCTTATAGCAGAGCAGTATTTACAGTTCTTTGAAAACACTGATTACTGCTTTGTAGTGGAACCTGAATATGCTCATTCTAATTATTGGTTAAATGCTGTCGTTTGTCCTGATGCAAGCGCTCGTGACTCTTTGTTAGAGACTACTAATAAGCAAGGGGTTATGACTCGCCCTGTCTGGCAATTAATGCATCGCTTACCTATGTTTGCTAATGAGTTAAAAGGCAACTTAACTAACTCTGAATGGGCAGAGGCTCGACTTGTGAACTTACCTAGCTCTGCATTTTTGAGAGAGTTTTAATGAATAATAAACCTGACAGTATTATTTTAATAGGCGGTGGCGGCCATTGTCACAGTGTTATAGATGTAATAGAGCAGCAAGCAATATACCAAATTGCTGGTATTGTAGATTTAGAAGAAAATATAGGGAAATTAATACTAGGATATCCTGTCTTAGCTACTGACAATGAATTAACGGAACTATTTGATACATATAAAAATGCAATAATTACTATCGGACACATTAGAACGAATACATTACGCATTAACTTATATGAACAATTAAAGCTTATTGGTTATAATTTACCTGCAATTATATCGCCTCTAGCTTATGTATCTAAACATGCAGAGATAGGTAGTGGTACTGTAGTTATGCATCACGCGTTAGTTAATGCTAACGCAAAAGTAGGGGAAAATTGTATTATTAATACGAAAGCACTCATTGAACACGATGCTATTGTCGAAAACAATTGTCATATTGCCACTGCCAGTGTTATTAATGGCAGTGTTAATGTTAAACAAAATTCATTCATAGGTAGTAACGCTACGAGTAAACAAGGTGCTACCCTAACAGGGTTTACTAAAGCCGGAGGAGTTGCTTTATGAAGAAAGTTTTTATTATAGCTGAAGCAGGCGTGAATCATAATGGTTCCTCAGATATTGCTAAAGAATTAATTGATGCAGCCGTGAAAGCAGGAGCTGACGCAGTTAAGTTTCAAACTTTTAAAGCAGCAAACCTAGTTAGTAAAACTGCTCAAAAAGCTGATTATCAAAAACAAACAACTGATGTAGAAGAAAGTCAGTTTGAAATGATACAAAAACTTGAACTAGATGTTGATGCCCATAAACAATTGATTTCTTATTGCAAGCATAAAAATATTTTATTTTTATCAACGCCTTTTGATCACGAAAGTATTGAGTTACTTCATAAGTTGGGTTTAGAGGTATTTAAGATACCTAGTGGTGAAATTACAAACTTGCCTTATTTGCGACATATCGGTAGCTTAAATAAAAGAGTTATACTTTCTACAGGTATGGCAAATTTAGGAGAAATAGAAGCAGCCATTAATGTAATTATACAGGCAGGCTCTAATCGCAAAAATATAACTATCTTACATGCTAATACCGAATATCCCACGCCAATGAAAGATGTTAATCTTAAAGCAATGGTTACTATAGGTAACGCCTTTAATACTAACTATGGCTATAGTGACCATACGCTAGGTATTGAAGTACCTATAGCAGCGGTTGCGTTAGGAGCAAGCATTATTGAAAAACATTTTACCTTAGATAAAAATATGCCGGGGCCTGATCATAGAGCTAGTTTAGAGCCACACGAGCTGATCTCTATGATACAAGCCATACGTAACATAGAACAGGCTTTAGGTAGTACTGTGAAAAAGCCGAGCCCTAGTGAGGCAAAAAATAAATCCATTGCTCGTAAATCATTAGTAGCTAAAACTAGTATAAAAGAAGGGGAGTTTTTTACCGAAGAAAACCTAACTATTAAACGCCCTGGTACTGGCATTAGTCCCATGCGATGGGATGAGGTTATAGGCACTAAAGCAGTTAATAACTACCAAGAAGATGATTTAATATGAAAAAAATCTGTGTAGTGACAGGTACACGTGCAGAATATGGTTTACTTTATTGGTTAATGAAAGGGATTCAAGCAGATCGATGTTTTGAACTTCAGCTGATTGTTACAGGTATGCATTTAAGTCCAGAGTTTGGTTCAACTTATAAAGAAATAGAAAAGGAATTTAAGGTTAACAAAAAGATAGAGATGTTACTATCATCAGATACTGCAATTGGCATCTCAAAATCAGTAGGTTTAGCACAGATCAGTCTTGCTGAGTCTTTTGAAGACTTACAGCCTGATCTAGTTATCCTTCTTGGTGATCGCTACGAGATTTTTGCTGCAAGTAGTGCTGCCATGATTGCGCGTATTCCAATTGCGCACATTCATGGTGGAGAGACTACCGAAGGGGCTTTTGACGAAGCAATACGTCATAGCATTACCAAAATGAGTCATCTGCACTTCACCGCTACGGAGCAATACCGCAATCGAGTAATTCAACTAGGAGAAGATCCAGAGCGTGTGTTTAATGTGGGCGGAATGGGTATTGAAAATATTAAACGTCTCAAACTTCTTGATAAAGAAGAGTTTCAAAGGTCTATTGATTTCAAGCTAGCTGAAAAAAATCTCTTAATTACTTTTCATCCGGTAACACTTGAAAAGTCAACTGCACGACAACAGTTTATAGAGCTTTTAGAAGCTTTAGATGAGTTGGAGGATACACATCTAATTTTTACTAAAGCTAACAGCGATACTGATGGTCGCATTATAAATAAACTAATTGACGAATATGCAAATGCAAATTCATTTAAAGCGAAAGCTTTCACCTCATTAGGTCAATTAAGATACTTGAGCGCATTACAGTTTATGGATGCAGTAGTTGGTAATAGCTCTAGTGGTCTTGCAGAGGCTCCAAGCTTTAAGATTGCCACAGTAAATATTGGTGATAGACAAAAGGGCAGAATAAAAGCCACGAGTGTGATTGACTGTGATCCTGATAAAGCCTCTATTACTAAAAGTTTAAAAGAGGTTTATGATTTAGAAATGAAGAAAATATTAGAGCAATCTGAAAATCCCTATGGAGATGGATTAGCTTCATTAGAAATAATCAATATTATTAAAAAAACTAACATCGATAATCTTTTGAAAAAAAAGTTTTATGATCTATGAAATAGACTATTTGGGTAAAAAATAAACCAAAGGAATTAATAAATGAAATATTGTACGCAATGCGTCATGCCTAGCACACGTCCTGGGATAACTTTTGACGAGAAGGGAGTTTGCGCAGCTTGTCAAACTTACGAAAAACGTAAAGAAGTGAATTATGGAGAACGTTGGAAAGAACTAGAACGTTTATGTAATAAATATCGTGGAATGAATGGTCCTGATGGTTACGATTGCATGATCGCCGTCTCAGGTGGAAAAGATAGCCATTTTCAAGTTTATACTTTTAAAGAAAAGTTAGGAATGAATCCTTTACTTGTATCTGTAGAAGACAACTTCCCGATGACAGATGCTGGAATGCATAATGTAAAAAATATATCTGAAGCTTTTGGTTGTGATATAATTTCGATAAAACCCAACTTAAAAGCGCAAAAAATGATAGGTCGTTATACTTTTGAAAACTACGGTAAACCTACTTATTTTATTGATCGTTATATTTATACTTATCCTCTTCATATGGCTTTAAAATTTAATACTCCATTATTAGTATATGGAGAGAATGTAACCTATGAATATGGCGGCGAAAATGCAATTGAAACCTACTCAGCAAAAGAGCAGATTAACAATGGAGTAGGAAGTGGTATTTCTAAAGAAGAGATAGTAAGTGTCGGTATAAGCCCCAAAAGTCTAAATTTTTTTGAACCACCTATCCAAGAAGATTTAGATAAATTGAATCCTATTTATCTTAGTTATTTTGTAGAGTGGAATAGCTTTACAAATTATGAAGTTGCTAAAAAAAATGGTTTTCATGATTTAACACATGAGTGGAAAAGAACCCACCATATTGAGCAGTTTGATCAAATTGAATCTCCTGCCTATTTAATTCATTCTTGGATGAAATATCCAAAGTTTGGTCATGCTTCGGCAACTGATTATGCAGCTAGAATGATTAGATATGGAATGATAACTAGGAAAGTTGCATCGGAGTTAGTAAAGACTCATGATCATGCACTAGATCCTAGATCTATAAGAGAGTTTTGCCGCTTCTTTGGCTACAGTGAGCAGGAGTTTTGGCGAATTATAGATCAGCACTATAACCAAGAGTTATTCACTAAAAACTCTAAGTATAGTGATTGGTTGCTTAAGCATCCTGTTTGGGAGGATTAAGCGTGCAAGATCTTCAAAATATAACTATCGAGCATACTGCTTCATTACGAGATACTATGAGAGTACTTGATAGAGGTTCTTTACGCATTGTGTTGGTATGTGATGAAGCAGACGAATTATTAGGTACAGTTACTGATGGTGATATTAGGCGCAGTCTACTGAATAATGCTAATATGAATGACTGTATTACTGAAGTGATGAATAAAACTCCCACAGTGATGCTTAATAATACAAGTATTAGTGAACGTTTAGAAATCATGAAATCACTTGATTTATTAGCTGTACCTATTATAGATGATAAAGGTGTTCTGATTGGAGTAGAAACACTCGCACAGGCTTTGAAGCCTCCTAAACGTGATAACCCTGTATTTATTATGGCTGGAGGTTTTGGTACGCGACTTCAGCCTCTAACTGATCATTGTCCTAAACCGATGTTACGGGTTGGGAATAAACCAATGTTAGAACATCTTATTAATCAATTTATTAGTTTTGGGTTTCATAGTTTTTTTGTTTCTACTCATTATTTACCAGAAGTCATACGTGATTATTTTGGTGATGGCAGTAAATGGGGCGTAAGCATTCAATACGTACATGAAGATATGCCTTTAGGTACTGGTGGGGCGCTTGGGTTGTTACCAAAAGACCGTCCTAATTTGCCAATAATTATGATGAATGGTGATGTTCTCACTAAGTTGAATTATGCACAACTACTTCATCACCATGAAGCTCATGGTTTTGATGCTACTTTATGCGTGAGAGAAGATGAGTATAGAGTACCATTCGGTGTCATTGAAACGCAAAACCAATTAATTACTAATATGGTGGAAAAACCTACTTATCGCTATAAGATAAATACTGGAATATATATTCTAAGTCCAGAGATTGTTGATAGTGTAAAAGAAAACCAACGTATAGATATACCGACACTATTAGAAGAACATAGAGCGAATAATAAACGAATTGGCACTTATACTAGTTATGACTATTGGCTAGATATTGGTCAAATGAAAGATTATCAAAAAGCCCAAAATGACATTCAAGTTTACTTTAAAGAGAGTTGATAATGTTAAATGAGAAGACTTTTCTAGCTATTATACCTGCGAGAGGTGGTAGCAAACGTTTACCTCGCAAAAATATATTGAATCTAGCTGGTAAGCCTTTGATTGCGTGGACAATAGAAGCCGCATTACAAAGTAAGTATATAGATAAAGTGTTAGTGACAAGTGATGATGATGAAATCCTAAAAGTTTCTAATAGTTATGGTGCATCAACTATAAAAAGGCCAATGCATTTATCACAAGATAACTCTACAAGCTTTGAAGCTATAAATCATGCGATAGAAAACACAGAGGAGTTTGATTATATTGTCTTATTACAACCCACTAGTCCTTTGCGTACTAATGGGCACATAGATGAAGCGATACAATTAATTTTCCAGAAAAACTCTGATGCAATAATTTCTGTTACTGAAATGGAACATAGTCCTCTATGGGCAAATACTTTACCAGAAAACAAGAGCTTAAAAGATTTTTTAAAAGAAGAAATTTTCAATAAAAGAAGCCAAGACTTAGAAACCTATTTCCGATTAAATGGTGCAATCTATATTTGTAAAACTGAAGAATTATTGTACACAGGTAGTGTTTTTCTTAAAAATAACTGCTATGCCTATCAAATGAATAATATTGATTCAGTAGATATAGATACGGAGATGGATTTTAAGTGGGCAGAGTTTTTGTATGGAACTAAAAATGATAGCTAAAATTAAAGGATATTTGAATACTCTTAAAGAAGTAAATTTTAATGATACTAGTAAATTAATAAAACCTTGCGATGTTTTACTATTTGGTCATGATGTTAATAGGGGTATAGCTCTTAATAATAAAGCATATTCACCGCTGTTAGATTCAATAAGAGATGAATTTGAAAGAAAAGGATTTAGTTGTATAACAGTTGCGCATCCTTGGTCAAGAATTGTTGGTAAAAAGGGATACGGGGACCCTATAGCGATTAATAAATCTTACTTCATATCCAGAATAGTAAGTAGATTAACAAGTAAATTGGGTTATGAACCAACTTTGAAATTATATGAAGGTATAATAAAGAAAGCTAGACCAAAATTGATCATTACTATCGGTTGTAATGACTTTTTATGTGAAGCTGCAAGAAATTTAGAAGTGTTTCATGCTGAGTTATTGCATGGCATTGGTTATAATCCAATTCCATGGAATTGGGATAAAAAAGAGAAAAAGTCTCTTCCGCAATGTATTCTTTCGTTAGATGAAGTCTCAACCCAAACTTTTTCAGAGTTGGAAAAGTATGGAGTTATTGTTAAAGAGATAGTTCATCCTTTCTTAAGAAGGTTTGAAAGCAAGTGTATTAATAATCTACCACAAGAGTGGTTGGCTCCAAACAAAAAAAATGAGTATGAAAAGGAAGTTCTAGTTTCTTTACAGTGGGGTTATACATCAGGGGTTGATGAGCTTGATTGCTTTAAGGGTTTCTTAAGTAATGGTTTGTTTTATGATGAACTAGAAGATATTATAAGAGAAACTAATAAAAATGTTTTCTGGCATTTTAGATTTCATCCAGTTCAATATTTACAAATAAAGAAATATAAAAAACTTTTCGACTTTATGGATGGATTTGTTAACAAGCATAAAAATTGTGGATGGAAAGAGTCTACATACATTCCGTTACCGAGTATACTGTCTAGATGTAGTGGACATATTACTATGTCTTCAATGACTACCTACGAGGCTGCTTACTTAGGTGTTCCTACATTAGCGTTATGCCCTTCTTTAAGGGAAACTGGTATTTATGAAGAGTTCTTTGATGATCTAGTTGTAAATGGCTATGTCAGGAAAGGTGTACTCCAAATTGATTCTACTTTAAAATGGATAAGTAATGTAGAAAAGCTAGAACCAATGTTAAATACATTGAAAGTTAACGAAAGTATTCAAGATACAATTGGTTGGTTACTTTCCCAAGAAAAAATAAATTAATTTAAAATGTAAATAAGAGCCTTTCCCAAACCTTGTGTGACTGCTTATGATCCATTAACAGGAGTGACCCCTGCCGTCAATCCCGTAGACTTAAACTTGGGAGATTTTAGTTACGCAGCTTGACGATAATAATCAAACCACACCTGTCTTGGCGATTGATAGCCCAAACCCTTTTGAATCCTCGTCTGATTGTAGTACAGCTCGATATAACTGATAATATCATTGATGGCTGTGAACCTTGTTTTATAGTCTTGATGATATACCAGCTCATTCTTTAATACACCCCAGAAGCTTTCTATCGGAGCGTTATCGAAACAGTTGCCTTTGCCTCTCATTGAGCCAATAAATTGATGCTGCTTAATGGTCTTGTGGTAGGCGTGACTGCAATACTGGCTGCCTCTATCAGAATGCACAATTAGTCCCTTGCTTGGGCGTTTATTCTTAATTGCCATGTTAAGCGCACGACATACTAAATCTGCGGTCATGCGCTTGTTAATAGCGTAGCCGACAAGCTCTTTAGTGTATAAATCTTTGACTCCAGCTAAGTACAGCCAACCTTCGTCTGTCCAGATATAAGCAATCCACTCTCCGATATAGTCGGGGCGTTTCACAACTGATAGAAGACGATGCTGTTGATGTTTGTCTCAAAGTAATTTAGTGCAAACAGCATCTTTTCATATAG
>NZ_DAINDI010000056.1:0-9496 GCF_036731945.1 Psychrobacter sp.
TAGCTTACTGGTACCGTCTATGTATACTGACTTGATGAACGATTCAACCAATCCAGCAGCGTCTAAATCCGTTAAGGTGGGCGGCAAGCCAAGACCGGAGCATGTGAAAAAACCACCGACAACGTTATTAACCAAAGCTCAAGTAGCAAAGCTGCAAGCGGATAGAAGCTTGCCTAAAAATACAGCAAAACAAAATAGATTAAAACAAAGCATATCAAAACAAGGTACTTTAAACCAAAGCACTTTAAATCAAAGCGTTATAAATCAGACTGTCTTAAATCAAAAAGCAGCAGAACAAAGCCACTTGCAAGATAATGATACGATTAACGCCTTTAGTAACAACACGAGCGCTGATGACGCTTACTTTAGCGTGCAAGATTTAATCGTTGGCTATGACGATACGATTATCGTTAATGGCTTATCGTTAGATTTAAAGCAGGGTGAAATTGGCTGCTTTTTAGGTTATAGCGGCTGCGGTAAAACCACGGCGTTAAGGGCGATTGCTGGGTTGGAGCAGAGTCGTGGCGGTAAAATTCGCTTAAACAATCAGCGTCTCACCGAGCAGACAGCGCGCACCAAATTTGCGGTCGCGCCAGCCAAGCGCGGTATGGGCATGGTCTTTCAAGATTATGCGTTATTTGGACACTTAAGCGTGGCAAAAAATATCGCTTTTGGTCTTAATAAGTGGTCGGCGGCCGATAAAAAAGCGCGTATTAAAGAAATGCTAGAACTTGTCGAATTGAGGGAACATGCCGATAAACGTCCTAGTGAGCTATCGGGCGGACAGCAACAGCGTGTGGCATTAGCCCGCGCATTGGCACCAAAGCCTAAACTCTTGCTACTTGATGAACCGTTTTCTAACTTGGATGTGGTGCTACGTGAGTCACTGGCGATGAATGTTCGTGATATCCTTAAACGTACCAATACCACCGCTATTTTGGTCACTCACGATCAAAACGAAGCCTTTGCTTTAGCGGATAAAGTCGGGGTTATGGATAAAGGTAAATTGGTCCAGTGGGCGACGCCAAGTGAGCTATATCATGAGCCAGTCAGCCCGTTTGTCGCTGAGTTTGTCGGCGAGGGGGCAATGATAGACGGCATCATCAAAGAAGGTCATGTCGAAACCGCACTTGGTGATATTTATCGGCGCATGGAAGTATATGACGAGTTGGGGCAGCCGCTGTACTGCGAATATGACTATCCGAACGGTACACCGATTAAAGTATTGGTGCGTCCTGATGATATCGTCCATGACGATGAAAGTACGCAGACGGCTTTAGTCGTCGGACGCGTGTTTCGCGGGGCAAACTATCTATATCGCTTACAGCTTGCTGACGGTCAAACCGTATTGTCCCTCGTTGCCAGTCATCATAACCATGAGATTGGTTCACAAATTGGCATCTTGCCTATCTTAGAGCATGTAGTAGTGTTTGATGAAAAAGACATCAATGCCACCACCTGGTCAGAGTATGATAGATTCGAGCGCGTGGAAGAAATCAGATAATTAGCAGTTTTAAGCTTGGCAATACTTTTTAAGTTTAACGAAGACGTTAAGCGTGACGCGTTGCCAATATATGCAAATAGCGCCCAAGCCATTTATACGGCTCGAGTTGTGAGTAGCGCAGCTCCATGCGTATAACAGCTTCAGGGTCATTGTGACCACCACGTTTAAGCGGCGCATAATCGTGAAATACCCGCAAGCCACTGGCAAGTATGGTTTGATACTCATGCGCATTTAGCCAAGAGTCGACTTCTTCTTTAGCGACCGGATGGTTGGGCGTGAGGCTTTTTTTATTGTCTGCTTTATACTCTGTATTATCCAATAAGTTAAAATTACCCATAATAAGATTGCGATAATCAAAACTTGCCGGATTATAAAAACACAGCGAGAGCGCGCCATGTTCAGTTAAGTGCTTATCAAAAAAATCCATCACAGCGGCAGGTTCTGCGAGCCATTCAAGCAGCGCATGACACATAATCAAATCAAATTTCTCTGTGTTACCTGCCAACTTTTCTTCTAATTCTTGATACGGACAAACGTACCATTTAATATCCAAATCCTTTTCTAAGCTTTCAGCGTTTGCTTGCGCTTTCTCCAGCATATTGGCTGAAATATCATTGATAACCAACGTATGTCCCTGAGCCGCAAGCTCAATCGCGATTTGCGCCAGACCTGCGCCGACATCTAGAATACGTAACGGTCGCCCAAGCATTTGGCTCATCTGCGCACAATAGGCAAAAATATCACGGCGCAATACGGCCAGACGAATGTCGCCCTTTAAGCCGCCATAAACCTTTTTTTCAAAATGATCGGCAATCGCGTCAAAGCTGCGGTCTGTGCGCGTATCAGATTGTGCAATGGGCGCTGTGATAGCTTGTTTGCTTGGCTGGCTAGTTGCGTGATGAATGGATGGACTGCTTGCTTGGCTCTCTTTTTGTTTCATTACGGACTCTATCTTATCTAAGGTATTTGAAATGGTTTTTATAACTTTTTTATTGGATTTTAATAGGGTTTTAGCGTATAAATAGTAGGGTTGAAGCATAGTTTTTTATTAAAGTATCTTAACTAAACTGCACTTGTCCATTGCCTAGGATTTTAGGCAATTTTTTGCATTATTACTGCTAAGGATAGCAATCATGGTCTTACCCAATTCATTCATTATAAACAAACCCGCCATGACGCGTGGTCTATTATCGATCGCCATTGCCAGTAGCTTATTGCTTGTTGGTTGTAATGACGATGATAATGAAAGAGTTGTTTCTGATACTACAACTGTCAAAACTATCAGCTCATTCACTGCCACTCAAATAAATACTCAGTTTGGCCTCAATACTACTGCCACCCCAACCGCTAAATGTGATATTAAAATTGAGAAAGTAAGCTATCGGACAGTAGGTGCAGCAGGCGAGCGTACTAATGCGACCGCTGCGCTGATGCTGCCAAGTGGAGACAGCGCCGACTGTCAAGGCGATCGTCCAGTATTATTATACGCGCATGGTACGACAACGGATAAAGGCTATGACTTTGCCCAAGTCGGCAATGCTAAAAATCCAGCAGTAGGAGAAGCAAACTTAATCGCCGCAAACTTTGCCGCCCAAGGTTATATCGTCGTCGCACCTAACTATGCAGGCTACGATGAATCAAAACTTGATTACCATCCTTATTTGGTCGCCCAGCAGCAGTCGACTGATATGGTCGATGCGCTAGACAGCGCGCGTAGCATTATCGAACGCAAAAAACGCGCCAATGATGCCAATTACAGCAAAATTGATGATTCGGGCAAGCTGTTTATCGCTGGTTACTCGCAAGGTGGTTATGTCACTATGGCTACTGCAAGATTGTTAGAAGCGCAAAAGAAACCGGTGACGGCGATTGCGCCGTCATCAGGGCCTTATGCGTTGGCTGCTTTTGGTGATGAAATCTTTAGAGGTAACGTCAATATTGGCGCATCGCGCTTTGCCCCGCTACTAGGTATCGGTTTACAGGCAAAATACGGCAATATCTATAGCAAAAAATCAGATATATTCTTGGATAAATATGCCGACGCGCAGCTGCCTAGTAATACCCCATTTGGCGAGTTGGTCAAAGCAGGTAAACTGCCTAACAATGCTTTATTCCAAAAGAATCCTAGCGACCCAAGGCTGGCAGGTCTATCACCAGGTAAGCTGTTTTCTATCTTGGGTGGCTACGATGATACCGATTATCTGATTAAAACGGATTTCCGAGCGGCTTATGTGGCAGATACGCAAAAAAATCCTGATGGTCTAACATTAGCTAATGGTAATAATTTACCGGCTGCTAATCCGCAAAATAATCTGCGTAAGGCGCTTAAGAATAATGACTTACGTGGTTATGTCCCTACAATGCCAACGTTCATTTGTGGCGGCAACCAAGACCCAACGGTTTATTTCGATACCAATACCGGCTCGATGGTAAAACTCATACAGACCGAAGTGGCTAAAAATCCTACTAAGAAACTTAATATTACGGTTTTGGATGTGGATAAAGACAATGAAGCAGATCGCCCAGATTATCAAACGTTGACTATCATTGGACAAGCATCAATGAACCCTTGGAAAGTCAACGATGTAGTCAAAAAAGTACAAACCAACTTTAGTAATAGCGTGAAAAAAGTCAAAGACGATGCAGATCCCAACGGAGGCGTCGCAGCGCTATTGGCATTCTATACCAAATATCACGGTGATTTGGTCAGTCCGGCTTGTACTGAGGCAACTCGTGAATTCTTTAATCAAGAGTTCAAACCTGTTTAAACTGCTTTATAATTAAATGTCCTAATAGCTGTAGCCTTACTCGCGAAAAACTGTATCCTTTGGATGCAGTTTTTTTATGAAATAGCCTTTAAAAACAGCAAAGACAATGCCCAATTATTAAAGTCGTTTTTATCCTTATCACTAAAGATAAAAACAAGTGCTAATCAGCTGTTTTGCTTGATTTTAATAGCATCTACAATCCCCTAAATCAACAAAAATGTGTTAAAATAGCTTCTTTAATTAAACGTTATTTTTAACAAAAACCGTATCGCCATTTTCCTATTGTTTAGCCTGTTTGATAACGCTTTTTATAGTCTGTATATCATGGATATTGACGCTTTTTAGCGCCTTTATTTTTGTACAACTATCAGCGTTTTTAACCGAGCCAAATACTAGAAAAAGAATGTAAATAAAGGAGTGTATATGAGCGACTCGATCAGTCCTATTGCCATCGTGGATGAATTAAAGCAGTCCTATCTGGATTATGCGATGAGCGTGATCGTCTCGCGCGCGCTGCCTGATGTGCGTGATGGGTTTAAGCCAGTGCATCGCCGTGTGATGTACGCGATGCATGTGTTGTCTAATGATTATAACAAACCTTATAAGAAATCAGCACGTGTGGTTGGTGATGTCATCGGTAAATATCACCCGCATGGTGATAGTGCGGTCTATGATGCAATTGTACGGATGGCACAGGATTTTAGCTTGCGTTATCCGATGGTTGATGGGCAAGGAAACTTTGGCTCGATTGATGATGATCCACCGGCGGCGATGCGTTATACCGAAGTGCGTATGACCAAGCTGACCCATCAAATGCTAGCGGATTTGGATAAAGATACGGTCGATTGGGAAGACAACTACGATGGCTCTGAGCGTATGCCAAGCGTCTTGCCTGCACGTATTCCAAACTTATTGGTCAATGGCGCAACCGGTATTGCGGTTGGTATGGCGACCAATATGGCACCGCACAACCTGACAGAGGTGATTAATGCCTGCTTAGCGTATGCTGAAAACCCGCAAATATCAGCCGAAGAGTTGATGTCGCATATATCTGGCCCTGACTTTCCTACTGGCGGTGTTATTTATGGTCGGGCGGGTATTTTAGACGCTTATCGCACGGGTAAAGGGCGTTTGCATGTACGCGGTCGCTATATCATTGAGCCAATGAGCGACACGGGCGTCAACCGTGACCGTGAGCGCATTGTTTTTACCGAAGTGCCTTATCAGACAAATAAAGCCAAGTTGATTGAGCGTATTGCTGAGCTGGTACGCGATAAAAAAATCGAAGGTATTACTGAAATTCGTGACGAGTCTGATAAAGACGGTATGCGTATCGCTATCGATTTGCGCCGCGGTGAAACGGCAGAAGTGATTGTTAATAATTTATTCTTGCAAACGCCGCTCGAATCTAGCTTTAGTATCAATATGGTGGCGCTCGATAACGGTCAGCCAAAGCTGTTGACTTTGCGTCAGCTAATTGCTGCCTTTGTCCGTCACCGCCAAGAAGTGGTGACGCGTCGTACCATTTTTGAGCTTAATAAAGCTCGCGTTCGTGGTCATTTGCTTGAAGGCTTAACCGTTGCCCTAGCCAATATTGATGAGATTATTGCGACGATTAAAGCCTCTGAAAACCGTGGTCTTGCTCGTGAAAACTTATTGAATAACACGTGGGGTTCAGGTAGTGTGGTAGCGATGCTAACTGCGGCAGGTAGCCAGTCGGTACGTCCTGAATTTATCGAAGGCGAAGATCCAAAAGCGCCGTTTGGTCTGATTGACAATCAAGAAAGCTATCGCTTATCACTTGAGCAGGTCAATGCCATTTTAGACATGCAGCTGCATCGTCTGACGGGTCTTGAGCAAGATAAATTGACCGAAGAATATCAAGATTTGCTGCGTGAAATTGCTCATTTAGAGTCGATCCTTGGTGATTTTGATAAATTAATGACCATTATCTCTGATGAGATGATTGAGATTCGTGAAAACTTCGGTGATGAGCGCCGCACCGATATCATTGATTCCCGTATGGACTTTAATCGTGAAGATCTGATCCCAGAGCAAACCGTTGTGATGACAGTGTCGCGTACGGGCTATGCAAAAACGCAGCCAATTGACGATTATGTGGCGCAAAAACGTGGCGGCAAAGGCAAATCTGCAACCGCGATGAAAGAAGACGATGTGATTGATCATTTAGTCGTGACCTCAACGCACGCAACGGTATTGTGTTTCACTGACACAGGCCGAGTGTTTAGCTTACGTGGTTTTGAAGTGCCGATTGCCAGCCGCGGTTCGCGTGGTCGTCCGTTAGTGAATTTGATCGGCTTAAATGCTGATGAAACGGTCACCACGATATTGCCAATACCGCAAAATACCGCGGATGTGAGCGGGCATTTTGTCTTCTTTGCCACCGCAAATGGTACGGTTAAGCGTGTTGAGCTTGAGCAGTTTGCCAATATTCGCTCGAATGGTTTGATTGCCGTTGGCCTAGAAGATGATGATAAATTGGTCAGTGCCCGTATTACCAATGGCAGTCAAGAAGTGATGCTATTTGCTTCGAGCGGTAAAGCCATTCGTTTTGATGAAAACGATGCGCGCGTCATGGGCCGTACCGCTAAAGGTGTGCGCGGTATGCGTCTGGCAGCCGATGAATTTATCAAATCGCTGGTGGTTATCGAAGATGATGTGCGCGAAATCCTCATTGCTTGTGAAAATGGCTTTGGTAAACGTACCTTTGTCGATGAATTCAATACCCAAAATCGCGGCGGTGGCGGTGTCATTGCTATCAAAACCAGCGCCCGTAATGGCGCCTTGGTTCGTGCGACCAAAGTTGAGCCTGAAGACGATATTATCTTAATCTCGGATAAAGGCACGCTGGTTCGTACGCCGGTAGAACAAGTGGCAAGCTCGGGCCGTAATACCCAAGGCGTTACCTTGATTCGTCTGTCAAAAGATGAAAAACTGGTGGCCATGGCGTGCGTTGAGAACGAAGAGGGCGACGATGAGTTGGTCGAGGCGATGAAAGAAGATGGTACCTTTGGCGTAGAGGGTCAAGAACAAATCGATATTGATACCGAAACTGGCAACAGCGCGACGACCGATATCAATGATGTTATCGATATTGCTAATGACTATACGTTAGATGACGAAACATCGAATGATACCGTAGATGAAAACACCGACGATGACGAGTAATCATATCAGTTGTTAGCTTTTTAGTTTAGTGAGTTATACTGCTCTAGAAAAAGCCTCTGACGTCATCGTTGGAGGCTTTTTTCTGAGCGCTGTTTATTCTTATAGCGTGTTTTTTAACCTTTAACTTTGCATGCTTAGCTTCTATAAAATCATGATAAATAATATCTATTAAGCGCTATTTTTTAAGGCCGTTGTTATGCTTACGACCAATCAAACTTTTCAAGGAACGTTAGCCGCAATATCATCGAGTTTTTTATTCTCGATGATGTTTTTGTTTGGGCTATTTATGCTGCCATTGTCAGGGACGCAGGTAGCATCATGGCGCATATTGATGATGCTGTTGAGTTTGCTTATATTGGTCAGTTTTACTAAGCAATGGCAACATGTCTTTGACTATTTAAAAACCTTAAAAACACCAAAAGAATGGCTGATATTTATCTTGCCGACGCCGATTTTGGGTGGGCAAATTTGGCTATTTATGTGGGCACCGGTCAATGGCTTTGGTCTTGACGTCACTTTGGGTTATTTTTTATTGCCGCTGGTGATGATCATACTGGGGCGCTTTTTTTACCATGAGCATATGAGCGCGCTACAGTGGTTAGCGGCACTGTTGGCCGCTTTAGGTATCGGTCATGACATCTTGCAATATGGCACCATATCTTGGGTAACTTTGTTTGTCTGTTTGGGTTATCCACCTTATTATCTGCTGCGGCGTAAGCTTGCTGTACCTCCGATTACTGGTTTGTTGTCAGATTTGACCTTGCTGACGCCGGTGGTACTCATTATGCTATACAGCAGTGGCGGCTTTAGCGTGGCAGCACAAAACATGAAGTTTTGGTATTTATTGCCACTGCTTGGCGCATTTAGTGCGCTTGCGATGTCACTGACCATGATTGCGAGTAGTAAATTACCTGTCTCGTTATTTGGTGCCCTAAGTTATGTAGAACCGATGCTGTTATTTGTGTTATCCATTACCGTTTTAAACCAAAGCATTGATGAAGGCGGCTCGTTATTTATGTACAGCATGATTACGCTGGCGCTATTTATTATGATTGCTGATAGTGTGATGGGTTATCTTCGTCGCCGCCGCGACAACCATTTGCACGGCTACCGCGAACCACAAGTGGGCGGTTTTCCGCCGCGTCGCCGCTTGATAAATTACCGTATTGATGGGGTGTTAGCTGCGCATCGTTTCCGTAAGATGCGTCGTTATCAAAGGAAGCTCGATAGCATACAGCGTAAAATCGAGCAGCTTGATAGTAAATAAATCTTCACATGTATGGCAAATGAATAAACTGGATTTTTAAATGAATAGACGGGTTAGGCCAATGTATTGCGTATCTATGTCGACTTTGACATAATGCTGAGCATGAGATACACAAGCGTTTATCTTAATTTTATTTAGTGACAGGATAGATAAAAATTTCTATCAACAATAGAGCTGATAGACAAAAGGCCTCCGACGTTCGCGTCTGAGGCTTTTGTTTTTTTTCAAAATTGCCAAGGACGTGCGCTTATTTTTAAAGGCAGTTGTTATGCTCCTCACCAATCAGACATCGCAGGGCACCATCGTTGCAGTCGCCGCAAATTTTTTATATGCAGGTTTGTTTTTATTTGGTCTGTTGATGCAGCCGTTATCAGGGACGCAAGTCGCTGCTTGGCGCGTACTGATGATGCTACTCAGTTTGGTGTTACTGGTCAGTGCGCTGAAACAATGGCAGCATATTTTTGATTATCTAAAAACCTTAAAGACGGCCAAAGAGTGGTTTTTATTTATTATTCCTACGCCGATTTTGGGTGCGCAAATCTGGATATTTATGTGGGCGCCGGTCAATGATTTAGGATTGGAGGTGACATTAGGTTACTTTTTATACCCGATGATTATGATTGTCGTGGGGCGCTTTTTTTATAATGAAGACATGAGCTTGCTGCAATGGCTTGCGACCATTTGTGCGGCGCTCGGTATTGGCTACGATGTGTGGCAATATGGCAGCATTTCTTGGGCGACTTTATTTGTCTGTTTGGGTTATCCGCC
>NZ_DAINDI010000056.1:9506-20902 GCF_036731945.1 Psychrobacter sp.
TATCTCGGATTTGGTGTTATTAACGCCGGTGGTGTTGGTGGTATTATACTTAAGCGGTGGTTTTGAGCTGGCGTTCGCGACCGATAAGTTTTGGTATCTATTGCCGCTACTCGGTATTATTAGTACGGCGGCGATGGCGCTGACCATGGTTGCCAGCCAAAAGCTACCCGTGTCGCTATTTGGTACTTTATGCTACCTTGAGCCGATATTTTTATTTATTTTTTCCATCACTATTTTGCACCAAAGTATCAATGACGGCGGCTCGCTGTTTATGTATGGCATGATTGTCATCGCGCTGCTGATTATGATTGCTGATAGTGCGCTTGGCTATTTGGCACGTAAGCGTCATGACCGCCTGCAAGCGTACAATGAGCCACAAGTCGGCAGCTTCCCGCCGCGCCGCCGCCTAAAAAATCGCCGTATCAAAGGGGTCTTGATTGCGCATCGCTTTCGTAAAATTAGAAAATATCAGCAAAAAATTGACAAGATGACGCGCAAAATCGAAGAACTACACGCCGAATAAGGTTGTCTTGCAAAGAAAATAAATTAAACTTAGCAGGCATAGTTTTTCATTATATTTTCCTTATTACTCTACATAGTTTCTGTATTAAAGGACGATTAATTGCGCTATTATCGACAATAAGGTCGCCTTGCTCAATGATGCTTGACGAGTTACAAAAATGAAGTCTGAAGGCAGGCGTAGCTTATTAATATATGTCTTATTTAAAATTATCGCTTATTCACATTATAACTAGGATGGTTTATGTTACATCTTCATCATTTAGCAAATTCACGCTCGTTTCGTATTTTATGGCTATTAGAAGAGCTTGGACTCGATTATAAATTAACCTGTTATGAGCGTAATAAAGCTTACCGCGCCCCAGACAGCTTAAAACAAGTACATCCGCTCGGTCATGCGCCCATATTAGAGGTAAACGACCGTGCGCTCGTCGAGTCGGGATTTATCATTGAGTACTTGCTTAAGCATTATGATAAAGAACATCAATTTAAGCCTGCTGATGACAATGAAGCGGCATGGGATGCTTATACGTTTTGGCTACATTTTGCAGAAGCATCACTCATGCCGCCATTGGTCATGCGTCTGGTCTTTACCAAAGTAGTTGAGCAATCGCCGATGCTGATCAAACCTGTGAGCAAAAGCATTCGCAATCAGGTGGAAAAAAGCATGATTAGCAAAAGTTTGGATACAATGCTGGCCATGATGGAGCAACATCTGCAAGATAATCATTGGTTTGCAGGCGCAGAGTTCAGTGCCGCTGATATACAGATGCATCTTGCGGTCGTCGGTGCCAATGCGGGAGCAGGTTTAGATAGCAGTAAATACGCCAATATCTTAAACTGGCTAAAACGCTGTGAAGAGCGCGACGCCTTTAAACGCGCAGAAGAAAAAGGTGGACGTTTAAAATTTTAGATGCAGCACATTTCATCATTAATAAATGACTGAATTCATATTAAAATAAAGGTTTTGTTTATTTATAGACAAAACCTTTTTTAGGATAAAAAATGACAGATCTCAATAAATCGAACAACCGGCATAGCAATGCTGATACAAGCTTAACTACGGAACCAACTATAAATGCTGCTGAAGAAAATAAAAATAGCCAGCAAGTCTCTATCAAAGCGTGGTCACAAAAGCTGCTGGTAGTACTTCTATGTCTTGCGAGCTTTTATGGTGGCTGGAAATCCTATGAATCCAATATGGTCAATGAATGTACGGCCAATGGTGGGCAAATGATTGAGGGTCAAAGAACCATGCTATGCCAGTCTTTATAAAGTCGTCTTTATAAAGTCGTCTTTATAAAAACATGGCTATAAAAACGTCGCTATAAAATACGTATTTAAATAAAAGAGTTTGCCTATGTTAAAGCTTACCTTTCTGGGCACCTCAGCGGGCGTGCCGACCAAGCAGCGTAATGTCACCGCATTAGCTGTTGAGTCTCTTAACCCCTATGCATCAAACACCCAAAACGCGACTCAATCTAAAAAATCGCGGCCTTGGGTGTTGGTTGACTGCGGCGAAGGCACCCAGCAGCAGCTCTTACATACTAAGTTATCTTTACATCAGCTCCAAGTCATTTGCATCACTCATGTGCATGGCGACCATTGTTATGGTCTGCCAGGGCTGCTGGCGAGTGCGGCAATGTCAGGTCGCCGTGAGCCGTTAATCATCGTTGCGCCAAAAGCAATCGCTACGTTGCTTGAAGCGGTAACTTTGACGACAGAGCTATATTTTCCATTTGTTATTAATTTTATGGCAATTGAAGATTTGCTCTCTGAATCAGAGGAGGGAAATAAAACTCAAGTAACGACTACACTAGACAATCAGCAGCAGCTGACGATAGATATTCATCCTTTATCGCATCGCGTGGCCTCTTATGGTTTTGCCATCACCCAAACTATCAGCCGCCGTACGTTGAATACCGATAAATTGATAGCCGATGGCATGCCAGCAAGCGCGCTGTGGGGCAATTTGCAGCAAGGCAAAGATGTTGTGACCGAAGACGGACGCACGCTTTATTCAGCCGATTACGTCGATAATAATAGTCAGCGCACAAAGGTTGTGGTGGCGGGCGATAACGATACGCCAGAGTGCCTAAGTGCTGCGGTAGTCGATGCCGATTTATTGGTACACGAAGCCACATATACTCATGAGGTGTTACATAAGATTCAGGCAAAAAACCCAGACTTTGATCCGATGCATAGTAGCGCGCAATCGGTCGGTCAATTTGCTCAAGAGAACAGCGTTAAAAATTTAATTTTGACCCATTTTAGCGCCCGTTATCAAAGCTTTGATAATCCTCATAGTGATACAACCAATATGGCGCATATCCGCTTGGATGCCCAACGTGCTTATCAAGGTAATCTATGGTTAGCCGCTGACTTTGATCAATATATGGTGAATGGCGCAGCTGACTTAGTAAGCGATGAAGAGGGGAGTCGCGTACAGTATCTAGGCTCTGCACGCGACCATCATTAATGACTTGTAGCCAGTGTTTAAGACTGATTGTCCTCAGCTGCCAATTGTGTCTGTCCTATCCAGTAGCGGCTAAATTGATATGCCACACGCCCCGAGCGGCCGCCACGCTCTGATGCCCAGCGTAACGCTGCTGTTCTGATGTTATCAGGTAGCGTATTATTTTCCGCTTCATGATGATTACTTTCTTTAACGTCATTCGCATTATCTAGATTGCGGTTTGGTGAAAGTGATAAATAATGGCGCACAATATGTAAATACGTGTTTTGATCCATCGGGTGAAAGGACAACCATAAGCCAAAGCGATCAGACAACGAGACCGTTTCATCAATGGTTTCATAAGGGTTGACCTCGTCAGTCTGACCATTATAAATATTGACATTGTCTTTCATCAGCTGCGGCAAAAGATGACGGCGGTTACTGGTGGCATAGACGAGTAGCTTATCTTGCTCGGAGTCTAGCGCGCCGTCTAATACACTTTTTAGCGTCCGGTAACTTTCATCTTGACCGTTAAACGCCAAGTCATCACAGTACACCACATAACGGCAACCACAGTCCGTCGGCAGCGCATTAATCGCAGCGCGTATCTTATCAAGCATCCGCAGGTCATCACGAGCGATTTCGATAATACGTAGCCCTTCGCTATGATAGGCTTGTAGCAGTGCCCGAATCAGTGATGACTTGCCAGCGCCGCGTGTGCCTGTCATCAGGACGTGATTGGCAGGATAGCCCTTTAAAAACTGGCGCGTATTTTGTACCAGTTTTGCCTTCTGCGTATCGATACCATGCAAGTCATCTAAACTTAAAAACAAATTCACTGCCAACGGCTCCAGGTGCCCTTGTTGACCGCCAACCCAGCGATAAGCCAGCTGGGCAGGATCAATCTCGATAGTTGGGGTGACCTGCTCTTGCAAATACTGGCCAAGCAAATCCAATAGATAGTCGGGTAGAGCATAATTCATAACGGGTGTGGTAGATTGGGGCATAATACTGGGTCGCTTATAATTTAGTTACTTATAATCATGAAAATGGCAGATTGCCTATTACATATATCAAGTACATACATCAAGGCAGCACTTATCATGAAAAATAGTGCCAGTAATCAAGCTGCAATTCAAGCAAAGCCAAAGCAAGACTTGGCAAAACAAACGTTGCAAACGGATATGCAGCAAATCCTGCCAGCGCTGACGGCGGAATTTTTAGACTTGCAGTATAATAAGATAGTACATCAGCGTATCAGTCAGCAGGGTGTCACTAATGCGCTTGAATATCAAGGTTTAACACGCGCCAAACATCCCCAGTTTGGCGAGGTCATGATGAAATGGCAATTAAGTACAGATGCTCATCGAAACGTATCTGATTTATCTTATGAAGCTGAGGTTGTAAAAACTATCAATCATCTCTCGAACCATCAGGGTAGATTTTCTTCTATCGCTGCGCCGCTATTAGCCACTCATCATTTACAGCTACAAGTATTAAATAACAGTCAAACACTCACCATTCTTGTTATGCCAAATTATGCCAACGGCAGTGTCGCGCGCTATTTGAAACAAAGCCTGACTGCCGAGCAAAAGCAGCAATTAATCATTCAAGCAGCAAAACTTATTGCCAATTTGCATCACATAGGTTGGCTGCATAATGATATTAAGCCGAGTAACTTATTACTAGAGGGTTTCATACCAAATCATACGGCTATCGGCGGTATCGTACCTAATTTATTATTGACTGATTTTGCTTTGGCAGAACCCACTAATAATGGTATTACTCAAATAAATAAGAAAAATAGTACGGAAAACAATGCTGGCACGCCCGCTTACCTTGCCCCTGAACGCTGGCAAGTACAGGGCGCAACGCTGCAAAGTGATATTTATGCGTTTGGGATAATGCTATATGAAATATTGGCAGGCGAGCGACCGTTTAAGATTGATAATCCGAGTGGTGCGCCGTTAAGAGAATGGGCGACTCAGCATTGCCAACAGCCAATCGCAACATTGCCGTTAGAGTATAGTCGCTATCAACGTATCATCAATAAAGCGTTGGCGAAGAGAATTGAAAAACGTTATCAAAGTATGGAAGAAATCGTGATGGATTTAGAAAGGTTATAATCATGAACGCTAAATGCTAGACACAAAAAAACCTGCTAAAAAGCAGGTTTTAATATTTGGTCTAAGATGTACTATCCGAAAATGGTGGGGCTGGAGAGACTCGAACTCTCACACCTTGCGGCGCCAGAACCTAAATCTGGTGCGTCTACCAATTTCGCCACAGCCCCATTTTCGTTACTCTATCATCAAAGGCAGTTAAATTCAAATGCCATCGAGATAGTTAACTGATTCGGTAGTGCGTCTCAGTGGTTGGCTATTATATAGAGTTTGAATCGTTTGGCAACCCCTATTTGCGATTTTTTTTAATTATTTAGCAATTATTTTTGCTAAATTTCATAAATATTTGATATTGCTGGTTTTTATTTCAGCGACTGATGGCTTTAATTATCATTATTTTTCTCTGCTGCTGTCATCTCTAATTGCTGTAATTTGCGGGTCAAAGTATTGCGCCCCCAACCCAGTAAGTTGGCGGCGGCTATCTTTTTACCGCCGCTATGATTGAGAGCAGCTTTAAGCAATACACGTTCAAACTCTGGCGTTGCGGTTTGTAAAATATCGGTTTCACCCGTTTGCAGAGATTGCTTCGCCCATATAGCCAACGCTTGCTGCCAGCTTTGCTTATCATTCGTTTGGGTCAGTTGACTGTTCTGGCTGTTTTGCAAGTTTTGATGCACGTGATATGCCGCATTGCTTTGTTGCTCTACATTAGGGGCAATATTGTCTAGCAGCTCTGGCGGCAAATCCTCAATCATAACGATGTCGCCCGTGGTCATTACCGTCAGCCAAAGGCAAACGTTTTCAAGTTGACGGACATTACCGCGCCACGCAAAAGATTGCATCATCTGAAGCGTGGTAGGATGCAGCTGCTTTTCGGCGCTATTTAATTGGTTGGCGGCGCGCTGCATAAAGTAGTTTGCTAATGCAGGAATGTCTTCAGGGCGCGTCCGTAAGGGCGGCAAGGGCATACGAATCACATTAAGGCGATAAAATAAATCTTCACGAAATTTGCCTTGTTTGACCAATTCTTCTAAGTTTTGGTGGGTAGCGGCAATGATGCGTACATTGACTTTGACCGGCTGCTGTCCGCCGACGCGAAAAAACTCACCGTTGGCCAATACGCGCAGCAGTCGCGTCTGGGTACTGTACGGCATATCGCCGATTTCGTCTAAAAATAGCGTGCCGCCGTCCGCTTGCTCAAACCGACCTTGCCGCGTCGTCGTTGCGCCAGTAAAAGCGCCTTTTTCGTGACCAAACAATTCAGACTCAATCAAGTCATGCGGAATAGCGGCCATATTCAACGCGATAAAAGGTTGCTGCGCCCTTGGAGAATGCGCATGAAGCGCGCCTGCCACCAGCTCTTTACCTGTGCCTGATTCACCAGTAATTAAAACGGTAATAGGAGAGTGTGCCAAGCGTCCAATCGCGCGAAATACCGTTTGCATCGCTTGTGATTGACCGATGATACCGCTCGGATTGTTATTGATATCGCTACCTGTTGGGTTTTTAGGTTTAGGTTTAGATTTAAGTTCGGTGGTCGTTTTGGTTTTCTTGCTGTCTTTCTGGTTAGTTTTCTTCTTGTCTTTGTGGGCAGGATAATCTGCATGACTTGCTATTACTAAATTCGGCTGATAATTAATGGCTTTATAAATTGTAGCAACCGCTTCATCTAAATCAAAGGGTTTAGGCAGATATTCAAACGCGCCAGTTTGATAGCTATTAATAGCAGAGCTCAGGTCGGAATGCGCGGTCATAATCACAATCGGTAGCGTAGGAAAATGCTGATGTACCCAATCACTAAATGACAGACCGTCCATCATTGGCATACGAATATCGGTCAATATCACATCTGGTAGCTGGTCGGCTGCTTCATGCTGTTGCAAGATATCGTTTAGGCGCGTCCACGCTGCTTGCGCTTGGGTAAAGCTAATAACCGTTAAGCCTGCCTCTTCAAAGGTATCTGCCAATATCAAGCGCAGCGCCGCATCATCATCGATAAGCCATAACGTCGCAGGAGTAGCAGCAGGATTATTACCCACAGTAACCATAGGAATTTGCTCATTGCTTGTAAGGTATTTCGTGTCATTATACTGAGTCATGGGTTTGGCCTAATAAGCAGTGAGAAATGGAAAATGAATATAAAATCTTAGCCTTAACGGTCAGCGCTTGGCTGAGAAAAAGGCAGGTAGAGGGTAAAGCGGGTTTGATTGTGCTGATAATGACTTTTAAAACTGCCGCTAAAACCTTGCGCTTGCTTTGAGATGACGTCAATCATACCATGATGGCGGCTGATGATATCTTGGACGATGGATAAACCTAGACCTGTACCAGCTGCGCGGTTGGTCACCATCGGGAAAAATATCTGACCGATTAATGCGTCGTCTATCCCCGAGCCGTTATCGGTAATGGTGATTTGCAAGACTTGTTTGTGCTGCAGGCTACCGATGGTATGCTGAAAAACAACCCGCGTTTGGATATGCAGCTTAGGTTGATAGTTATCATTAATATCAGAGTGTTTCTGCGCAATATCTGATGATAGTTGACTAGAGATAGTTGAAGCTTTCTGCTGCAGTGTTTGCTCAAACTCAGTCATCGATTCGCAAGCATTATTCATCAGGTTTAAAAACACTTGGATTAATTGATCTTTATCCGCGCATAACTCAGGTAACGATAAATCATAATCACGTTGTAGCACCACGTCTGGATATTGATGAATGATTAAAGCCAAAACATGCTCTAGCGGTTCATGGATATTGAGCATTTGCCAGTTTGGCAATTGATGAGAGCCAAGAAGCTGCCCAATCAACTGGGTCAGACGATCGGTTTCTGAAATGATAATATCGGTATAACTCCGCAGCTTTGCCGCATTCTTTTTCAGGTTATTTTCATCCGCTACATTCAAATTTTCATTCACAATAGCAGAAAATTCATTAAACTTAATAAATTGCCGCTGTAATAATTGTGCCGCCCCGCGAATACCTGCCAATGGATTTTTAATTTCATGGGCGACCGAGCGTAACATATGACGTGCGACGCTATATTGCTGCTGCTGGCGCTGTTCTTCTGAAATACGACTTTGCCGGTCTTTGCCCCACATCTCTATAATAAAATAAGACTGCTGCTCATCGATAACGGGCGTCACGCTATAATCCACAGATAACGTCAGTCCGCCGTTTAGCTGGGTGTGTATAAGGTGATCATGATCAATAAACGGCTGTTGATAGTGTTTTGCTTGACTAAAGCGCTCCGTCAACGCGCAGGTCTTATCTTCTCGATTATTAATAATAAAACTGTCTTTTAACATGAATTCATCGGGCGCAAGCAGGGTCAAGATTGACTGGCCTCGCAAACGTCCGCTGCTAACGGCAAGCAGCTGCTCGGCTTGCGCATTTAGCCAGGTAACAGTCAGCGCTTCATCAACGCATAAAATAGCGGTAAATAAATGCTGTAATATAAACGTCGAATCTGGGTTAGGTTTGGCAATGGACAAATCAGCCGTCATGGATAATGCCTAAAATTAAGCGATACTGGGAATAATATTTAACCATAAATCAACACACTAGCGCGGCAAAACTGGCGATTATCACAAAAAAAACGTACAATGCGCACAGCCAATTTATCTCTAGCAAGGTCAGCCATGCCCAACACTTCTACCGAGTCGCTTAATACGACTGTTACCACCTCATCAGTTTCTACATCGTCAGCTTCTGCCTCATCAGCTTCTATGCCAAAAAACACTGCCACTATTTTTAATCCTGCAAAGCCAAATATAGCGCGAGAAAGCAGTTAGGCAGATGTCAGTCAAGCAAACACTAACCAGCCTTACCACCATAAGGCCAACCACAATCAAAACCGTAGTATTGAGCAAAGTAGCGATGTGACGTTAGCCAATTCAGCGACGATTGACGCGCCCGTGAACGCTGCGCCAAAGATTGGCTTTGTATCGCTTGGCTGTCCAAAGGCACTGGTCGATAGTGAGCGCATTATCACCGAGCTTAGTCGTGACGGCTATCAAGTTGCCAGCGATTATGAAGGCGCAGACTTGGTTGTGGTCAATACTTGCGGTTTTATTGAGTCGGCCGTGCAAGAATCCTTGGATGCCATCGGGGAAGCGATTAGTAAAAACGGCAAAGTGATTGTCACCGGCTGCTTGGGTAAAGAGGCTGATAAAATCCGTGCCATGCACCCAGCTGTGCTATCGGTCACCGGTGCGCATGCTTATGATGAGGTAATTACTGCCGTCTCGCAGCATGTGCCCAAACCTAAGCGCGATATGGATAGCAACTATGATCCAAAAATAGATTTGATTAATGAGGCGGGGATAAAATTAACCCCCAGTCATTATGCGTACCTTAAAATATCAGAAGGCTGCAACCATCGCTGTACTTTTTGCATCATTCCAAGCTTGCGCGGCGATTTGGTTTCGCGGCCGATTGATAGCGTGATGAATGAAGCAATGGCGCTGAAAAACGCTGGCGTGAAAGAGCTGCTGATTATCTCACAAGATACGTCTGCTTATGGGCTGGATTTAAAATATAAAACCAGCTTTTGGAATGGCATGCCGCTAAAGTCGAAATTTTATGACTTATGCCAAGCGTTAAATGATTTGGGTATTTGGGTACGCCTGCACTATGTTTATCCTTATCCGCATGTCGATAAAGTGGTTGAGCTGATGGGCGAGAAAAAACTACTGCCTTATCTTGATATTCCATTCCAACATGCTAGCCACAGTATTTTAAAAGCGATGAAACGTCCGGCGCATAGCGAAAATACTTTGGCGCGTATCAAAGTGTGGCGTGAGATTTGCCCTGATATTGTTATTCGTTCAACCTTCGTCGTTGGTTTCCCAGGCGAGACTGAAGAAGATTTTCAGTGCTTGCTTGATTGGCTGGTCGAGGCGCGCCTTGATCGCGTCGGTGCTTTTACGTATTCAGAAGTCGAAGGTGCGGTCGCCAATGATTTGCCAAATCATGTACCTGAAAACATTAAGCAAGAACGCTATGAGCGTTTGATGACACTACAACAAGAGATTTCGGCACAAAAGCTGCAAGAAAAAGTCGGTAAAACCTTGATGGTATTGGTCGATGAGATTGATGAAGAAGAAGGCATCGCGATTTGTCGTAGTTATGCTGATGCGCCTGAGATTGACGGTCACGTTTACGTCGATGATATCACTGCGCAAGTCAAAGTTGGACAATTCCTAACCGTCACGATCGATGACGCCAGCGAATATGATTTGTTTGCCAGTTATAAAGGTTAGAGAGCCACAACGATAACCGAGTGAAAGTTGCCCAATCGTGGGCAGTTTTTGCTACAATTAGCGCAATTTGGCTTTTTACCTATTTGACATTGTTTTTGGCGCCATTATGCCATTTAGGATAATTTGAAAGGGTAAGTAAAAGTCCAATGCAATTTGTGTTTTACCGCTTACTTTCATTATAATTTCATGTTAACAAGGTGACCTCATGTCTGACAAAAACCCGCGTTACTCTCGTATCTTGCTAAAACTTTCTGGCGAAGCCTTAGCTGGTGGCAAAGAGATGGGGATTGATACCGAAGTGCTCGATAAGATGAGCTTGTCTATCGCCCACTTACGCGGACTTGGGGTGCAAGTCGGTATCGTCGTCGGCGGTGGTAACTTGTATCGCGGTGCCCAGTTGCAACAAGAAGGCTTGGTCGGCCGTGTCACTGGTGATCAAATGGGTATGCTAGCCACTGTGATGAATGGTTTGGCCATGCGTGATGCCCTTGAGCGCCGTAATATTAAAACGCGTTTGATGTCAGCACTGCCAATTGGCGAAGTCACTGAAAGCTATAGTAGCCGTAATGCCATTCGTTATCTTAAAAATGGCGAAGTGTGTATTTTTGTCGCGGGCACGGGCAATCCGTTCTTTACCACTGATACCGCCGCTTGCCTGCGTGGTATCGAAATCGAAGCGGGCTTAATTTTAAAAGCCACCAAAGTAGATGGCGTTTACGATAAAGATCCAAGCCTCCATGCTGATGCCAAAAAATATGACGGCTTAACCTTTGATGAAGTGCTCGAGCAAAAACTTGGCGTCATGGATTTAACAGCGATTGCTTTATGCCGTGAGCACAACGTCCCGCTACAAGTATTTGATATGACCAAGCCTAATGCGTTATTAAACGTCATTATGGGCGAAAATGAAGGCACGCGCGTTTATCATTAAACGCTCACTTATTTTATAGATGACTAAATGATTATATGAATAAAGATCATTGATGTTGTAAGCATCAATCGTTGCATAAGATTTATACCTAACAGCTTTATACCTAAC
>NZ_DAINDI010000057.1:0-237 GCF_036731945.1 Psychrobacter sp.
TTATTTGTCTTTACGCGCTTCTTTAATTTTTTTAGCAGCCATTTCCATCGCATCGGCAGCTTTGTCCGCTAATGTGCCAACCACTTCTTTAGCTTTAGTGGTAGCAGTGTCCTTTAAAGAAGATTCTTTGTCTTCGCTAGATTTAGAGTCATCATCTTTACTATCTTTGTCTTTCTTATCAGAATCATCGCCATTTTTACCGTCGTTTTTGGCGTCTGATTGATCGTCTTTTTTGGT
>NZ_DAINDI010000057.1:374-3628 GCF_036731945.1 Psychrobacter sp.
TGTCGTCTTTGCTGTTTTTAATCTGTGACTGATTGTTTTCCCTGTCGTTTTTACTGTTATCGTCTGTCTTAGACTGACTATCTTTTGAGGCGTTGTCCTTTGAATCATTAGTAGCGTTGTCTTTGGATGCATTATTAGTGTTGTTATCTTTCATAGCTGCGTTTTTATTCGTATCTTTTTCGCTAGCATTTTTATTGCTATCGTTATTTTGCTGCTTATCATTGTTAGTATTAGAGTTAGTCATTGTTATATCCTTTTGATTGTATTTTTTAGTGTTGGATGTTTTTAGTTTTTTAACTTTAAAATTGGTTGGCGAGTTTTAAGCTTACTATTAGAATGAGTTAACTGTCTGTATAGCAACAGTTGCAATAGGTAATAAGGTCTAACGCTTAGCCGCCTTACGTAGTTTTTTATGCTAAATTTATATCGTTGATAGTTAAATGCCGTTATAAAAAAGGTCGCCCTTGATGTTATCGTCCAAATTATCTGATACTCAATCCACGGTTTTAGAACCTAGCTGGTTTGTCCGCCCGACCTGTGTGGTAGCGGCAGATTTAATTGGCAAAGTTTTATGCCGACAGCTAATCGATATCGATGGTAAGCAAAAAACCCTACGGATGCGCATCTCAGAAACCGAAGCCTACATTGGTGAAGGTGATGCCGCTTGTCATGCGCATGCTGGCACGCGCACGCCGCGTACAGAGGTTATGTATAGCGAGGGCGGGGTGTTCTATGTCTATCTGACCTATGGTATTCATCATATGCTCAATTTGGTGAGCGGAACGGCAGAGTCGCCAGAAGCAGTATTAATACGGGCAGGGTTTTTGACAGACGATAGCGCGCGCTTAATTGATGAGCAATTACTGAGCGCTGATAAGCAGCTAACCGATCCCAAGCAATTTGCAGGTCCTGGCAAACTGACCAAAAGGCTGCAAATCGACCGCGAGTTATATGGTGCGCCTATCACGCCCGCGTCAGGGCTTTGGGTTGAGGACGATGGTTGCGAGCCGCCAGTATTCCTGCGACCACGTATTGGCATTGATTATGCGGGCGCGGCAAAAGACTGGTTACTGCGCTATGTTTGGACCGACCATCCTTCACTGTCCAAAAAATAGTCAATCTAGAATTGTTAGTAATTTTTTAAAGAGCATGAAAGGGGTAAGCGATGTATAAATTGACAGTTTTTATTCCCAATGAAGCGCTAGAGCAAGTAAAAACTGCCTTATTTACGGCGGGTGCTGGCAAGATTGGTAACTATGAACAATGCTGCTGGCAAGTGCGGGGCAGCGGTCAGTTCATGCCATTAGCAGGCAGTCAGCCGCATATTGGCGCGCAGGATACACTTGAAACGGTTATAGAGTGGCGCGTGGAGATGGTGGTAGCCGACGCACATATTAAACCAGTGATTGAAGCATTAAAGCAGACGCATCCTTATGAAACGCCTGCTTATGATGTGATTGAAGTATTAGACTTTTAATATCTTAAATTTATTATCAGAAATTATCAGTCTTCTTTGATTTTAATGACGTTGTAGCTTGGATAATCAAGCTCGATTTTATAGTCTTTACTGCCGCGGCGAGCTTTTACTTTTATTTTACTGTCGCCTTTTTTGTATTTGACGTCTTTGACCCGATAACCCATATTGCTGACCTGATTGGCCGCGCGCTGCTCGATAGCAGGCTGATAAAGCTCTTTATCAAGAGACTTGATGGTTTTCTTGTGTTTCTTATAGATTTTAGTGTCTTTGTAAATGTCTTCATAAAGGTCGCCATAAGCATTGTAGCCGGGCGCGGTGACGCAGCCAGTCGTTATGGACAGTAACGCGGCAATCATACTGCTCGCCGCCGTGGTTTTTAATAACGTATATTTTTTCATAATATCCTCTCATGCTATTAAAGGCATTGGTAACTCGTCTATATAAGCAAGGTTCTATGCTGGAAACGACACAATAAAAAAATGGTCAAATAAACCAAGGGCTGGCTTATTTGACCAAGGGCATCAAGTCATCAACGATGCCAAAATCTTTATCTCATCCATTTATACCTATTTTATTTACGGCTACTCTTATGCGTGGCATAAAATATTTATACAAAATTTTAAACGATGTTTATATCAATCTTTATCAATCTTAATCACATTCAAGTTTGGATAGCCAAGTAAAATCTCATATTCTTGTGAGCCGCGTTTGGCTTCAATCTTTCTTCAAATTCAATGTCTTCCACACGGTATCCCATTGACCTTACCTTATTGACGGCGCGCTGTTTAATGGCTGGGTAACGAGAATCACGTTTGATACTGTCTTCGATATCATCGTTTTTATAGCGTTTATTATTTTTATATTTGCCATGGTTTCTATACTTATCTTTCTTATAGTCGTATTTATCATAACGGTCTTTATCGTATCTATCATCTTGCCAAACATTAGAGGAACCTCTTTTATTTGAGCTGATGAGTCTTAAGTCTGGATAGCTATATTTAAGCTCGTAGGTTTGATTGTTCTTTCTAGCGATGGCAGTAATAGCACGGTTGCCACGATAGTTATCAGAACGAATGTCTAGCACTTGATAACCTTTACGGCGTAGGTCATTGCGCAGCGTTTGGCTGACACGCTTAAAATCAGTATTACCATAATCACCACTATCGCCATATATTGGATAATTTCCATAACCTGGATCAACAACGGCGCAGCCAGCCACCGTCCCTAATAAAGTCAGCGCCAGACCCGTAGATATCGCGGTCTTAAATGAGAAAGCGGATAGAATTTTCACAATAAAATCTCCCTAGGAGTAGCCGGTGATGTGGATAAGGAACGGTTATTTATCAGGTACACTTTTAATAGTACATAATTACCAATCTATTTAGTCAAATAATGACCAAGGTCGATATTTGTTTCTTATTACTGAAATATTTTCTTACATACACATCATAAGACTAAAAAATCATCTTTCCATGTCTTTGGTGTTAATAAGTTGTAAATTTTGCAAATAGTTGCGTAAGCATTCGACACTTTAGGTGACTAGGGCGTTGCTAAATTTAATAAATGTCGCTAACACTTTTAATAACTAATATAGGGAGTACTAAACAATTAAGGGTATTTATAAAGATTATTTTAAATTTATCAATAACTTAGATTGAGATATTGGCTATCTTAAAATCGACGTAAGCATATGCTTACACTCAATGACGCTTACGCGACTTAACACGTGGTGCATAATTTGACACTATACACACACGGCATAAGGGAATGTGACTCA
>NZ_DAINDI010000057.1:3638-12012 GCF_036731945.1 Psychrobacter sp.
CTCAAGGATTGAGTTGACCGTATTAAGGATAATAGTTCAGTCGCTAGCATCAGGATGATAAAGGCAATTGAAATAAGGACACATGACCCGTGCTGCAGGCAGATAATGCCAGTAGTAGTCAGAACAAATGGGCAGGATGCCCGGCTATCACAAGATACTCAATATCTTGCAAGGATGCAGCGATTAGAGTGGTGATGGGTAACAAGGATGGTTAACAATAAAACCGCATAACAATTAATTGCTATGCGGTTTTATCGTGTCTGGGTGTTAAGGATTCTCCATTGAGAGTTTTTCAACAAATATCTATCATGCCTATTATCGTAGATAATAATACCGTCTCATTACTATCGTTGGTATCAATAAGCCGGTAGGGATCATCATTTATAGAGCACAAAAAAGGTCGCATTGAAATCAATGCGACCTTTTGCCATTAATGGCTTATAGACATTTATACGAATAATAAAATTCTATAAGAAAAATTGGTCATTAATATTTATTTTCAGTACGCCATGCATCAACTTCGCGCTCAGCATCATCTTTACTGTGACCATAACGCTCTTGGACTTTGCCTACGAGCTTATCACGGCTACCTTCGATATGTAATAAATCATCATCGGTTAGGTCAGCCCACTTCTGCTTAACTGTACCTTTCATCTGTTTCCAATCACCTTTTAGCGTATGTTCGTTCATTATTATAATCCTTATTTTAGTTATCAACTCTTTACGGTTTATGGTTTAAAAATTTTAATGCTATAGACCGTAAAGTGCTTTAGGAGCAAGTTATTATTTATGATTGTTATTGCTTATGTAGTACTGTTTTAAGTACTTTACAACTAGCCCGTGGCTAACTTGTGATACCAATATATAAATTTCAGACCTCCCTGTCTGTATGAGCAATGTTTGTAGTGTTGCTTAATTATGGTAAATGGCGCTCCTCTGTTATGGAGGGCATAGTTGTGTAATAGATAGAGTACTTTGTCAGAGCGATACGTAAAGAAAACCAGCAGCCAAATGTCTGTTTATACAGTGCTTTGTCCTTTTTTATCTGTTCATAAATCTTAAATCTAAAACTATTAATGGAAAATAAAACCTTTTACGCATCTGATTATAGACTTGTTATTTAAATAACTATAAGCTTATAGCTGAAATCATAAGCCTTAGACAATGAGGACAGAATAACAGTGAGTCCAATTAATACCGTAAACGCGACAAGATTAGATACGAAGCGTGAGCTGGCAAAAGCCAAAACCCGTCGTGCCTTATTAAAAAGTGCGCTGCAGCTTTATAGCTTGGAAGGCGCTTGCGGCATGAGTATGAACAAAATCGCTAAAGGGGCGGGAATAGCTCAGCCAAGTTTTTATAATCACTTTGACAGCGTAGAGACGCTACAAAGTGAATTGAGTAGGCAATTAAAAGACAATTATTTATCACCGATGCGTAAGGCGTGGGCAGATATGCTTGGAGATTATCCAACACTGTCTAGGGCGGCGTTCAATCAGCGCTGTCAGCATTGCTTGACGCTGATTTTTACAGCCGCCTTTCAAAATATTAGGTTGTTCCAACGGTTACTCGAAGACAGTCTACGCTTTGATTTGCGAGTAGAAGATAAAGGTTTGGGAAGTTTGTTTACCGACATACGTGAAGAATGGACAAAAATATTTATCCAAGGATTGCAGTCAGCCGATTGTTCTTTTGAAGAATCTGACGTTTATCTCTGCGTTGATAGTGCGAGCGCGCAGGTTCATGAGCTGATATTAGGCTGTCATCAAGGACGTTATTCACAGCAGCAAGCCATTGCCATACTGTGCAAAAACTTTGATAGGCTTTTTGGCGGATTTTTTATCAATAATGAGCAAGTAATAAGTAGCTAGTGAGCAAATTAATGAATGCTGAGCTCGCAAAAATTTTAAGACTTACGAATCGATTGATATCATAAAACGGAATTTAGTTAGTGAAAGCGATAGTAAAACATCACAGGGAGCGTGACCATGGCTAGTGAACAAACCAAGACGAATGAGCAAACACATTTTAGAACCTGCAATCTGTGCGAGGCGATGTGCGGTATTGAAATAAAGCACGATGGAGCAAAGGTATTATCGATTAAAGGTGATAAAAATGACCCATTTTCTAAAGGTTATATTTGCCCAAAAGCAACTGCCTTACAAGATTTACATGAAGACCAAGATCGCCTGTGTCATCCCATAGAGAGAACCGCTAACGGTTGGAGAACAATCAGCTGGGATGATGCGCTCGATAAAGTAGCCGCTGGTATTCAGTCAGTACAAAAGAAACACGGCCAAAATGCTTTCGGTGTTTATTTAGGCAATCCTAACGTCCATAATTTGGGCGGTATGTTGACCATTAAGCATTTATTAAACAGTGTCAAGACACGAAGCCGCTTTTCTGCAACCTCGATCGATCAATTACCGCATCATATTGTTAGTATGCATCTGTTTGGTCATATGCTGCGTATCCCAGTGCCTGACGTAAATCGAACTCAGTATATGCTCATCATCGGTGGCAATCCGCTGGCATCGAACGGCAGTATTATGACCGCGCCAAATATGCGCCAAAAGCTCAAAGACATCAAAGCCCGCAATGGCAAAGTAGTAGTGATTGATCCACGCCGTACCGAAACTGCTGACATTGCAAGCGAGCATCATTTTATACGTCCAGCAACCGATGTTTTATTTTTACTTGCTATGCTCAATGAAATCTATGCCCAAGGTTACGCGGACAAAGCACGGACTAATAATAGAGCGGCGGCGCTTGCGCCAGAGATTGCGCGCTTGGCAGATTTCGCTAAAGACTATAGCGCAGAGTCGGTTGCTGATATTACTGGCATTGCCGCAAATGAGATTAAACGACTGGTCAAAGAGTTTTGTGAAGCACAAAGCTCGGTTTGCTATGGGCGCATGGGCGTATCGGTACAAGAGTTTGGCTTATTAAGCCAGTATTTGATTATGGTGATTAATATCGTCACCGGACGTTTGGATGAAGTGGGCGGCCTCATGTTCCCCAATCCTGCGCTTGATGTGGTCAATAACTCCGGCCCAGGTTATTTAGGCAAACGTCATAGCCGCGTGAGTAACTTGCCTGATTTTAATGGTGATTATCCTGTCGTAGCGATGGGCGACGAGATGCTGGTAGAAGGCGAGGGTCAATTAAAAGGCTTTATGACCGTTGCAGGCAACCCTGTCCTCAGTACGCCAAATGGTGAAAAGTTAGATAAAGCCTTTGCCAATTTGGACTTTATGGTCGCGATTGATTACTTCGTCACAGAAACGAGTCGTCATGCCAATATTATCTTGCCACCCGTCTCGCCACTAGAGCGTGACCATTATGATGTGACCTTTAATAATTTTGCCGTACATAATGTCGCTAAATACTCAAAAGCATTGTTTGCTAAGAAAAAAAGCGCTAAACATGATTGGCAAATCTATTTAGAGCTGGCAAAACGCCTCGATAAAAAAGCAGCGCTTGCAACCAAAATTGAGCGCCGATTGGTCAATATTTTAGGACCGAAGTTCTTGCTTGATCAAGGCTTAAGACGCGGTCCTTATGCTGGCATGAGCCTGAATAAACTCAAGAAAAAACCGCATGGACTGGACTTAGGCACGCTCAAAAGAATGTTGCCAGAAGCAATAAAGCATAAAGATAAGAAAATTCATCTTAATATTGATTTTTATCAAGCCGATTTAGCGCGCGTGCAAACAATGATGCAGGATTACGATGACAAACAGATTTTACTTATCGGTCGTCGTCATGTACGCAGTAACAATTCATGGCTGCATAACAGCTATCGCTTGGTAAAAGGCAAGCCACGCTGTACGCTGATGTTGCATCCTGAAACGGCGAAAGAATATAGTATTAAGGATGGACAGGAAGTAAAAGTGACCTCGCGCGTTGGTAGTGTGATTATTACCGCAGAAGTCACCGATGAGCTAATGCCTGGCGTAGTCAGTATTCCTCATGGTTGGGGTCATGGGCGTAAAGGTGTGCAGCAAAAGATTGCGCAAGCGCATGCCGGTGTCAGTGTTAATGACTTGACGGACGATACCTTGATCGACCAGCTAAGTGGTAATGCGGCGGTCAATGGCGTACCTGTGCAGTTAGAAGCAATCGCGCCAGAGGTGGTTGATTTAGAGACTACTGATTCTAACACTGGAGCAACCACTGCTGCTTAAAATTACGCTAAGCTAGAAATTCCACATTTAATTAAACAGGCGCTTACTTATAGCGGTAGCGCCTTTTTTACGTTCCTCATTTTACATTCATAACTCTTATGTTTCTAACTCTGACGTTTCTGATTTTTAATTTCCTAAGCCAATAAAATCAAAATTAACCGGCGGTGTCTCACCTTGTATCAATAAACTGAGCGCCTTTGCCGAACCGCAAGCATGGGTCCAGCCAAGCGTGCCATGTCCGGTATTTAGCCATAAATTATCAAAGCTGGCGTTTGTATTGACACTACCATGACGGATTTGACCATGATGCGCGCGCCCTATTAATGGCACATTTGATGGTGTCATCGGGCGCAATCCCGTCCAATATTGCACAGAATTGGCAATGATACCTTTGGGAAATAACTGCTGGACGCGGCGAGTAATGGCTGCACAGCGCGTGCTATTTAAATCCATATTATAGCCGTTAAATTCCGCCGTACCTGCGACGCGTAATTTGTCACCAAGGCGCGAGGTGACTAATTTAAACTCATCATCAATAAGGCTAACGAAAGGTGCTAAATGTGGCGCACGCTGATTGACTTGATAAGTGGCTGAATAACCTTTGGCAGGGAAAATAGGCAGATGAATATTGAGCGGTTTCATGAGCAATACGCTATAGCTGCCAAGTGCTAGCACATAACTGTCGGCGCTAAAAGTCTGTGCGTTTTCGCCCTTGGGACGAATGGTCATACTATGCACGTGCGGGCGAGCAGAATGGGCGTCGGTGTTTAACGTCAAAATGTCGGTATCGTATAAAAATTTCACGCCAGCATCGATGCAGCGCTGAGCCAAACGCTGGGTAAATACATGCGCATTACCCGATTCGTCACGGCTGGTGTAAGTGGCGCCTTTGAGCTTATGAGCAATAGGGTAAAGCGCAGGCTCGAGGCTAATAGCATTATTAATATCAATCACATAGCGCTCACAGCCGAGCTCTTGCATACGCTCGGTTGGCGCGATGGCGGCATCAAACTCAGCTTGGTTGGTATAAAAATGCATGATACCGCGCGTTTGCTGCTCGTAATCAATACCGATATCAGCACGCAGCTGCTGCAAAGTATCTCGTGAGTACAAGCCCAAACGCACCATCTGTACCAGATTGGCATCTGCTCGTTCTGCGCGGCATTCTTGTAAAAATTGCATTGCCCATTTCAATTGTGCCTTATCAGCTCGCAAGCGGTAGAGCAGCGGCGCATCTTCACGAAACAACCATTTAAGCGCTTTCATCGGCGTGCTCGGATTTGCCCACGGCGTCGCGTGCGAGACCGATATCTGCCCACCATTGGCGAATGAGGTTTGCATACCAGCAGCAGATTCGCGCTCAATGACGGTCACATCGTAGCCTGCTTGCCGTAGATACCATGCGCTGGTCACGCCCACCACACCTGCTCCGAGTACCGCAATATGGGTCATAAATTGCTCTGCTGCGTTTTAGTAAAAGTACTTTTTATAATACGAGTTGGACTGTGAAATAGACTATCAAACCTTTCACGTTATTTTTGACGGGCGACATCCGCTTGTAGTGCTGGGGGTAAGTCTAATATCGTAAGCTCACTATCGGCTAAATGCTCTGGGCGGGCAACAACCAATGCTTTAAAACCATTAGCATTACCATTACCATTAATATCGTCATCGGCAATGGCATTGACCACTTGGATTTTCTCTAGCTTATCACCAGCGGCTGGCGCATCACCTGTGCCGCTAACATAATGTAAAAACGCTTTTGGCGCCGCTTTAAAATAAATACGGGCAATGACTTCTTGACCGAGGTAGCAGCCTTTATCGTAGTCCATACCGCCGCGCTGATGTAGGCGCAGCTCTTGCGGCTGAAACTCGCCTCGTGTGTCCGCGACTATCCAATAGTTGCCCGCTGCAAGACTCGCTTGCATCCACGCTTGGGTGTCATCGATAGTATTATGCTCATCTTTATGACTAAAGGTTGGCACTCCATCGAGTACGCAAGGATAAATGGGCGTTGGTGCACTGGTATCAAATTTTGAAAAGGCGCCAAACTTTTTAAGATGCGCTTGGAACGCCTCAGCGCAATCGGCACTGATGACTACATCAAAATGTTTTTCGTCTTGTTTTTTAATCCAAAGTCCAAAATCGATACGGCCTTTTAAATTGCTAAGCGCCGTTGCTTGATAGCTAAGCCCAAGCTTAGTGACATCAGAGGTCAGCTGCCCTTGTAAGAACTTTGCGGCATCTTCACCTTGAATGGTTAGTTGAACAAATTGTGGCAATGTTGATTGAGTCATTATTATTGTCCTATTTATGAGTCGCTATAACCTCAGATATTAGGGTTAATACTGAGTGATTAAAGTCGTTAAAAAACTTACTGTTAAAATAATGCGAAAAAGTCGTTATTTAAGTTTTTACCATCTTTTTAGTACCTAAAGACAAATGGTGATCAAATTAAATTTGGTTAAAGCAGAGTACCACAAAAAACCACGTGATAAAAAACGTCCGCGTTAAGAGATAAGCGAATGTATCAATTAGTCACAGTTCTGTGTTTACAAGCGAAGCGATTGGTGAAAGCCGGCGAGTTACGGTACAATGTTAGCGTTAGAATACACCCAATTTATCACGGCTGACGAGGAAATTATGAGCTTACCCAATTGCCCAAAATGCGATGCTGAATATACGTACGAAGATGGTGCGTTACTGGTATGTCCGATGTGTGCGCATGAGTGGACCGCGGCTGAAACCGATGCGGCGCAAGCTGAAGTACAAGAGGCGGTCATTCGTGATGCGGTCGGTAACGAGCTGCAAGATGGCGATACCGTCACCGTGATTAAAGACTTAAAAGTCAAAGGCTCATCAACCATTATCAAAGTCGGCACCAAAGCAAAAGGGATTCGCCTATTGCCAGATGCCTCTGATGGTCATGATATCGACTGTAAACTCGATGGTTTTGGACCGATGAAGCTCAAATCGTCAGTGGTTAAAAAAGCTTAAGTTTTTGTTAATTAAGTGATTGTTAATTAAGCTATCGTTATTAAAATAATACCAAAAGAATAAGTAGAGACTAATTATGAGTACTAAAAATGAACAACTCTTTGCGCAAGCCCGCAAACATATTCCTGGTGGTGTAAACTCACCGGTTCGCGCCTTTGCTGGCGTTGGTGGTACGCCTATTTTTATGCACCGTGCTAGCGGCAGCAAAATCTATGACACCGAAGACAATGCTTATATCGATTATGTCGGCTCTTGGGGCCCGATGATTTTGGGTCACGCGCATCCAAAAGTCATTGATGCCGTTAAAAAAGCCGCTGATGATGGTTTGAGCTTTGGTACGCCAACGCCGTTTGAAACCACCGTGGCCGATAAGATTTGCGACATCGTCCCAAGCGTTGAGATGATTCGCATGACAAGCTCAGGTACAGAAGCGACCATGAGCGCGATTCGTTTGGCGCGCGGCTTTACTGAGCGTGATAAAATCGTCAAATTTGAAGGTTGCTACCATGGTCATTCAGACAGCTTACTGGTAAAAGCGGGTTCAGGCATGCTGGATATTGGCGAGCCGACCTCAAAAGGCGTGCCAGCGGACTTTGCCAAGCATACGATTACCATTCCTTATAATGACCCGCAAGCGATTAAAGAGTGCTTTGCAAAATGGGGTAGCGAGATTGCTTGCGTGATTGTGGAACCAATCGCTGGCAACATGAATATGGTCATTCCGACCCAAGAATTCCACGATACTTTGCGTGCAGAATGTACTGCCAATGGTGCGGTATTGATTTTTGATGAAGTAATGACCGGTTTCCGTGTTGGGCTTGGCGGCGCGCAAGCGCATTTTGGCATTGACCCTGATTTGACTTGCTTTGGTAAAATCATCGGTGCCGGTTTACCGGTTGGTGCTTTCGGTGGTAAAAAAGAAGTGATGTCTTGTATTGCACCCCTTGGCGGCGTCTATCAAGCAGGTACATTGTCAGGAAACCCGCTAGCAATGCGCGCTGGTATTGCAATGTTTGAAGACTTAACCGTCGATGGTTTTTATGATCAATTATCTGCGAAAGTAGACCAGCTTATTGACGGTATCCAAGCGGCGGCGGACAAGCATGGTATCAATCTGCGCACCAATAAACTGGGCGGCATGTTTGGGATGTTCTTTGTTAAAGACAAGGCGACAAACGTACCGCAAAACT
>NZ_DAINDI010000057.1:12022-18931 GCF_036731945.1 Psychrobacter sp.
AATGCGACATGGAGGTGTTTAATACCTTTTTCCATGGCATGCTAGAGCGCGGTATTTATCTTGCGCCATCTGCCTATGAAGCAGGCTTTATGTCAATCAAGCATAGTGAGGCAGACATTGAAGCGTCTATTAACGCCGCTGATGAGATTTTTGCAGAAATGGCAAAAGCGTAATTCATTTGGTTAAAATTACTTGTCTAAAATTTAAAGTTTAATGTTCTTTAGAGTTTATAGGTACAACAAAAAAACCAGCAAGATTATCGTGCTGGTTTTTTTGTGCCTGCGTATTAATAAAACGAATTCTTAATAAATGGTGGAAGTTATTCAGGCTTGAAAATAATCTATAACCTAAAAGTATCCTTGTTCTAGAACCTATAATACAACGACTAAGTTGTGCTATTCTGAGAGCACCAATCACGTTTTAGCAAGGATGCAATTTGATGGATAATAGCTTTGAAAATAATGCGCCAAGTAGCCGTGTTCCGCCATTATGGCAGCGAGCTTACGAGCAATATGGCTTAGAAAATAATTTGGATGTGTTAATCGGAAAGGACAACCTGCTCGATTTATTGCAACCAAGAATTGATCAGAACAGTAGCGCTATTGCTTTTAGCATGGGCGCTGCCACCTTAACTTTTGCTCAGTTAGATGTTGCAAGTCGCCGCTTTGCTGCTTTTTTACAAGCACAAAACATTCAAAAGGGCGACCGTGTTGCGGTGCAATTGCCAAATATATTGCAATATGCGGTGGTGCTGCTTGGTAGTCTGCGCGCAGGGGTAGTATTGGTAAATGTCAATCCGATGTATACCCAGTATGAATTGGCGCATCAGTTGACAGACTCTCAAGCGTGTGGATTGGTGATTGTCGATGGTATGTCGGCAGCTTTCGATAAATTGGATGATGAGGTTAAAGCGCAACTGTCTTTAGTCGTACATTGCTCTATTAATCCGAGTGCTGAGTTTGTCGATAATGATATTGCTGTGCTTAACAATATTCATCGTTCAACCGAAAATGACGTTGAAAATGAGCTTACAGTTGCAAAATCTCATCAAGAACGTTATGTCAGTTTTGCTCATATTATGCAAACGTATTATGCAGATCAGTTTCAGTCACCGACCATCACGCGCGAAGACTTGGCGTTACTCCAGTATACGGGCGGCACAACGGGTAAGCCAAAAGGTGCGATGCTCACGCACTACAATTTGATGGCTAATATTTGCCAGTGTTATGCCATGTTTGGCAGCGTTGTCGAAGCAGGTCGCAGCGAGCAAATCAAGATACTTAACCCTTTACCGCTCTATCATATTTTCTCCTTCACGGTTTGTGGTTTACTGGGTATGTATGGCGGCTGGGAAGATATATTGATCACCAATCCGCGCGATATCGATGGCTTAGTAAATAGCATTGAACAACATCAGCCGCATGTGATTCCTTCGGTCAATACGTTATTTAACGGCATGCTCCATCATCCAAAGTTTACCGAGCTTGATTTTAGTCGGCTGGCACTATCTATCGGTGGCGGCACCGCGATTATCAAAGCGGTATCTGACCGATGGCAGCGCGCTACAGGCATGATTATTAATGAGGGTTATGGCATGTCAGAAACGTCGCCGGTTATCTCTTTTAATCCACCGGGCATAGATAGCTTTAATGGCAGCGTCGGATTACCTTTAGCCATGATGGATATCAAAATCATTGATGAGCAAGGAGCTGCCTGCGCTGTTGGCGAGCCCGGCGAAGTGTGTATTAAAGGGCCACAAGTGATGCAGGGTTATTGGGGTTTGGATAATACAGAGACCTTTACCGATGATGGGTATTTTAAGTCCGGTGACATCGGCATGTTAGATGAAAATGGCTTTTTGACATTGATTGATCGTAAAAAAGATATGATTTTGGTTTCGGGTTTCAATGTATATCCAAATGAAGTGGAAGCGGCGCTAACGGAGCATCCTAAAGTGCTCGAGGTGGCTGTCGTTGGCATTGAAGATGCGCACAGTGGCGAAGTGCCAAAAGCGTTTGTGGTTAAAAAAGATCCAAGCTTAACGGCTGAGGAATTGGCGGCGTTTGCCAAAGAGCGTTTGACCGGTTATAAGCGTCCGCAAGCTTACGATTTTATTGATGAGTTACCAAAAACCGCTGTAGGTAAAATACTTCGTAAGTCTTTACGCTAAATAGCTGCTAAGTAATAGATTTTTGATAACAACATAAAAAACTGGGCTAGCGTCTTAAACTGGCCCAGTTTTTATTTTGTCTGTTTATTATCAATAAATTTAACGCGCTTTATCGAACTTACGGTCTTTTAAACTTAAATTACCACGTAGCACATCGGTGAACATACGAATATCGCCAGCAAAACTTTGTAATGGGTATTTAAAAGTAGCCGGTTTGTTTTTCTCAAAGAAAAAATGCCCGACCCACGCGCAAGCATATCCTGCGGCAATACCTTTAAGCAGCGGTTTGGCTGAGCGATTTTTGACAGACTTTGCTAAGCCTAATAAGCCAAAGCTACTACCCGCGAAGTGCAAACGGCGGCACGCCATGTTTTGATGTTCATTTAAATAAAAGTCATAAAATTTATGTTTGGCTGGGTCTGCTACATTGATAAGCTTGCCATTACTTTGTTTATTAATATGAGTATCGGTATTTTCAGTTTGTGCAGCTTTGGTTTGTGACGTTTGGCTAGTAGTTTGATTCATGACCTTGCTTCCTTGCAAATGAGTTGTTTTAAATCATCAATGAGTTATGAATGCTCAATCGCAAAATTCAAGGCTGCTTTATGTAATGAGCTTATATAACCAATGTTTATAATATAAGTAAGTGCCTGTTATCTATTACAATATACCGGCTAATTATGAGATTCTAACGCATTTTTAATGTAGCAAACCGATTGTATTAAAACAAGCGTTAGAGACTGACTTTAAGGTTCTGGTTTAATCACTGTTTAGCCAGTATTTAATCGAGTTTTCTTAGATATTTGAATGTTTTTGCAAGCTGTGTTTAGCGATGGTAGCCGCTGACTTGCCAGCGTTTGGCATAAATGCTTTAATGGCAAAACTTGCTCATATTCTTTATTTTAAAAGCTTTAAGGCTTTTAAATACCCCTTTATCTAATACGGTAACAATCTCGCTTATGCCCAAAGACTACCTAAAAAATCCACCACTTGCTGAAGATGAAATGATGGCCGCTATTGATATCGGCTCCAACAGTTTTCATCTGGCGATTGCGCGTCTCGACCACGGTGAAGTGCGAAAAGTAGTGTCTATGTCTGAAAAGGTGCAGCTCGCTGCCGGACTCGATGAGAATAATATCTTGGGTGCGGCGGCTGAAAAGCGCGGTCTTGAATGCTTAAGCCGCTTTGTGGCGCGTTTGGATTCGGTGCCGCCCGAGCGTATTCGCGTGGTAGCGACCAACGCTTTACGCCAAGCAAAAAACGCCAATGACTTTATCAGCCGTGCCAATAAAATCCTGCCCAAACCGATTGAGATTATCGCTGGACGTGAAGAGGCGCGTTTGATTTATTTGGGCGTTTCGCATACCAATGCCAGTAGCGATAAGCGTTTGGTTATTGATATTGGGGGCGGTTCGACAGAGTTTATCATCGGTCAAGAGTTCGATCCGTTATTGACCGAAAGCTTACAAATGGGCTGTGTTGCCTTTACCCAAAAGTATTTTGCGGACGGTCTGATTACCAAAGAAGCCTTTAATAATGCCATCTCAGCGGCGCGCAAAGAAGTGCTGGCGATTAATGGCCGTTACCAAAAAACCGGCTGGAGTAGTGTGGTTGGCTCAAGTGGGACGATTAAAGCGGTGCGCAACGTCCTTGTGTCAAAAGGCTGGGCAGATGAACAAGAACGCATCACCTATAAAGGCGTGAAAAAGTTAGAAAAATTATTGCTTAAAATTGGCAACGTCGATGACATTGAATTAGAAGGCGTCAAAGAACATCGTAAAGCGGTTTTCCCAGCGGGCGTTGCGGTATTGCGAGCGGTGATGAAAGTGCTCGGCATTGAGACCATGGTGTATTCAGATGGCGCGCTACGTGAAGGCGTCATGTACGACATGCTCGGACGTTTTGCTAGTGAGGATGTGCGTGACCGCAGTGTGCTTGCGCTGATTAAACGCTACTCTGGCGATAAAAAACAAGCCAAACAAGTGGTCAAAACCAGCCGCAGTTTATTTGAGCAAGTCAAAGAAAAGCTTGGACTTAGTACAGAAGATGGCGATTTGCTCAGACGAGCAGCGTCATTACATGAAATCGGTTTAGCAATTGCGCATAGCGGCTATCATAAGCACAGTGCTTATTTGGTTGAATACTCGGATATTCCAGGGTTTTCGCAGGTCGATCAAAAACGCATGGCGCAGCTGATGCTCAATCATCGCCGTAAGCTCAAAGCCGATATGTTAGAGCAGGCTTGTATAATCGGTGGCGATTCGCTGGTTTATCTGTGTTTGCTGCTACGTTTAGCGGTGCTCGCGCATCATAGCCGTAGCGAGCATGAATTACCAAAACTGGGTTTAAAAGTGATTGATAATAACCGCTGGCAAATCACCGTTGGCGAAAGTAGTGAGCACTATACTTTCTTATTATCAGATTTGCATACGGAGATTGAGCAGTTTGCTAAATGGGGCGTAAAACTAAGCGTCGTTGATGGCAGTGTAATTGAGGCATAAGCGCTGATTGCTCATACTGTTTCTTAATGTCGACTCTTAGTACTGATTCTTAATGCGAAGCCGTTACTATTATAATAATGGCGCTACGGATTAACGTAACAAAAGCGGCGTTGTCAGTAATGCCATGCGATTTAAGATGTGCTACTATAGCTTCTATTGAGTTTACAACTGTACTTTCATTGTTTGAGAGTCGATAACAGTATTAACCAACACAGCCATTATTAACCATCACCATATTATATAGAATTATGAAAGGGAAGCGTCTATGAGTACCGTCTGGGATAGCGTTCAGCTTGCACGGCATGCCAAACGTCCATTATTTATGGACTATGTCAATCAGCTGTTTACCGAATTTGATGAGTTGCATGGCGACCGTGCTTATGCAGATGACAAGGCTATCCTTGGCGGTCTTGCGCGCCTAGACGGCCAGCCTGTAATGGTGATTGGTCAGCATCGTGGTCGTAGTACGCGCGAGCGTATCGCTCATAATTTTGGCATGGCAAACCCCGAGGGTTATCGCAAAGTCATTCGTTTGGTCAAAATGGCTGAGCGCTTTAATATTCCGGTGATGACCTTTGTCGATACCCAAGGTGCTTACCCCGGAATCGGTGCTGAAGAGCGCGGCCAAGCGCAAGCCATTGCTGAAAGTATCGCCGTATTCTCTAGCCTTAAAGTACCTGTTATCGTCACCATTATTGGTGAAGGCGGCTCAGGTGGCGCATTGGCGATTGGCGTTGGCGACAAAGTAAATATGCTGCAAAACAGTATTTACTCAGTCATTTCACCTGAAGGCTGTGCGTCTATCCTGTGGAAAACGGCTGAAAAAGCCCAAGATGCTAGTGAAGCGTTAAAGTTAAATGCCATTAACCTTTATCAAATGGGTTTAATTGACGCAGTTATCGACGAAGGCGAGGGCGCCCATCTTCAACCGCAACCTGTGATGACGGCGCTAAAAGCATTAATCGTTGAGCAATTAGATGAGCTGAAAGACATGGATGCGGATAAGCGCTGTGAGCTGCGTTATGAGAAATTAAAATCCTTTAACTCAGAAGTGATGTTGCCTTGCTAAGCATTTATATGAAAGTATATTGCTAGGTTACTTAAACTTAGCTTTTAACGATATCGCTTTGCGCTTAATGTTAAAATAAAGACGTGTCATTTTATGGCGCGTTTTTTTGTGCCGGCTTGTTTATGCTTTAATTGATTGATACGTAAATAAAACCACTCAGTAAATAAGAACGATTATGACCAGTAGCGCAATCCTTCCACACTCCCTTGAGCCAGTTGCAGAACTGCCTATCGATGCTGTTCTAGCAGAGGCATTGTTAAAAAGTCTAGCTGAATATGGCGAGCAACTACATGGTCGCCGAGTTTGGCTGGCCTGTAGTGGCGGGCGTGATTCGTTGGCATTGGCAGCACTTTGCGTACAGCTTTATCGCCAAGGTAAACTGCCATTTTTGCCGCAATTGCTGCATGTAAATCATGGTCTGCAAGCGGCTAGTGGCGCTTGGGCGCAGCACGTTGCTAATTGGGCGAAGACACAAAATATACCTTGTCGAATTTTAAAGGCGCAAGTCAATGGTCGAGATGAGCAAGCGGCGCGGCAAGCTCGTTATGATGTGATGCGCGCGCAACTTAATCAAAATGATGTTTTATTATTAGCCCATCATGCCGATGACCAAGCGGAAACGGTTTTAATGCGTCTGATTCAAGGTGCTGGCGTAAACGGCTTATCAGGTATGCAGCCGTGGCGTGTACAGACAAAGGACGCACATCGTATCGCATTATGGCGACCGTGGCTGACTATCAAACGCGCTACTATCAGCGCCTATGCTCAGCGTTTAAAGCTGCCTTATATCGATGACCCAACCAATGATGCTGGTGATAATGTCCGTAGCGGCTTACGTCGAGATATCATGCCAGTATTGGCGAGCTATAACTCCAATGTTATTGATAATATCGCTCGTAGCGCGCAGTTACTAAGTGATGCGCAATTAATAGTTAATGCCCAAGCAATCGAGGATTTACAGCAGACAGAGATTGCATCATTACAGCTGCCACCTGCCCAGCGCGTGCTAAATATAGATAAATTGCAAAAACTACCGATTTATCGTCAGCGCCAATTATTGCACCATTGGCTTACTCAAGATGAGCCATTACCGCCCGCCAAACAGCTCGTTGATGATGTGTTAGGCCTAAGCCAACGTGATGATAATGACCATCAAACGGCGCTGTTTT
>NZ_DAINDI010000057.1:18941-20527 GCF_036731945.1 Psychrobacter sp.
AAGGTCGCAAAGCGTCTTATACTATTCGCCGTTATCGCCAGCAGCTTTATCGTTTAAGTAGTGATTGGCTCAAATGGTTAGAGTTGCCGCTTAGCGAACAGACGCGGACTTTAGTTATTCATTCTGTTTCTGACAATGAACCTATTTCTATTACTTTACGCAAAGATGGTCAATTTACTTGGCAAACTCAGATTGCGCCAAATGAAGTGGTTCAGCTATTCAAAAAAGATAAAGTAACAAGCGATAAATATAAGCTTGAGATTACTTTTACATTATTAGGTCGCAATCAGCGTGTGCAAACGGCACTGGCATCGCGTCCGCAATCAGGTAAAAAGCTTTATCAAACCTTGGCTATTCCATCATGGCTGCGTGAGAATTTGATCGTGGTGAGTGTGACTTTGATAAATGAAGAAAACAGCGAAAAAGAGCTTTTAGAAAGAGAGTACCTGATAGAATTGCCTATTTTATTAATATCGCCTTTTACAAGTTGGATATTGGGTGGCTCTAATATAGATGGTGCTATTAGCAGCTATTTAACCGTACATAGTCCGTTTTAAGATTTTACTTAAAGTATTTAAGAAGGTAAGTCGTTAATTTTCCTTACCATTTTTATATCTACTATTTGGTTATCTTTATAGTATTCTTCACTTTTTTCATCATTATAGACAAAGTCAAATTTTTTATAAAAATGGATGGCAGGCGAGTTATCCTCTAATACCCATAAATAAAAATTTGCATTGATATTAAAGCTCAATATGGCTTGTAATGACGTTTTCATCAATTTAGTGCCTATACCTCGCCCATGATATTCTGATAAGACATATAGAGTTGTGATTTCATAGCTATTATTTTTAGCAAAATACCCAATAAATCCTACACTCTTACGATTAGCATCATAGGCTATCCAAATAATGACATCAGGATGATTAATCAATTCCTGCCACATTTTTGTTTTTTCACTAAGGTCGTTTTTATTATTGATATAAAACTCAGGTAGTAGACCCAAATAGGCATCATGCCAGCTTTCAAAATGAATATTGGCAATATCTGCAAAATCTTCTGACTGGGCTTTACGAATGAAAAACATATTCTCCCCTCTAAATATTTTATATAAATTTTCTTTTAATTTATCAGCTAAGCTATGTGATATTCGATGTTAGTTTAGTATCTCAATTAAACTTAGTACTGTTCTTAGCCTCTCAATTTATCAAACGACGCCAGTAGCAGTATGGTAAACTGAGTGTCATTTTACCTATCATTATGTTAGTTTGAATGCCTTTGCATTTTTTGAATAGGAGACACGTATGTCAGTATTAGATAATAAGAAAATCAGCTTTATCGGTGGCGGAAATATGGCACAGGCTTTGATTAGCGGGCTTATCAGCTGCGGCGTCAAACCGAGTCTGATTACCGTTGCTGATCCAAGCAGTGACGCGCGCGAGCAATTGGCTGCTAAAGGATTGGATACGGTTGATCCGACTGCCGATGCAAAAGCGGCGGTTATCGGTGCTGACATCGTGGTATTGGCGGTCAAGCCGCAAGTCATGAAAGCGGTGGTCAGTGGTTTTGCTGACGTTTTAGACACG
>NZ_DAINDI010000058.1:0-389 GCF_036731945.1 Psychrobacter sp.
CCGCAGTTATTAATGCGGCATAAAACATAAAGCCTTGTAAAATACCGACAACCAGATAGACATGAAAGCGCTCGTGCCAAAATTCACTCAAGCCGTAGAGCAGAAAAGCATTGTTGATAATAAAAATACTTAAAAACAAACCGACTTTAGCTAAGCGCTGTTGTGGTTTAAAGAACCAGTAAAATATCACGCTACTCATTAGGGTGAGCAGCTGGGTAAGAATGATAAAAGGCCACATAATAAAATTGAATCAGACAAAGACGGGCTTATAGTACGCCAATATTCTTACCTGTTGTAGACAGCATGATGGTTTATTGAAACTTGATAGCCGTTAAAACATAAAACGCTCAGGAATTTAGAGTATTTTTAAATCAATTCTTTAAAAACGT
>NZ_DAINDI010000058.1:472-8631 GCF_036731945.1 Psychrobacter sp.
ATGAGCAGTGTCGACATTTCACCAAAAATTAATTTAAGAAAAAAGCTAGGTAAAGTAAAAAAGGTCGGACGATGCAACCATGTCCCAAGCGTTTTGGTAAAGTTATGATTGGTCACTGGATTGGGCGACGTTAAGTTATAAACGACGGCTGGTGTATCGTTAGTGGTCTGTAGGGTATTGTCATGCGTGGTTGCACTGTTTGAAATTGCACCAGTCGTTTGCCCAGAATCAATACTATTAACAGCGTTCTTGTTAGCCAAATGCCGCTCAATAATAAATATCGCCGCCCCTACCCAATCTTCACGGCTAACCCAGCTCATGATTTGCTTGCCATCGCCCAACTGCCCACCGACACCCATTTTAAATGGGGTTAATAACTTACCGAGCATACCGCCTTCAGGATGGATAACCACACCAGTACGCACGATAGCCACAGGCACGCCATAGTCAGTGGCTTTCAGAGCAAGCTGCTCCCATTGATCACATAATTGATGGGCAAAGTCAGTTTCATAATTACTGCTTTCAGTTAACGGCTTATCGCCTTGTGTGCCATACCAGCCAATCGCGGAGCCGCTAAGCAATAACTTAGGCTTAATACTGGTGAGAGCGATAAACTCCAGTATGGATTCAGTAGGTTTGATACGACTGGCTAGCAATTGCTCTTTGCGCGCATCGCTCCAGCGCGAATCAGCAATCCCAGCACCTGCTAGATTCATAATCACATCAAAGCTGTTATCCGACCTTGCCAGCTCATCATAAGTCATCATTTCAATATCGCTTGGATGCGCCTGACTGCTATCACGCGTGAGCCAAGTGATATGCAGCGCTTTATTCTCGCTTTGATAACGCTTAATCATTGCTTCACTAAAAGCGCTACCTAAAAATCCTGAACCACCACTGATTAAAATATTCATGTCATAATCCCTGTATACATTATTTTCGTTGCTATTATTTAGTAAAACTTAATCTATTATAACTATCGTCTACTTTTTTAGCGCCGATATCAAAATGACTTTTACATACTTTTGGTAAAGCAATGCAGCCCGCAATGGCTGAATTAATGCCGCCAAACAGCCCAACGATACCCATAAAAGCCAATAACACGCCAACTTCTATCCATGAGTTGATCCCTAAATATAAGACGATTGCACCCATATAAATAGCTGAGGTTATGAATCCTACTAAAAACGTTGTGCGTATACTTTTATGATCCTTGCGCCATAGCTTTTGGCTGGCGATGATAATGCCCGTCAATAACGCAGGGATAAAACTCAATAAACCGACATATAACAATGGCTGATACCCAATTTGGGCGAAATCAGCCTCTCGAAAGATAAACAATAGAGCCATCTCGGCAATCAATCCGCCAACCACGCTACCAATACCTGCAAACAAAATCATCACTGTTAAATGAGGGTAAGCTCTCAAATTATTATTCATTATATTTCTACTATTTATATCAGTCATTCATTGAGTATAAATAGGAGGCTCGCAAAGCCAATGAAGTTACTGTGGATAATTGGTGGATATTTATTTAAATTATGGTTTTAATTTATGCTTTTGGTAAGGTAAATAATCCTGTTAAATATCCGCTCGCACTTCCAATTAATGTAGCAAAGATACAAGCAGCAAGTGAAAAATTGAAGTCGCTAAACACTATAAGCATTAAAGTACAAATAACCGTCGATATTGCACCGATGATAGCTGACTGTGATAAACCTTTATGGTTACGGTATAGCTCAAAATACGCGACCAAACAACCAGTCAATGTTGCAGGAATTAGGCCTACAATAAAACCAAAAAATGCAAAGCTAGGTATTGTTAATAAAGCTAGCACTATTGAACGTACTATATTCTGCAAAACAGCATTTTGTAAGACAGCTCCTAAAACCAAAAAAATAGCTATTATTAATCCTATTAATCCGCCACCAATAGCTCCACCGAAGAATAAATATGCTCCTATAACACTTGATTTTGAATAGTTTTCACTACTTTCATTGGCGTCTAAACTCATAACGATACCCTTAGAAAAGCCAACTTATCCGATAATTATCCTAAGCAAAACGCTTACGAATAGGACAGTCACTATCATTATTACTTTGGTATTTTGCTTTTATTTTATGCCAGTGATGATTAATAAAATCTACGACGTTAGCCATCGTTGGCAATACGCGCGCTTCGGTTAGATGAGGTACTTCTGCATCTAAACGCTTGGCGAGCTGTGGTAAATGATTAGACGGCACAGCAGGAAATAAATGATGCTCGACGTGATAAAGTAGATTAAAGGTCAGAAAATTGACCAATAGATTACGCTCGGTGCGAGCAACCGTCTCATCACAATCATGGTGCACGCCCCACACCGCAATAATACCAACGCTGGCATTGGCCAACATCATGGTCAGTATGTGATACATCAATACTTGCGCTGACATTGCAATGGCAGGAACGGCGATAGGAAATACACTCAGCACGAGCGCAGTCGCAATAACCAAAGCAATCAAACCAAACTCTAAATACGCGATACGCTGATTACGACGACTGCTCAGACGTAAGCCTTGACGATAAATACTTAACCGATACGTGACACCGCCGAGCATCGCTTGCCACCATGACACTTTTGCCAGACTGCCCTCGATATCACTGTCGCCCATTGGGTTACGGTGATGCTCCATGTGAGTGGCGCGAATACTGTGCAGACTGGTCATTAAGAGCACGCTAAGCAATAACAATATGCCAGTGGTCGTGCGTTTGCCTGTACCCAAACTATGATGATAACCATCGTGAGCTTGACGGAACGCCGCCGCAAAAAACAAATAAGAAGCGCTGCACGCCAAGACATACCATGATTGGCTGGCAAACCACCATGACAGTAATAAAAACGGATAAGGCAAAATAACGTTATAAGCAATTTGACCTCGAGTTAACGAACGCAAATCTTGCCACTGCACTGTGTTAATAGCACTTTTAATCGCTGTATTCTTATTACCCTGTGCGTTATTCGCTTTCATATGACACATCCATTTGTTATTACTATGAAATGAGCTATTTAAAATGGTTAATTAAAAAAACCATTACATTTATTTCTGTCAAAAAAGAAATATCAAGATAAATCTTTTATTTTAAACAATACCTCTTGTTGCTAGCGTAAGACCTTTTTAATACTAGCACCCAGTTTCAATATCTTTTTAAGCGCACTTGTCGGCAGTCTAAGCATCTCAGAGGACCAAGTGGTCACGGTATCAACAAACTTTTGGGTTTCACGGATACGAGCTTTTACCTCACTATTCTCATGTTCAAATTCAGGGCTATCCATCAGCTCTTGTAAAAACTGCACCGTTGGCTCCAATTCGCGTTTTTGACGCTCAACAACGATAATACGCGCCAGCTCCCAAACGTCAGTATTGGTGGTGAAATGGTCACGACGATCACCCAATATCGAAACCTTTTGTACCAAGCCCCAGTGCTGTAGCTCTTTGATACTGTTTGAGACGTTAGAGCGTGCGACGCCAAGTGTGTCGGTAATTTCTTCCGCATTAAGTGGTTTACCAATGATAAATAACAACGCGTGTATCTGTGACATGGTGCGATTGACGCCCCACTGCGAGCCCATTTCGCCCCAATGTAAGATAAATTTTTCGGTCACAGGATTTAGTTTCATAATGACTATCTACTCACTATCTTGAAAATTTGGTTATCTTAATAACTCATACTGCGCTATTCTTTAATTTCTGTCAATAGTGAAATTAGAGAATATACTTTGCTATTTAGTTGGTTTTTTTACTTAACGAATAATTAAACCTGTCGTTGCATCACATATTTGACTGGGTAAGGTATAACCTAATGTCTCAGCCTGCAAATATTTTATACGCTCACCAAAATAATCATAGGCGTCAGACAAATTCATAGCAGGCGGCTCACCTGACGGATTACAGCTAGTGGAAACCAGCAGCCCAAATGGGTTATGAGCACTGACCAATTGTTGGCATAGCTGAGCGATAATAGGATGAGCAATGACTCTCACCGCTACTGTCTGGTGTTGCCCTGTTATCCAATGAGGAATGGTATTAGCAAACGTCTTCGGAATAGGCAGTAGCCAGGTATGCGCTTGCTTATCTTGCAGGTTATCATCAGTATTATCTGTTTGCCAGCTCTTGATGATTTGTTGGCGTTGTCCTTGTTCTAAAGCGTCCAATAGGGGCACTAAACGCTCAGCACTGTCCGTAATGACAATCATGCCTTTGGCTTGTGGCCGCTGTTTGATGGTCAAAATACGCTGGACGGCAGCTTTATCATAAGCATCACATCCGATACCCCAAACGCTTTCGGTTGGATAAGCAAGCAGCTGTCCTTGTTGTAGCCAATGCGCAGCTTCGATGACAGAATCGGTGATAAGAGCTTTAGATGTAGACATAGCGGAATGAGAAAGGAAAGTATGAGGAGATATAATACAACTTAAACGACCGGTAAAACAGCAGGTTTAAAGATTTCTTAAAATCGCGTTTTGATTAATAATAAAACTACACGCGCAAATAACGCCCACCTTGTACACTAATAACCCCTAATAACTCCAGCTCCATAAGTTGCCCAATCAATTGCGCGGCCGACATATCAGTAGTATTTAACAACGCATCTAAATCCTGCCCATGCCAATCAAGTTGCTCATAAATGAGCGCTAAATGCTCAGGAATAACACTAGTATAGGAAGAAGGTTTAAGATTAGATTGTGGCGATTGATTAATACTTTTGCTAGAGAGCTTCTCTGTATTTAGAGAATTGGAACTTTGGCTAAGAGTTGCTTGCTCAATACTAGACTCTGCATTAGATGACGGCTGATAGGTATGCGCTCTATAGTCCAACTGATTATTAATATCTTCAAGGACGTGCTGCGGATGATAAATCAACGTTGCGCCTTCACGTATTAAATGATGGCAGCCTTCGGCATTACTATTATCAATATGGCTTGGAATGGCAAAAACTTGTTTACCTTGCTCGGAGGTTAGGCGCGCAGTAATGAGCGAGCCGCTTTGAATGGTCGCTTCAGTGACAATGGTCGCGAGGCTAAGTCCTGCAACTAGACGATTACGGCGCGGAAAAGTGTGTTTGTGCGGCTGCGTATGCGGTAGTAACTCACTGACGATACAGCCGCCTTGATCAATAATCTGACTAAATAATTTATCATGATGATTGGGGTAATTGACATCAATCCCCGTCCCCATCACGCCAACCGTACGGCCTTGATATTCGGTATCAGACTGAGCTAAAGCACCTAAATGGGCACGCTTATCGACACCCAGCGCAAGACCACTAGTGATAATATAACCAGCTTGCGCTAAGTATTGCGCCATATCAAAGGTGATTTTCTGCGCATGGGCGGTGGGTTTGCGACTACCAACGATGGCGATTTGCGCTTGCTGCAAACGCGCTTTATCACCGCGGTAAAATAACAATGGTGGTGGGTCGTATATTTCTAGCAGCTGCGCTGGATAGTCAGGCTGGTCAGCAAATAAAAGACCGTATTTTCCGTCTAACAATGCTTGCTGGATTTTATCGATAGTAGTGAGCGTTTGTTCTGGCTGCTCATGACGCTTAAGATGGGTACTATGAATGCCCAATTGACGCCATGCCTCTACTTTAGCATTCCAAGCAAGCCCTGCCGTGCCAAAGTTAGAGATGAGTTTATGATATGCCGATAATGACGCATTCACTTCAGTCCACACCGCCAAAACGGCACGCTGCTCGGCGGATAAAAGAAAAGTGACTGCAGTCATAATCATCTAGCTCATTTAGCTTAAGTTAAACTTTTAGATCAAGGAATAAGCATTGTACCCATTATAGATATTGCACTTATTATAGATACGGCGGTGGTAACAGCTGATCACCGACATTGAGCGGTAGCTCAGAATCAAGCACATACGCATAGCTGATATTATCAAAGGTATTAAACACCATTACCATACCAGTAGGCTCACTTGGTAAACGTACTGGCGTGTCATTGTCCTTAATATCGCGTATGACGGCGCCCTTTTGGAAAACAGTCAATACATCTCCAGGTTTGGCACCGTGCGTGCTACCTAGATTGATAGCGACAACACTACCCTTAGCCGCTGAGCTAATAGAGTCCATCACGCGAACAATCATACCGCCGCGATTAACGGTTGCTGGCGCTGGGTAAAATACTGGCGGAATTGAATTATTTAGCTCCACAAAAACGCGGTCGCCTTCACGCACTTCTTTGCCATAGCTGTCGATAAGCTGCAAGCTGGTCACGCCATTGGTTTCGGTAGACGTCACCAGACCAGTAGCGACTTGAGTGACTTCTAAGCCGATGACTTTTTGTGTTTTAGGCTCGACATACTTCTCGCCTTCACGGTAAATACCGTAACGCTGGCCAACGATAAGTGGTACGCCTTTGGCATAGACCTTATCGCCACTAGCGGTAATTAAATTGCCTTTTTTTGAGGCTAAAATGTATGGGGTGGTATTAAAATCTGCTGGATTAACAATGATAGTCTTGTCGAGCCAATGCTGAATCGCCGACCATGGAATAGGCGGAATACTATTGGCGGTTGAGGTCACCGTGACTGAGCTGGCAACCACATTGCCAGTCAATTGCTTTTCAACCCCAGCACAACCTTCACCCGTATCGACCCCAATCAAGGTTTTACCTTGAATCACGCATAGAATAAGAATGTCATTAGGATAAATAAGGTTAGGGTTTTTGATTTGCTTATTGGTCGCCCAAATCTCTTTCCAGCGCCAAGGGCTGTCTAAATAGCGACCTGAGATATCCCATAAGGTATCGCCTTTTTTGACGATATAGCGATTGGGCGCATCAGCCTTAATCGTCGGCGGTGGATTATTAGCGTGGGCAGTGGTCAGCAGCATTGCACCACTAAATGTCGTCAGTAATAGTGCTTTTGCTATCTTTTTTAAGCTCATCTTCATTGTTATATCCACAATATGTACTGCGATCAGTACCATGATAAAGGCGATCTAAGTCTATTTCTTATGCTCAAAACTTATCGGTAAGAAAGAAACATGTATAAGAAAACATGAGCATAAAAAACTTAAAATAACGCTATCATAATGTCTATAAAGCAGCTGTTCAGTATGATTGACTGATGTGATTGATAGGTTTAATTGTTAGAAAAGCGCCGAGCACGATGTTTATTTGCCGACGCTGTTGCTAATATTACAATTATATATACCATAACACAATCATAAACATTTTATTACAATAGCGTAACCTGAATTTAGTTATTGATGACTGGATATTAATTTTAATGAGTACTTTTTATAAATAAGGTCTCTAAGCTATATTTGGCGTTACATATTGACGGATTTGCTCAGCGACCAGTTCGGCATTATTATCTAGTACCACTACGTGCTGCGGTAAGTCTTCTAAGCCTTCGGTATGCGCAGGACGCGCAATTTCTATCTCTCCAACCGCCTCAAAAATAGTATCGGCAAACTTAACGGGCAACGCTGTTTCTGCACAAACAATCACTTCACCTTCGCGCTGTAATTCTTTAGCGACTTTAATACCGTCAGCCGTGTGCGGATCGACCAATTCACCATACTGCTCATAAAGCGCTTTAATGGTTTGTAAGCGGTCGCTATGGGTCGATTTGCCAGCGGCAAAGCCATAACGGGTATTAACCGCCTCCATCAAGTCAGACAAATCAAAACCTTGCCCAGATTTCACCCCTTCAAATAACTCATGAACGCGGGCGCTGTCTTTGTCCAGTAATAAATAAACAAAGCGCTCAAAGTTAGAGGCTTTAGAGATATCCATAGATGGGCTTGAAGTGATATAGGTTTTATCGGTCGGGCGCGGCTGATAGGCACCTTGATTAAAGAAATCGTTTAAGACATCGTTTTCGTTGGTCGCGACGATTAGACGGTCAATTGGCAATCCCATTTCGCGAGCAATGTGACCGGCGCAAATATTACCAAAGTTGCCTGATGGCACACTAAAGCTGACTTTTTCGTCATTGCTTGTAGTAACGGCAAAATAGGCTTTAAAGTAATAAACGATTTGCGCCAATATCCGCCCCCAGTTAATAGAGTTAACGGTGCCGAGGTTATAAGCCGCTTTGAATTCGGCATCTTGTTGCAGCGCTTTGACGATATCTTGACAATCATCAAACATGCCGTCA
>NZ_DAINDI010000058.1:8641-11597 GCF_036731945.1 Psychrobacter sp.
ATGAATATTATCATCAGTCAAACTATACATTTGCGCGCGCTGAAATTCGCTCATCTTGCCGTGTGGTGACAACATAAAGACTTCGATATTTTCTTTGCCGCGCAATGCATACTCTGCTGCGCTGCCCGTGTCACCACTGGTCGCACCAATAATAGTAATGCGAGCGTCCTTTCGTTTGAGCACATACTCAAAGGCATTGCCCAAGAACTGCATCGCCACATCTTTAAATGCCAATGTCGGACCGTTCGATAATCCTAAAATATATAAGTTATCCTCAAGCTTACGGACAGGGACAATCTCATCAGAACCAAATATCTCAGCAGTATAAGTACGCTCGATGATATCTTGCAAATCAGCCACAGGGATATCAGTAGCAAAGCGCTGCATAATCGCCATGGCAAGCTGTGGATAGCTGAGCGTACGCCATTCATCAAGGGTCGTGCTATCAATATTTGGATAGTGCTCAGGCAGCATCAAACCGCCATCTGGCGCAAGCCCCATCAATAGTACATCACTAAAATCCATCGGCGCTGTCTGACCACGGGTACTGATATATTTCATTAGATTGTCCTGTCTATAATGAGGTTATTCAATATTTAAAACGGTTTATTCAGCAGTTTTATGCCATTGTCTTATGAAGTAACGCATAATAAAACCCATCACCACTTTCGCTATCAATCGGCAAGCACTGACGACCAATCGCCTGTTCAATACCCCAGTTGCAATCGTCGCTAAATTCAATCGCTACCGCATCACTATGATGACTGATAAAGTCCTGCATTTGCTGGACGTTTTCTTGCTTTAAAATAGAACAGGTGACATATAGCAGATAACCACCAACTTTAAGTTGTGGCCATAGATTATGCAAAATATCCGCTTGTAAGAGTGCCGTTTGCTCAACGTCTTCTTCGGTACGCAAAATACTGATATCAGGATGACGGCGAATCACGCCTATCGCAGTACATGGAGAATCTAGCGTCAAATACGAGTTTGCTCTTTTTCTTACCCGCCCCTTGCCATATAGTTGCGTCCGCACAAACAATATTGAGCTCGATATCCTTCTCAGCTTGCTGCAAGTCGTGATGACTTAGGTTCAAGCGCTGTAGATTGGTGTGAATACGCTCGATACGCGGCGCTTCATTATCTATCGCAGTCAGCTTCACTTTCGAAACCAGAGAAACAGATTCATCGTTTTGTTTCACGTGAAACAAAGGCAATTGCTTATCTGAGCTTAATAATTCTAACCAATGAGCCAATTTACCGCCAGGGGCAGCGCAAGCATCTAGGATATGTAGTTCATTATTGTTGCTACTATCTGAATCGGCATCGGACTTATCAGCGCTTACCTTATTAATCAACGCTTTATTAATAATTGGCGCCGCAAGCTGAGCGTGCATATCTTGTACGCTAGCAGCCCCTTCAGCGAAATGCGGCAAAGCGTTCACGGCTGTGCTTTGATGTAGTCTAAGACCTTTGGTAGATAGCGTTGTTGCTATAGCGGTATCTGACGAGTTCGCCACCTTAAAACCAGTTGTTAGCTCAACCACATCAGCATCAATCTCTGCCCCATCAAGTATTTTCTGATAATCTTCTACTGAGCTAACCGCCGAATTGACGCGTAAAAACATCGGTGCCGCTTGGCGCAAACCTTGGGTCAGCTCGTCATACTGCTCGCTCCAGTCCTGCTTAAGCTGATAAGCAAGCCAGTTCGGCAGACTGTGCTTTTTATCACATTTTTTACGGAATTTGCTTGGATTTTTAGCGACTTTACGCAAGATAGCGTTAATCAAACCTGTTGCATGGGCAAAATCAATCTCTTTTGCCGCTTCAACCGTTTCATGAATCGCTGCGTGGTCCGCTACTTCTAAATACAGCAATTGCGCTAAACCCACTTGAATAGTGGTACGAACCTCAATCTCATCGATAGGATTGTCCGCTAGCGTATCGAGCAAACGTGCCAGCGCGTACCACTGCCGCAGTGTCGTCAGTAGTAAGGCATGTGCAAAGCCTTTATCGCCGTCGTGTAAGCTGTTTAATAAAGGATCAAGGACACTGGCAAGTGATTGACCGTTTTGAATGGCCACTAAAGTGCGAATCACCCGGACACGAACGCTACCATTCATAATAAGGTTGCTTGAAGGTTTAAGCTTATTATTTCTTGGTGCAGTGCTGGTTTGTCTCATTAAATTGAATTTCCTTGACGTCTGATCGAGAGCGTCTGATAAAAGTTAGAGTGCTTGTTATTAAATACATTAAGCGTAAGTAAGTTACTTTACTTCTGCCATAAACTGATCGCCATCGTTTAATTGATTACCATGGCAAATTTGCTCAGCAGTCACTGGCTTACCACCTGCAAATTGTAAGCTGGTAATCGCCAAAGTCGTCGCTGAGTATTCATTACTTTGTGGTTCGCTAGTAGTGTCTTTGCCGCAAGCGACCAGTATGGCTTTTCGCCCAACACTGATAACAGTGCCCGCAGGCTTAACCGTTTGCTGTGATGGGTTTACCGGCAGACTGGCCAAAATTTTGACGCGCTGCCCTTCTAAAAAGGTGTAGGCACCAGGCCAAGGAGTCAGTCCACGAATCTGGCGTTCAATCTGTGTAGCAGACTGCGTCCAGTCGATTTCGCCTTCGGTTTTGACCAATTTTTCGGCGTAATTGGCTTGGCTGTCATCTTGAGCAACCGCTTGTGCCTGATAATGTGGCAAGTCTTTTAATACGGTAGTAATAGCCGCCGCGCCAAGTGCCGCCATCTTATCATGCAAGCTGGCGGCCGTATCATCAGCTTCGATAGGTGCGCTGACTTTATAAATCATGTCGCCCGTATCCAAGCCTTTATCCATTTGCATAATGGTAATGCCAGTCTCGCTATCACCCGCTAGTAACGCCCGATGAATCGGGGCGGCACCGCGCCAACGCGGCAACAGCGAAGCATGAATATTAAGACAACCATAAG
>NZ_DAINDI010000058.1:11707-15444 GCF_036731945.1 Psychrobacter sp.
ATGCCTTCGGTGCTGGACTTTTTGAAAGTAGCAGGCTGCTCAACCATAATGTCATTGGCCAAAGCAACTTGCTTGACCGCAGACGCCGCCAGTTTTTGTCCGCGGCCCGCTTTGCGGTCAGGCTGAGTATAAACGGCAACGATATCTATATTCAGCGCTTCTTGCTGCTCGATAAGCGCCTCAAGACTAACCGCTGCAAACTCTGGGGTGCCAGCAAATATCACGCGCAGCGATTTAGCAACAGATGGCACTTTGATAGTGGCGCTTTGCTGAGGTTGAGTGGCGTTAATAGGTAAATCAGATTGTGCAGCAGGTGTTGTCATAGTCAGGCAGTATTTATGGTTAATTTGTCTATTATAGGTGAGTTTGTAGCGTTGTGCCATGATTGTAATAGCAGCAATCAAGCGCTATTAATCAGGCGTTTTATCTTTATAATGGTGATTAAGATTAGTAACTTATTCCTCAGAAAAATGTAGCCAAATTTTATGCAACAATTTAAGTCTCTACAACGACTGCTGATTTTTTATACACTGACATTATTAGCGATGTTGGCAGTGTATTACGGCACCATGTTTTATGAGATGAGGCAGCATAATGAGCAGCACAGTATCCAAAGCTTTTATAATTTACAGCACGAGATAACCCAGCTCTCAAACCCTACAAACTTAGCAATTAAAAAGATATTACAAAAGCCTTTTTTAAAGGATATGAGCTATCAGCTAATTTTTATGATGCCTTCTGGGCAAACCTATATACACCGACGTACCCGCCCTGATGAACGAGAGTTTACTGGCATCACCTTCCCCAACGTTATCACTTCCTTGCCCTCTGATAGCAATCATCATAGTGCCTACGAGCTAAATAATCGCAATCTGGTTGGCACCATTGAGCTTGAAAGTGGTCATAAGGTATACCTGATACTACGGCATGAACCGCTTGATATCAATTGGATGTCGTATCGCTATTGGCTGCCACTGATGACAGCCATCTTACTATTTGCTATGGCCTTACTCTATACCCTAAAGCGGCGTGCTAACTGGGAGCAACTGCTCATTTATACCGATGAGTTAAGTAGCCATGCTAAGGATGGCTATGTCACACCGCCGTTTATCGAAAAGAAAACCACAGATGAATTTTTGCGTTTGGGTCACGCGCTGAGCCGTATCAGTTATCAGCTGCACAGCAACCATCGGCGCATTACCACTCTAAAACATCGTTTAGAGCGTTTGGTCGATCATGCGCCGCTGCCGATGCTGATGATTATGAGACATGGCCAAATCAGCTTTTTTAATCAACGCTTTGAGCAAGTATTTGACACCACCTTTCACAGCGATAGCAACTATCAACTGACCGATTTTTTCTTTACTAAAGACGAATCAACCCAAGCCCTGCTACAAAAGCTGGCGGATTTGCGGGTCACGCGCACGCTACTGGTTTATGGTTTGCATAATAAAAAAGCTTATCAGTTGCATATCACGCCGTGGTTTGGCGAACACGGGCAGGTGCATGGTTTTACCGTCCTCCTAAATAATATTCACGAACTTGTCGAACAGACCGCGCATTTGGAGAAGCAAAACCGTCAACTACAACGTCAGCTTGATGAGTTTGAAGCACTTAAATCGACGATGGGGCATCGTTTACGCCTGCCGTTAGAAGCCATGATTGACACGTTAGAGCCTATCAATCCCGATAATCTGAGCGCTAAGCAACATCAAATCGTTACGACTTTGACTCAAACCAGCCATTCTATGCTGACTATGTTGAATGACATGTTAGATATAGGAGAGATAGAGGTTCGTACATCCCGTCTATCTATTGAAGCAGTAGATATCTATAAGCTTGGTCAACAAGTCAGTCAATCGATGGTAGAAAGCTTAAGGCAGCACGGACTTGAGCTCTTGTATTTTTTCGCACCTAACAGCCCGCGCTGTATCGATACCGATTATAGGCGCTTGCGGCAAATCCTACGTAATCTATTAGATAACGCCATTAAATTTACCAATTCTGGCTATGTGTCACTTACCATCGACGCGGTGACTCATGCGCACATAGCTGATATCAAAAGTACCAGTATAGGCGAGGTGGATAAAGAGCACATATCTAATAACAGCCATGATACTAATCACGACAATCTAGATAAATCAAACACTATCACTCAGCCATCGCACGACTGGATTCGGTTTAGTATAAAAGACAGCGGCACAGGCATCGATATCGCAAAGCAGCACCAACTGCTGACGTATTTTAATGAAAGCAACAGCCAAAATAGTATTCACATCAAAAACCGACCTATTAACTACGCGCACAAAAACAGCGCCATAAAAGGGCTCGGATTAAATGACGTTAATAGCTTCGCTAAACTATTAGGCGGCTTTATTGAGATAAAAAGCACGCTTAATAAAGGCAGTACTTTTAACCTGTATTTGCCTTGTAGGCGACCAGCCTATCAGCCTATTTACCACTCTAATCCGCAATTGACTTATATTCATCTTATTGCCGTCATTAAACAACCGCTGCGAGCCAGGCATTTAGGCGATTTATGTGCTTATTTATCTATCCCAGCCACTATTTCCACTTCTATAGATAGAGTGGCCCTTGAGCAAATAAATAATAAACTGGCGCAAGATGCGCAAAGACTGGCGCCAGTTTTGCTCTTAGATTATGAATATTATGAAGACATCACGCTCGCGTTATTACCTCAAATAAACATTGATGATAAAAATATAGACGCTGAAAATAAATTGGAGAAATCAGAAGATAAAGCACGTATAGATATCGATAAACAGCAGGCTCTAAATAGCTTACTGTCTAATACTGCGCTGCCAAAAATATTGGTCAGTATGAAAGCTGAGCGACGCATTCCCTCTATGTTACTGGATCAATGTGACGGTTTTTTAAACAAACCACTCGATGTGGCATTATTACTCTCTGAGTTACTGCGACTAACCCTACCCGTTAGACAAACACTGCTACCGCAAACAACTGGCCAAGAAAACAATCAGCAAAGCCGTAGCCAGTTAGGCGCAGATGACGCCGCTCTTGAAACGTTAGCGCCACTGATTTTAGTGGTAGAAGACAGCCCAACCAATCAAAAAATAGCTTGTAAGATACTAGAAAAGATTGGCTATCGCAGTATCGTGGCAGAAGATGGGCAGCAGGCGTTAGACAAATTGCAAGCGCAGCGTCAGGAAATTGCGCTTATTTTGATGGACTGCCGGATGCCCGTGATGGATGGACTGCAAGCGACCCAAGCGATTCGCGCACAAGGCGATGATATTCCAATCGTCGCGCTAACCGCAAATAATAGCGAAGAAGATAAAATCGCCTGTTTACAAGTGGGCATGGATGAGTTTTTGGCCAAGCCTATTAATAAACAAAAGCTAAAAACTGTTTTGCAAACGCTGATTAAAAACCAATAAGCGTTTGCAAGATCTGTTTTTTATAACAGCTTGGTGATGATTTTGGCTATTTAACCCTTATTTCATAAAACCATTCTCAGCTAAAAACGCCTCAGTAATCGTACTTTGCGGGCTGCTAGCATGGGCAGTATCCGCTTGCGACTTGCTTAGTAAACGCTCTAAATAGCGCGCTACAATATCGACCTCAACATTGACTTTACTACCTACCAGCCAATGCTGGGCAATATTGGTGACTTGCGCGGTATGGGGAATGATATTGAGCGAAACGATATTATCGCGGACTAAATTGGTGGTGAGACTGATACCATCAAGGGTAAT
>NZ_DAINDI010000058.1:15454-18581 GCF_036731945.1 Psychrobacter sp.
CATCTTTTTGCAATTTACTAACCACGCCTACGCCATCAACGTGACCGGCGACGATATGCCCACCAAAACGGGTGGTTGGTAGCATGGCTTTTTCTAAGTTCACCGTATAACCGGGCTTTAAATCTGCCAGCGCTGTACGAGCGATCGTTTCACGTGAAACGTCGACAGAGTAATAATTACTACCAAACTCCACTACCGTTAAGCAAATGCCATTTGAAGCAATAGAATCCCCCAATTTCACATCGCTAAAATCTAAGCCATCAGATTCGATGGTCAAGCGGATATCACCACCCGTTGGCTGCATAGACTTTACTTTGCCAACGCTTTCTATAATTCCAGTAAACATATTAACCTCTTGGTATTTTTTATGGCCGTTAAAGGCAGCATATATTATTTGAGCCTATTATTTCATTCAAAATCAATAACGATAATCGCTATTAGTATTTAAGCTATTTATAGCGCTTACTGTAAAATTAGCGTTAATAAAAAGACGCAGGGGATAAACTGTGGATAACTAGCGTTGATTTAAGAAGGAGTAGCATGAGAACCTTGGTTTCTAAAGAGTTATCCACAATAAGTCTGTTTTTTAATAATTATCCACTACACTTAAATTATATATGTAAGTTATTGATTCTAAATGACTTATAGCTTTAAAACATTATTAAAAATTACTGATAAGTTTCATGTGAAACAAAGTTATACACAGTTCCATGTGAAACCTCGATAAAACTACTTTATTTATCCACGTATAGTGTACACAGGTTTAATCTTGTGGATAAAATATTGAAAGACAAGGCATTTATAACGCCGACTATAAAGGTAACAAGGTAAGCTTAAGATCAGTACCAAGCTGCTCATGACCGTGAATATCAAAACGTAGCTGCTGCGCTAACGATAATGGATTGATAGCAACCATAGGACGCGCCTCACTCCCTAATAAGCAAGGTGCTTGATAAACAATGAGCTCATCCACCAGTTGCTGTTGTAAAAAGCTACCTGCAACACTTGCGCCCGCCTCTACTAATACGTCATAACAGTGATGTTCACTCACTAAGTTCTTTAATAACTCTATTAAACTTTCTTCACGCCAATAAAGAGTTTTTGGACTCTGGCATAGCTGATAGTCAGACTGTAAATCGTGTTTTAATCGTCCTCGTCTATCGAGTATCACTATTTTAGGCGATGGTACTTGTTCAGGATTAATACCTAGTTGACTAGAGCGCACGTTTAATTGCGGATTATCAACGATGATCGTTTCACTGCCTGTGATAATAGCGCCACTTTGCGCACGCAGTTTCTGTACATCTTCGCGCGCCGCAGTGCCCGTGATCCACTTCGACTCTCCAGACGCCATAGCGGTACGACCGTCAAGACTGGTGGCAATTTTAAGCCTGACATAAGGCATTTGGCTACGCATCGCCTTTAAAAAGCCCTTATTTAAAGCTTCTGCTTGCGCTGTTAGCACGCCAACGGTAACAGCAATGCCTGCTTGTTCTAAAAGTTTCACACCGCGACCAGCCACTTGTGGATTGGGATCAAGACCGGCAATGACAACACGCTTTACTCCAGCTTTGATAAGACCTAAGGCACAGGGCGGTGTACGTCCGGTATGACTACAAGGCTCTAAAGTATCATAAGCGGTCGCACCAATCGCGCGCGTGCCGGCTTCTTTTAAGGCAAAAACCTCAGCATGCGGTTGCCCCGCTTTAGGATGAAATCCTTGGCCAACCATTTTATCCGCTTGCACAATCACACAGCCGACCGACGGATTTGGACGCGTCGTATACAGACCATGTTTAGCCTGCTCAATGGCGAGCATCATAAAATAGCGGTCTTTGGCGTCTTGAGAATGATTTGAGTTTGGCATAAAGGTGGACTTAATCAACGACTGATAATTATTATTAAAGATTTTATAGAGTAGAGTGAGTAAGCAATATAAACTTGAAAGTAGGCTAAATACTTAGCATGAGTGATGCTTATTTTTCATTAGGACGGATATTGGCAATTTCTTGATGAAAAGCGTCGATATCTTGAAAATCACGATAGACACTGGCAAAACGTACATAAGCGACATCGTCAAGCGTCTTAAGCTCACTCATAATAATCTCACCCAAAACTTTACTGCTCACCTCGCGCTCGCCCATTTGGCGTACGCGCTTTTCGATACGACTAATCATGGCCTCTTGCTCATCGATGGTAATCGGACGTTTTTGTAGCGGTAATAAAATCGAGCGGCGCAATTTGTCATTATCGTAAGGTTCGATTTTGCCACTTGATTTGATAATACGCGGCATCACCACTTCTACCACTTCAAAGGTCGTAAAGCGTTCCTGACAGCTATTACATGAGCGGCGGCGGCGTACTTGCGCGCCATCAGCTGCTAGCCGTGAGTCGATAACTTTGGTATCTGACGCATTACAATACGGACAATGCATACGCTTTTCCTTAGGTTAATAGTGCGGGCGAATATAATTATTGATAGGACTAAACTTTCTAAAAAATGATAATTTTACTATGCAGATAAAGAAGCAGACTTTTACTCGTTATTTGCCAATACAAAAACTACCAAAAATTTTTCCTAATAAATCGTCAGCGCTAAATTCACCCGTAATTTCTCCCAAACTTTGCTGCGCTTGGCGTAGGCTTTCTGCCACCAACTCACCTGCTTTAAACACTGTCAGCTGCTCATGTGCCTCTACTAGCGAATCAGCGGTACGTCTCAGCGCATCAATATGTCGTGTACGGGCGATTAAGCTATTCTCTGGCGGATGAAAACCTACTTTAGCACATAAGGTTTCAACTAAATCATCAATTCCTGCGCCTGTTTCACATGAAACATTGACCTGCTCATAGCCATGATTTTTTATTTCTGCTTGTGAAGTAGCGATTCTTTCTTTACTGCTGTTATCGTTTAATAAATCGCTTTTATTGGCAATAATCAGTAAGCGCTTGGCTTCTGGCAACTCGCCAAATAGCTGTTCAGCCAGCTGTAATGGCGTGCTGTCACTTTCAAGGTCGCGAGTCACGTCATAAACCATCAGCAGCATATCAGCCTGCATAATCGCCGTACGCGCACGCTCAATACCGATACGCTCGACCGTATCTTCAGTCTCGCGCAGACCTGCGG
>NZ_DAINDI010000058.1:18591-19095 GCF_036731945.1 Psychrobacter sp.
CGTCAAACCGTTAAGCACGACGGTTTCTTGCAGGGTATCGCGCGTTGTCCCAGCAACGTCGGTCACGATAGCACGCTCTTGTCCAGCCAGACGATTCAGCAAGCTTGATTTACCAGCATTTGGTCTGCCAGCAAGCACCACATGAATACCGTCACGTAATAGCTGACCTTGCTTGGCAGTCGCTAGCACTTGCTGAATTTTAGCTTGTGTTTGTTCAAGCTTATCTTGAATAACGCCATCAGATAAGAAATCAACGTCTTCTTCATCAGGGAAATCAATCGCCGCTTCGACGTGCAAGCGCAGATGAATCAATTGCTCAAGTAGCTGATTAATTTTTTGTGAAAACTCACCACTAAGCGAGCGAATCGCACTACTGGCAGCGGCGGCGCTGGTAGCATCAATCGCATCCGCGATGGCTTCTGCTTGTACCAAATCCAATTTATCATTATCAAAAGCACGGTAAGAAAACTCTCCTGCGCCCGCTTGTTTTGCGCCCAATTCAAA
>NZ_DAINDI010000058.1:19105-19655 GCF_036731945.1 Psychrobacter sp.
AGCAGCTGATTTTGCAAAATCATGCCACCATGACCTTGCAGCTCAATCACATCTTCGCCAGTAAACGAGTGCGGGCCTTTAAAGTACAGCACCAAACCTTCATCAATGGTCGTGCCATCAGCCTGATAGAAACGGCAAAAACTGGCCATACGCGGCGTGAAAGTCGACTTACCAGTGAGCTGACAAGCGATATCGTAAGCACGCGCGCCTGACAGACGAATAACCCCGACGCCGCCACGCCCAAGCGGTGTAGCAATCGCCGCAATGGTCGGAAGGCTAGATACATTAGAATTTTTAGGTGATTCATCCAAATTATCGGCGGCTAGTGCCATCTTTAAAGAATCCACAATCACTCTCAATAAGCAAAAACCCCATTATAGACGGCTTAGCAGGCACTGACAAAGCAAACTTCAAAGAGTAGATTATTAAAATCCTAAAGTATGGTTATATAGCTATTTTAGTCGGTAGCTATAGTAAAAATATCCTAAAAACGCTACGGTATTGCTGATATCAATTTTTTGTAGCCTCTGTCTGCGTAGGCACAGCAAGC
>NZ_DAINDI010000059.1:0-7175 GCF_036731945.1 Psychrobacter sp.
AGATTATCGACGCCAAACTGCGCTATCCGCACACCGCATTGCTGTATCTGTCGTTTGACGCGCGTGCGTTTAGCAATATCCCCAAAATGACGGTTGATATGTATGGCCGTTATCTTAAAGTGCCCGTCAATTATGACCCTGTTAGCCGTACCAGCGCGGGCATTTGGACCGGTGAGTTTAAAACAGACTATACCAACAACCCTGCATGGGTATATTACGACTTAATCACTAATGATCGTTATGGCCTTGGCGACCGCTTAAAGCCGTTTATGATTAATAAATGGGCCATTGCTCATATCGCGCGTATCTGTGATGAGCCGGTTAGCGATGGTAAAGGCGGCACTGAGCCGCGCTTCACTTGTAATTTGTATTTGCAGGTCGCTGAGCAAGCATACCAAGTCTTGCAGCATATCGCCGCCATCTTTCGCGGCATGTCGTTTTGGGACGGCGCACAAATCGTCCTCGACGCCGATACGCCGCGTGACGCTGATTATGTGATTACCCGTGCAAACGTCGTTGATGGCGCATTCGTCAAAAGCGGTACCGCCATCGATGACCGTCATACGCTTGTGCAAGTTGCATGGTCAAACCCCGATAACAATTACGAGACCGATTATGTGACCGTCCGCAACGAGCGTGCGATTGCAAAATATGGCATCAATCCGCTTGATATGCCAGTTGTTGGCTGTACCAGCGAAGGCCAAGCGTACCGAGCAGGACTAGCGGCATTACTCTCTGAGCAAAACCGTACGCAAACCGTCAGCTTTGCCATGGGATTGGACGGCTCACTGCCAAGCGTTGGCAGCCGCGTCGATATTGCCGATATGATGTTTACGGGTGCCAATAATGGCGGACGCATATCAGCGGTTAATGCCAATTACACGGTTATCACTGTGGACCGCGATGATATACCGGCAAAAGCTGGCGATAGATTAAGCGTCAACTTAGAGTCTGGTCGCGCCCAAACTCGCGAAATATTAAGCGTATCAGGACGCAACATCACCGTCAAAGCGCCGTTTGACCCCGTTGCTGCAGAAAATGTCTGGGCCGTTGATAGCGATGAGCTGCCAACCATGCCGTTTATCGTCTTATCGATTACTGAAAATGAGGACAGAACGCAATACACGTATACCGCATTGCAGTATGATGCAGGCTTATATCCGCAAATAGATAACGGCACCATCATTGAGCCGCGCCCACCAGTGCCGCCGATGAATCCGTATATCATTCAAGCGCCGGATAGTGTCACCGTGTCATCGCGTAACCGTGTGGTACAAGCGCAAAACGTCACCACATTCGTTATCGTGTGGGACCAAGTTAAAGATGCGGTCGCATACGACGTTGAATGGCGCAAAGATGATGGCGACTGGATTAAGCTGCCACGCACGGGCAATATCAGTGCTGAAATCGACGGGGTTTACAGTGGTAACTATCTGGCGCGTGTCCGTGCTTTATCAGCATTTGATGCCATCTCAAAACCAACCACATCAATGCTTACCGCCATCACGGGCAAAGCAGGCAAACCACCAAAACTGTTAGCGCTAAAAGCAACTGGTTTGCTGTTTGGTATGCAGCTTGACTGGATCTTTGCACCAGGCAGTGGCGACACGGCTTATACCGAAATCCAAGTCGCGTCTACACCTGATGTCAATGTCGCCACGCTTGGCCAATTTGCTTTTAATACCGACACGCATACGGTAAATGGCCTGCAAGGTGGTTTGACTCAATACTATCGTGGCCGTATCGTCGATAAATTGGGTAATACCAGTGATTGGACCACATGGATTAGTGGTACGACGGATAACAGCGCTGATAAAGTGCTTGATTTGGTACAAGGCAAAATCAATGGCAGCTCGCTAGATGTTGCTTTAACGACTAAGATTGACAAAATCGGCACCATTGAGGGCGACTTAGCCACTGAAACCCAGCAACGTATTGCTGACATCATTGAAACCAAGCAAAAAGCTGATGCTGCTCAAGCAGCCGCTACCAATGCTGCCACTTTAGCGGGCAACAAGGGCGAGGTTATCTACCAATGGCAGACGCCAAGCGTAGCGCGGCAACTGCCACAAAATCTATGGATCGATACAACCGGCGGTAAAAACACACCTAAACGCTGGGATGGTAACGCATGGGTTGCGGTCACTGATAAAGCAGCGATTGATGCGCAAGCGGCAGCAGCGGAAGCATTAAGCAAAGCCAATGCCGTCACTCAAAATATCGTCACGATATTGGATGAGCAGCAAATCATTAAAGATGATTTGGGCGTGCAGTATGAGACGCTGCAAGGCGTCATCGCAGACTACAAACCTCGATATACTGATGCATCACGCTATACTGATGCGTCACGCAGTCAGCAATGGACGTATGCAAAAACGGTGGCGCGTGATAACTATGCAACCAATGAGCGCATCACCAATTTGCAAAGTGAGGTTGGTAGTAGCAGTGCTCAATTACGTCAAGAGTTGACTACGGTTGCAACTGCTACGACCGCCACCGCGTCAAATGTTGAGACGCTGCAAGCAACGGTTGGATCTAATACAGCATCAATCCAAACGTATAACGTAGTGATTAACGGTTTAAGAGCACAATCGTCGCTAGTGCTCGATGTCAATGGCTACGTGGTTGGGACCGGTACTTATAACGATGGCAAGACAGGTACGTTTGCTGTCCGCGCGGATGAGTTCTATATCGGCTCACCAAACGGCAGCAAGGAGCTAGGGTTTGTGCATTATGAAACAGCACAAGAGATTAATGGTGTCATTATCCCGATAGGCACGTATCTAAGAAACGCTTACATAGCCAATGGCGCCATTACACTGGCCAAGATTGATACAGCAACCATTACGTCTTTATCAGCATTATCAGCAACGATTGGGCATTTCAAATCAGCACTAACTGGCGCTAGATTAGAAATTAAGGATAGCTTGCTGAGTGTCTATGATGCTAACAATAAACTGCGCGTTAGATTGGGGTTATGGTAATGGGACAAGGATTACAAGTATTTAACGAGCTAGGAAACATCGTCTTTGATACCAATACAAAGACGATTAAGGTTTTAGAGAGATTTAAAATCGTACCAAATATGGACAGAACGTTTACTCACTCATTATTAGCCAGTGATGCGCCTTTCTATCTCATCACACCAGTGGCTACCGGCAATCTCATTGATCAGATCACTGTCACAAAGCTAAGCAATGGGTTTAGAGTGCAAACCAACAGTCTAAGGATGTCAAACGGCAACTTATATCCGAATGCTAACTTTTTAGAAATAACGATAGGGACTTACTGATGCCAAGCGGATTTGAGGTTTACAGCGATAACGGCACCCTGCAAGCGTCGGATAAGCACTATGACTTAAGCCGCAGTCGCACTCAGAAATACAGTGGAGACGTAGAGTTTTACGATAGGATTTACGCAATAGAGCCCGATAACACGAAAGGCGTTAATGTTAAGTTTATAGAAGACCCACCTGTATTGACGCAAGCAGTTCAAGGTGACGGCACGTTACATATCTTTGAGTTTGGTCATGTCCCAAAGGGCAAGATGGGGCTTGAAGTATATGATGAAGCAGGCTTACTCACATTCTCATCTGACCTTAGAAGCTGTAATGTCATTGATTTTATTGACATACCTAACTATGAAAACATGAGTGGGTCTAATGGCGCCTTGTTCACCAAAGACTATGGCGTGAGTAGATTCGCAATCATACCTATTCGTATACCCTTCATGGCGTTAGCGTCAGATAATTTTAATACGCATCATTTAGGGACATTGAGCTTTATAAAAAACGGCACCACATTAGAGATACGCAGAGTAATTAGCGAAAGGGATTACCTGCCGTCTTTTTTAGGGTTCGTTTACCCAAAACGATTAAGCTTCGCTGTTATTGATGTTACTAACTTTTAAGAGAGGTTTTATATGAAATATCTACTATTAACAGCGTTATTGGTTGGCGGATGTGCCACCACAACCAATCAACCTACCATGCAAGATGCCATTGATATTCAAGTGCAGCGCGATTTTGAAAAAGAGCAGCAAAAGCGTGTGCAGGATATTATTAATGACAATATTATACAAAGCCAAATAAGCTAAATCTTTCGCCGCATCATTACCATTGCCCCTTAATTGGGGTTTTATTTTATCTAAAATTTGAGGAGGAGTTATGCAGCAAAGCCTAGCTGTATTTACAACAGCGAAACTACTTGCGCTATCAGCGATGGGCGCCGCTGCAAGCGCCGCAAGTGCAGCAAACGCGGCCAGTCTTAGTATGCAGCTCAATGAGCCGTATTTATTTTTCTATCTGCAACTACCCTTATGGTTTCTTTTTATTACGATGATCGTACTCACGTTTGTAGGCGCGTTTTTGTCATTAACGACAGACTATATGCGCGCACGCGGTACCACTGCAAGTAAGCTCACGACCGCAATTGCGGTTGGTTTCGTTATTTCGTTTGTTGTGCTGCCTACCATCACGTCCGAGCCGAATCCGGCTCTTATGATGCTAACAGCAGTAACAGCCGCTTTTAGCGGTACAACCCTGGTGTATTTAGCAGGAAGATTGATTGGCAATAAGCAGCTCCAAGATGCAGTCATCGATTTGATTGTGCAGCGTAGCATTAAATTCTTGGCCGCCGCATTAGATTTACTTTCTGAGCATACATTAAAGCTCTTTGGCGCAATCTTAGTCGGTATTGTCGCGTCGTTTGTTATGCTGCCACAATTAAACGAAGGTCTTGATGCTCAAGTGACATTGAGCGCCGACTATACGGAGGTGTTCAATGTTTAATATAGTTAATCATGCAATACCGATCTTCGGATTGGTACTATGTATCATTGTCACTCTAATAAAGAAAATTAACACCCGAGGCGCTATTTGTACCGCAAAATTGCATCTTTATGCGGTCGGCTGGTTGGTGTTGGTATGGGCAGATTGGGGCAGCGACTATGCGCCAACTTTTACAATAACGCTGTTTAGTTTAATCATGCTGATTAATAATTTGCTTTATGTGAAGCAGCTTACAATCCCTCGGCCAATCAAGTTTAAAACACTTTGGCCGCCAAGATTTAGACATTAACAGGAGCAAATCATGCGATTTAATTTAATCAAAACTGCAAGTCAGCTGACAAACATCGCTATCAAAAACAGCGAGATTGTCCAGCCCTATGTCAAACCAAGTCACTACCGACGTGGGCTTATGGCACTTAACGCACTGCACTATGCGCTACGCATTGCAGATAAAGATAAATAATAATCAACATTAATCACAGCCTCTATTTAGAGGCTTTTTTAATGTCTAAAATAAGGTAAACATTATGGCTAAAGTAGTAATCACCGCCGGTCATAGCAATACTGACCCAGGCGCGGTAAACGGCAATATCACCGAAGCTGAGATCACAACTGACATGCGCAATATCGTTGCGTATTGTCTAAAAGACTTAGGCATTGATGTTGTCACCGATGGTCGCGGCAATGACAATCAAACGTTGCGTCAAGCGATTAAGCTTATCAAGCAAGGTGAGGTCGCTATTGAGTTTCACTGTAACGCTTTTCACTTGCCGACAGCGGGCGGCGTCGAAGCATTGGCACAACCAAAGGACAAAGTAATCTGCCAAAAACTATGCGAAGCAATCAGCGATGTGATGGGGATCCCAGTGCGTGGTCCTGCTGGTGGCTTTAAACCAGAAAACAGTGGTCAACATTCACGACTAGGCTATGTCCGCGAAGGTGGTATAATCTTAGAGCTATTTTTTATCTCTAATCCAAAAGAGCTTGCCACGTACCAAGCCAAAAAATGGCTGATTGCGCGTGAGATTGCAGACGTCATTGCTGAGCATGTTGGCGTTAAGTGTAAGGCGTAAATCATGACGCAGTTTTTGGCGCAGTTTGCAGTAAATCAGTTTAAATCAACCAAAACCATTTTTTATAAACATATGATTTAATTATGTTTATTTTTAACTGATTTATATTAACTGCCATCAAAAAGAGTTCGAGTATCTCACACCCCTACTCGCACTCTTGGCACAAATTTTGGCACAAATTTCACAACAACCATTGCATTGTATTGCACGTTAAATATTTAAACCCTTGTGTTTACTACGTTTAGCAATGCAATATAATACTATTACGCGCATCGTACAGGTTCAAATCCTGCCGTTCCGACCAAACATAGTAGTTAAACAAAAAAGCCAATCATTGTTTTCAATGGTTGGCTTTTTTTGTGCTCATTATTCTTCACTAAGTATTACAAAGACGGTATTACAAAGACGCTTTGGTTATGGCACTTAGCGCTTCATTAATGACAAAGACTTTAGATTTGATATCTTTAAAACCAAATGAAGTCAATCTTTGGCTATGCTTGTCTAAATATCTGTTGGCATCGTCCAAATTATCAAACACATAAATCCCGCCCGCTTCTTGCGTTGCTTCATTTTCTGTCCATAGCTTATAGACCAAACCGTTTTCGGTTGCGATATCTTCAGCCAACTCCTTCATGGCATCAAAAAACGCACTACCAAAAGGCCCACTATAAGGAAAGTCGATTTGCAAAAGGTATTTCATAATTTAATCCTCTGTGTTATTAAAGGGTTGGCAATCATATATTCTGCCAGATGACTACAATCTTAACATATTACGATTCGCTATAGACTTTTAGTAAGCAAGTCGCTAGGGTAAATACTTTATATTTACTCTGGTTTGTCCTATGTCTGAGCTTACGCCACGCCTTGATAGCTATGCACCTTGGGAAGCTTATCGGCGACCTTTTGTACGTGATTTGGCGTATGTGCTCGCCTGCCCTAATGTCTTGACGACGTGGTTAGATTTCGCACCACATCAAACTACCCACAAAGTTGCAATAAATAGCGCAGACTTTTGGCAACAGCAATATGCCGCGTACGAGCCGCGTTTAAAAGAACTGGATAGCACCTATGCTTATCAAGAGCTAACTCGCTACTTATTAAAACGTCCTAGCCCCAATCGCTTGGGTTTTCACTTTGAAGGCTTATTGTCATTTTGGCTAGAAGATGGCTTTGCGCGCAAATTACATCCGTATGAGACGCTTGCCAATAACGTACAGTTATACAATGGCAAGCAGACAACAGGCGAGCTTGATTTGATTTTGTATAATCATGAAGACAATCTGGTTGAGCATTGGGAATTGGCGATTAAGTTT
>NZ_DAINDI010000059.1:7269-18712 GCF_036731945.1 Psychrobacter sp.
CAGTATGGGTAGAGACTAAAAGTCATGGCCAAGTGAAGATTGATAAGCGTTATGGTGTTATTAAAGGACGCTTCTTTTTGCCAATGAACATCGCTAATTTCGTCTACCCTCATTGGCTAACGCCAAGCTTTCCGATGCACGAATGGTGCAATAAAACCGATAATGCCACGCTTGCAACGATTGATGTAACTGCATTACGCGCCGCTCATTATATTGAATGGTTTAGCAAGCGCGACTTTTATGACAATCGTCAGTTATCCCTTATCTATTCTGAAAACGGTACTTTAAGAACAGGATTATATTTTGAAGGTGATAGACCGATCGTGATTTATCCTCGGCTGCGTAATGGTGTACATGATTGATGTCTCATAGTTTTTATTTGAACAGTTATTTTTCTTGATAACTAATGAGATTGACTTAATTGCATCCTTACCAAGCATAGCGACCGTATAAGCTTATCTCACTGCGCTTGGCTTTTTCTGCATCAATATCATCCGTCAGTAGTTTAATACCACCATACTTGCTATCTAACGCTATACCTAACGCTTTGGTCTGCGGCTCTATCAACCCAGTGATAGTCATTGGATAATTATTAGCGGTAAGCTGATAACCTGCCGATAGTTGATATAAGTCTTGAATATCATTAATTTGCGTGTGTGCACCAAGTTGCCATTGATTATTTAATTGATGTATCAAATTACCCTCAACCCGCCATGGTAGCGTTTGTGTGACATCTTTAGTATCAAGTTGACCTTCAATCGTATATAAAGGTCGACCATTAACATCGTAATCTAACGCATAGCGCGTGCTTGGCATATCTTTCCATCGCATACGTCCAAGGACATCGTAGCCACTGACTATGACCTGTGTTTTGTCAGATAACTTTCCCACTAATTGTAAATCTAATGAGTAGCCATAACCTGATGGCTTATCAGGGTTCCAGTTTAAGTTTTCTTCACCAAGCGCAGGCTTATCATAATAGTAATCAACGTAGGCATCCGCTTTATCAACGCTGTCCCTTATGTTACTTACTTCAGTATCAGGCAATACTCTTGTCGTTAAGTTACCTGAAACCTTACCTTCAAGCGCATGTAATCCTTGCCAAATATTGGCATGAGTCGTTAACTGCCAATTAGCATTTAGGGGCTGGGTAAAACCAACATTAGCACCAAATCTCTCATTATGCTTAGCATCTAAAAATAATGGGTATGATTGGTTAGTGCTCGATGGCTGTTTGTTTTCATATTGCCAATATACTTCTGCTGTCTCTTCACTAAAGCTCATCAAGTAATCGTAACGCCAACCCAGACCATAGCTAATCAAGCTACCTGCAGGGCGTACTTTTAAGTCTGCACGTCCTTGTAAATACGCATGATCTCCTGATACTAATGGCGCATCCCAATCGCCAATAAAAGCAGTAATAGGCTGTACTGGACTGTGTGCCGTTGCCATTATTGACCAATCAATCTGCGACTTTTCGTTTATATTTTGATTATTTAACCAATCGTTAGTAGGATTAGATGGCGAGTTGAAATTAGAGTATAAGTTAGGATTTTCACTCTGAGCTAAAATAGACGTTGATGCCATCATAGCGATTGTTGTTGGAACAATAAATGACAGCTTACGTTTGGCGAAAAACGGTAGATCCTGTTGTGAAAAGCTATAGATAGCTCGGCTAAAGAATGACATAAATTTCTCACGTTTATTAGAGTGCATAAAAAAGAGACAGTACTAGCCGTCTCTTTTTTGTTATTGCTCGAATAATATTAAAAATGATTGAGCACTGCCATTAGACTTATATTGGTTATAGAACGATTAAACTGTTATCTTTAAATTTAGCCGTGATTTTGCCATCATTATCCATTAAATCACCATAGTCACTACCGTCAACCATAATGTCACCTAGCTTACCCATTTTATCTTTAACAAAATCACCATTGGCATCAACCTTTAATTCAATCGATGCTTTATTTTGCTTAACGGTAAATTGCGTGCTAACCACATCGTAATTATTGTCTAAATTAGACTTACCTGTGACAAATAACTCTTTACCTTCTACGCTAGCCTTTAATCCTTTAAGGTCAATGACGTTACGAGCAGTACGTTCAAGATTGGCTTGGAAATTAAGCGGAATCGTTGTTGACCCTTCTTTAGTCACATTGCCTTTAATGTTCAATACTATTGTCATGCCAACATATTTATTGGCTTTCTCTTCAAGATTACCAGCATCAGTGACGGTCAAAAAGTTTTTAATGTCAGCGTCGTTAGCAGTCGCATTGAGTGTGATTGCTACATTCGTGTTAGGTTTCTGCTTAGTCATTTGACCTGTTATAGCAAGTTTATAAGGAATCGTTCTAACCACTAGACTACTATCTGCTAACTTCTTACTAATATCTAAGGCAGCAAACTCTAAGTCTTTTGCTTCAATCACACTATCATTAGCAGTTAGCTTTAAGTTGCCTAATTTTACGATAGCCTTTTCTAAAGTAATACCTTCTCTGTTGATGTCATTGAGATCAAATTCGTCATCAACCACAACTTTATCACTAAACTGACCGCTGACGGTAAAGCCTTTATTAGAGCTCAGCGTCACGATATCAGCGCCAGAACCAATTTTTATACTCTTGAATCCAATGCCACCATTAAAGCTGGCACTATTAGTATTAGAAACTAAGGCATTTTCGAAACCATCAAACGCAGTTGTAAAGGTGTCTCGATTAATAATTTCTTCATATCTATCCGTCGTTGGATTATATGCATAATCATATTCCTCAACGTTTACCTTAGTAGTACCCGAAAGCTTAAATTGTCCATCAGCATTCAGATTAGCAACAAAACTATTTTCTGGCGTCAATGCTACGTTACCTAACGTATCACTGAACTCTTCATCATCGGCCAAAGCTATAATGTCAGCTGCATTTAGTTGTGATAGACCTTTTTTCTGCATGTAATCATAAAGGGAATTTGGTACCTCAAAAGTATAGCTAAGTCGTGACGCTTGCTTTTCTGTCAGGATATCACTTACGCCCTTATAAGATTCTGTTACCGCTTTATTGTCACTAACAAAAAGTTTAGCCGTGCGAATCATTTCTTTTGCTTGATCAAGCTCAGACAAACTATCATCGACAGGTGGTTTTGTAGGAACGTTAGGAGTACTAGGGCCATTGCCATTATATTCACTGTTGTCGCTATCACTACCACAGCCTGCTAAGGCTAAAGTACTGGCGAGAGCTAATGCGGTTATTTTAAAAGCTTTCATTATGTATTCCTTATATTTTAAATATATTCCGAAAAATGGTTAGAAAAACAATCCAAGTATTTAGGTCATAAAGGCTCACTTGAAAATTTAGATTGCATCTTTCACAAAAAACTTAAGTTTACTCCTTAATTAATAAAGTAAGCTATTTATTTTTGGAATTTATCTATAAGGTAAAGAAATATATAAATAATATTACATAATTATTATTAGCTATTTAAACAACATTGCATGATAGTAAAGTAGCTCTAATTAATAACTTTCAATCACCTGCATCAGCTCATATCTCAGCATATCAGCACTTGGCATCCGCTCAGCATGAAAACGCACGATAGCAATACCGGCACTGGCAAGCGCTTTGTCTTTTTTATCATCCGCCTTCTGCCGCGCTTTACTATTATGTGTCCAATCATCAAGCTCGATGGCGAGCAAGGTAGTCTGCGCATCGATATCCACGATGACATAGTCGACGCTTTGGCGACAAATGCGATTAAACCAAAAGCTACGCTCCGAGGTTTCGTCACTGTTTGCTTCAATGATACGAGACAGCTGCACTTGGACAAAGATATGATATTCGGGCAAGGCATTTTTTAATTTTTTAAAAAAGATGACTTCCGTATCGGTCATGATAGGCATCGGCGCAAATGGCCAAATAGCCAGCTCATCACCGCGTACAGGTGGCGGCTCAGGCTCAGTGGAATGCTTATTAGAAAACAGTTTTGGCAGGGTGATCAGCCCGACAAATCCAACTGCCAATATTAAAAATATAACGCCAAATGACATGGTTTTACCTTATACATAATGAAAGCTGTCAGCTACGTAAATGATGTCATTAAATAAAATGACGATACATAGCTAACCGCAACAGGGCAGCCTTTATAGGCTGACAGGTTATACAGTACAGAAAAGAACAGGAAGAAATAGAAAATAGCGGCGCACATCGTAACCAAGCTTGCCCCAATCAGCAAACAATAAAACAAAAAACACGACAATAGATGTCGTGTTAAAAAAGTTAGTGAGAATGATAAAAATACAAACGGACGCAATTAAAATCGTGCTGTTTATTTAGCGCCAGTATAAAACCCAAGCACTTGTGGTATTGACTTTCGGGTCGCTATTAATCTTATCTTTTAGCGCCAAAGCGGCCACTTTACCGCGTTCAGGACCGACGATGACGCGCACACCACGACTGGTAGGACTGGTTTTAACTTGATAGCCCGCTGATTGGAATTTCTTTGCCAACTCATCCGCTTTGGCTTGGTCATTCGCGAGTGCCACTTGTACGCCAAAACTACCTTTAGCATCGGTTTCTTTCACCTCTTTACGCGCTTCGCTCAGTTTCTGCTGCGCTTCACGCTTGGCATCGGCTGATTTCTTGGCTAACGCTTCTTCTTTTTGACGCTTGTCTTCACGCGCTTTTTCAGCCGTTGCTGCTTCACGTGCTAAGCGATCAACCTGCTGACGCGATGGGATGGTGATATTTTGACCCAGTTGTAGCGAGGTCGAAGGTGATAGATTATTCGCTTGTGCCAAGACTTCTACGGGCATATTGTGTTGCCGCGCCAGTTTAATCAACCCATCACCCTTTTTCACTTGATAATCCGTAGGCGATTTTGGCGCCTCATTTTTAGCGACTTCTGCAGCTTTTTGTTTTTTCTCAGCTTCAGCCTGTTTTTTAGCCTCTGCCTGTTTTTTTGCTTCCGCTGCCTTTTTACTCTCTGCTAGCTTTTTAGCCGCTGCTTGTTCTTTCAGCTTGGCTTCTTGTTGCGCTTGAGCCACTTTTTGCTGCTCGCGTGCGCTGTTATCACTCTCAGTTGCCGTGGCAGTATTATCGCTATCTGCACTAGATTTGGGCGCCGTCGCTGTGTCTGTTTCAGCCTCTTTACTGTCCTCAGCTTCTTTATCTTTAGCAGGTGCGGTGCTCGCCAAATATTGCTGACTTTCAGCGCGTGCTTTGGCCAATGCTTGCGCTTCAGCTGCCTCTTGCTCGCTTAAGAATTGCTGCGCACGTCTTTCTTGCTCTGCAACGCGGGCGGCGCGCTCTTTTTGTTTTTGTGCCAAGATGCGCTTTTCAGTCTCGATATCAGTCGTCAAGGGCTGGGGAGATTCTTGCGCCGGGCTTTGTTTTTCTATCATCGCTGAAGCAGGTTTTGTTTTATTGCTATCGCCAATTTGTTGTACCATGGCGTATAGCATCACGCTACCGCCGATAATCATCCCAATGCCCAATAAGGCTTGTCTCGAAAAGTTCATCCGTTTACGTCTCTTAGTTGGTAATAAGGTTGATTGAGCGGCGCAACTGTCGTCCCAAGCTATGTTTATATGGCTTTAATAAACAATTTTGAAACTTAATATCGCTGCCAGTTACGTCCAGCCATTTTTAAATGCTAAGTTAAGCTGTACATAGCCATTTTAATTTGTACATAGCATTGTATAGCAGTATGTTAAAGCAGTTTGATTATAAAGCATATTTTTTATACTGTCTGCTATCATGCTTCTGCTAAGACTAACATTAAATCAGTAAGATTTTAATTTAAATTATCAGCAGCAAGAGCCGCTAGCGTCTCGCCAATCGTATGGAACGAGCCACATACCACGATTAAGTCTTGCGCTTGGCTGCCCTTTATAACGGCAGCGGTGGCTTCTGATAAACGTTTAAACGCATGTATTTGTGCCTTATCAACATAACTTGCCAAAATACTTTGTAGCTGCTCTGTGCTTGCTGCACGTGGATAATCAATCTCAGCGATATACCAATCGCTAATGGGCAAGCCCGCTTCAGTCAAACGCTGCACGACTTTATTGATATCCTTATCGCCTAACATAGAAAACAGCATTTTAATGCTGGCAGGCCTGCTACTTAAGTTTTCGCAACTATTTAGTTTAGCCAAATGCTGCTGCCAAAGTGGTAATAATTGCGCCAATAAAAACTCAACGCCTTGCTCGTTATGCGCCACATCAAACAGCCAATGACGGTTATGGGTCTCACGATAATCAAAACGACCGGCAAGCTTGACCGTTCGCAATGCCTTTTCAATAGCACTTTTATCAATATTTAAAGGGCTTGCCAGCACCGCTGATAAAGCATTGGCGGTGTTAGTCAAGGATAGCGCGGGGCGTGGTAGTTGCATAGTGACAGCGGCATTACTATATTGCCAAACATCGTTATCCACTTTACGATAATCAAAGTCTTGTCCAGCTTGATAACAGCTTGCCTGATGCGTGGCAATCGCTTGTTGTACACTCGCTGGCATCGCCTTATCGCCATAAACTAGAGAAATGCCATCACGTAGAATCCCTGCTTTTTCACGGCCGATATCTTCGACATTATCGCCTAGCCAATCGACATGATCGATAGCGATATTGGTAATCACCGCCATATCAGGATCAATGATATTAACCACATCTAAGCGACCGCCGAGCCCCACTTCTAACACCCAAACATCGCAATCTGCTTCGGCAAAGATTAATAATGCTGCCAATGTTGTCATCTCAAAAAATGATAAGGTTAAAGCGCACTGTAACCTTGCCGTCTCTACTTTGCTAAAGGCATCAATCAAGGTCTCATCACTGACCATCTCACCATTGATACGCACGCGCTCGTTAAACATACTCAGATGCGGTGACTGATACAGCGCCGTTTTATAACCTGCCGCTTGGCACATTTGCGCGATGACCGCGGTCGTTGAGCCTTTACCATTGGTGCCCGCTACGGTAAATACATAAGCATCGTCTTTGGCTGACTGTACCACGCCTAACGCCTCAGCAACCGGCAATACGCGCGACAGGCCCATATCTATCGCCGAGACATGAATTTGCTGCATATAATCGAGCCATTCGGTCAAACTCGAGTGCTCATTAGGAATATTAGAATTAGAAACGGTAGAGTCAGACATGGGCGGAACCTATATGGAATTTTTCGGGAAAATAGAGAATGAGAAAATGCTTAATTAGGAAATAGAGACAGTATATAACTACCTAGCCAAAAAGCAAAAATAGCATTTACCGTGATTAACGATAAATGCTATTAAGTCATAACGATCTCGATTGCCTGTTTACTAAACCAGCTCAGCACATGTTAAGCATCAACATTCGGTACGCGGCATAATTTAGCTAACAAGCGATAGATGGTATCAATCAATTGATGACGATGTACCACTTCATCAACCACGCCATGCTCTAACAAGAACTCGGCACGCTGGAACGGCTCTTCTAACGTCTCACGCACGGTCTGCTCAATCACGCGCTTACCAGCAAAGCCAATCATGGCCTTTGGTTCTGCCAAATGAATATCACCAAGCATAGCAAGCGATGCCGTCACCCCGCCATAAACAGGATTGGTCAATACTACAATATATGGCACACCAGCTAAGCGCAAACGCTCAATCGCCGCTGCCGTACGAGCCATTTGCATCAAAGATAGCAGTCCTTCTTGCATACGCGCACCGCCAGAAGCCGCAAAGCAGACTAAGGGTACTTTATCTTTAAGGGCTTTTTCAGCCGCTTCTACAAAACGGTCTCCAACCACCGAGCCCATAGAGCCACCCATAAAACGGAAGTCAAAGGCACACGTCACGATATCAAGATTGCGTAATTTACCATACATCACCAGCAGTGCTTCAGACTCGCCGGTTTTATCTTGTGCTTCGCTCATGCGCTGCGGATACGGCTTGCTATCCACAAAGCTCAATGGGTCTTTGGCAGTGAATTGCTGTCCTAGCTCACCGTCTACTTGGTCGAGTAGCCAGTTTAAGCGCTCACGCGCACTCATCGGTAAATGATGGTCACAATGCGGGCAGACATAACAATTAAAAATCAGCGCCGTATTGGTAATCATCGAATGACAGCTACTACACTTGGTTGACGGTTCAGTTTCGACAGCCGTCAAAGGTGCGGTCAATTGCTGTTTAATGCCCGGTATCGGGCGCTCAAACCATGATTGCCCAGCGGAACTGCCATTTTTTTCAGTCGTGCCTGTGTCAGCATTATTTGCAGTGGTCATATCAGGTTTTGTTATCGTATCAGTCATAGTATTCGCCATTATCAAAGGCTTATCGACAAGTTGGCCAGCTTGGTTTAATTGGCTTAGTCTCTTGTCCCTAAGAAGTCCGTTTATAAGAATCAATTTAAAAGTCACATATCGTTATAACATCAGCAGTTATCAAGGGCGCTTATGCGCAACTGTAACAATTTATATGTGATGTTAGTTTACACACGTAAACTAACTTTAGCAAAGTCATTTGCCTGTGTCTTTATAAACATTGTTATAAAAATTGCGCTGGCCTTCTAAGCCTTTCAAACTAAGACTTTCAAATTTTGATACCAATAAACTCGATATAATATTAGGCGGTTAAACTATCAAGTGCGCCGCGTAACTCGTCCATTTTTACCATAATTTTTTGCTGAGCAGCTGCAACCGCAGTCTCATTTTTAGCATCGATATCAGCAAAGTTTTGCACCAGCGCACTACCGACAATAATACCATCGGCGTGCTGCCCGATCTCTTTGGCAGAGGCCGCATCACGAATACCAAAGCCCACACATACTGGCAAATCGGTCTCGGCTTTAATCGCTTGTACTTGGGTAGCCACATCATCGGTATCGAGCGTCGCCGAGCCGGTCACGCCTTTTAATGACACATAGTAAATATAACCACCGCAATGGGTCAGAACTTGCTCGCGGCGCTCAGGCAAAGTCGTTGGCGATAATAAAAAAATCTCATTCATCGCATGCTCAGTCAAATGCTGCGTGAAGCTGCCCGCCTCTGCTGGTGGCAAATCAACCATTAAAATACCATCAACGCCTGATTGCTCGCATAAAGCGACAAAATTGTCATAACCGATGATTTCCACGGGATTCAGATAACCCATTAAGATAATCGGTGTCTGCGTATCTTGTTTGCGGAATTCTGCCACCATGTTTAGCGCATCACGCGTACTAGTACCGGCTGCTAAGGCGCGCTCGCCAGCTAATGCAACAGTTGGGCCATCGGCCATTGGATCAGAAAACGGCAAGCCTACTTCAATCATATCTGCGCCATGCTTAACCAAATCATGTAGTAAGCCAACAAAGTTAGCAGGTGTTGGATCGCCTGCCATTACATAAGGAATCAGGGCTTTTTTATTTTGAGATTTTAAGGTTTCAAAAGTGCTTTCAATACGGGTCATAATGTTCTCTTATAATTTTAAAATTAGTTTGTTGTCATTGAATCGCGTAAAGCTCGCATCTGTTTAATAGACTTATCAAAACTCGCTTGAGCGGTTTCTATGATGGCATCGATTTGAGACAATATGTCAGCATCTAACTGACTAATAAGCGATTTCTGACGCCAAGTCTCAATATGTACTAAGCGTTTTACATAAACCGAATCTGGTAAGTTTTGGCATTTATTAATTAAGAATTCTCGCCAAGGCATTTCTCTTTTTTCATCACCATTGCAAATATTGCATGCCAGCACAAAGTTATAGATTTCATTAGTACCGCCATCTTTTACAGCCTGCAAGTGGTCAAGATGACCTTTGCGACTATTCGGATCAATTACTATATCGCAATAGGCACATTTATTATCAAAATAATTCCAAACTTGCTGCTTCTGAGATTTGTTAGGGTGAGTATCTATAACTTGTAGTAGGCTACGTTTAATCTGGTTTTTCGCCATAGAGGGTGTGACTTTTGCCATCTTACTAATTCTCTGATTTTTCAAAATTAAATAATATAAATATATATTGTGAACCCTCTATTAAACTTAATAGAGGGCATTATCAAACTAAATGAAAAATATTAATAATTTTTAAGCTAGAAAACGAATCTACAACTCAATCCCTTCCGCTTTCATTACCGAATGCAAATCCTTATCACCGCGACCTGACATATTAACGATAATACTTTGCTCAGGCGTCATGGTTTTAGCCAGCTTCAGCGCGTAGGCGACCGCATGAGCAGATTCAAGCGCTGGGATAATGCCTTCTTTACGCGTCACTTCATGAAAGCCCTCTAGCGACTCTTTATCGGTACAGCCAACGTACTCAACACGCTTCATGTCTTTTAGGAAGCTATGCTCAGGGCCAACACCCGGATAATCAAGACCCGCTGAGATAGAATGCGTCTCTTGGATTTGTCCTTCATCATCTGCCATCAAATAAGTACGGTTACCATGCAGCACACCGATACGACCAGCGGCCAATGGCGCTGAATGGCGACCTGATTCAATACCGTCGCCCGTTGCTTCGACGCCATACATTTTGACGTCAGTATCATTTAGGAAATCAAAGAATAGACCAATCGCGTTGGAGCCACCACCGACACAGGCAACCAAGGCATCAGGTAATTTACCGGTTTTTTCTAAATGTTGAATACGCGCTTCTTTACCGATAATCGCTTGGAAATCACGTACCAGTAGCGGATAAGGGTGCGGCCCTGCAACCGTGCCAATAATATAATAGGTCGTATCAACGTTGGTCACCCAGTCGCGCATGGCCTCGTTCATGGCGTCTTTCAGCGTCCGCGAACCTGAAGTCACTGGAACAACGGTCGCACCGAGCAAACGCATACGATAAACGATACACTCTAACCCTAGGCGCGCAGCAATCGTTGCCGTCGCAACGCCATGTTGTCCCGCCCCAGTTTCGGCGATAATGCGTTTTTTACCACACATCTTAGCCAGTAAGGCTTGACCGATGGTGTTATTTACTTTATGCGCGCCCGTATGATTGAGGTCTTCACGTTTAAAATAAATCTGCGCGCCGCCAATCTCATCACTTAAACGCTTGGCATGATAAAGCGGCGTTGGACGACCGACATAGTTGACCAAATCGTTATGATACTCTTCCCAAAACGCCGGATCGGCTTTTACTTTGGTATATAAGGTTTCAAGCTCTTCGAGCGCTGCCATCAGGGTTTCAGAAACAAAACGACCGCCGTGAACGCCGAAATGTCCGCGCGCATCAGGATATTGGTTAAAGTCTTGGACGTTTTCTGGATTGGTAAAGGTATTGATGGCTTTAGCAGTAGCAGATACATCTTTGCTTGCGACATGACTCATGATAATTCCTACTATAATAAGTGGTATTTTTTAGAATAAATAAAGGGAAAGGTTTTAGGTAATGAGCTATTTAACAAATAGAAATCCACCGTTAAAAGGCTAATTACTGATATTCGAAGGTTCGCTCGGCGTCTCGTTTTGCCATC
>NZ_DAINDI010000060.1:0-2484 GCF_036731945.1 Psychrobacter sp.
TCAGCAGTGCGTGATGTAACGATATTACTTTTCTCTCACTATATTGGATAGAAACAATAAAGCTTAACACATAAAAAAACCACCGCCGTAGCGATGGTTTTTATAGATTTAGGCTTTATTTAATCCAGAACTTTGACGGTACGACGTTTTTGTTCTTCTTCAACCTTACGGTTGATGATGTATTGCTGGGTCATACTAAATAAGTTATTCACTGTCCAGTATAGTACCAAACCTGCTGGGAAGAACAGCATGAATGCGGTGAAAATAATCGGTAAAAACTTCATCACTTTCGCTTGCATTGGATCAGCGGGCTGCGGATTTAGTTGCTGCTGGATAAACATCGACGCACCCATTAAGAGCGGTAAAATGAACCATGGATCCATCGCTGATAAATCTTGAATCCACAGTATCCAAGGCGCATGACGCAGCTCAACACTTTCAACCAACACCCAATATAGCGCTAAGAAAATCGGCATTTGCATCAGAATAGGTAAACAACCCGCCATCGGATTGACTTTCTCTTCTTTATAAATTGCCATCATTTCTTGCGACATTTTCATACGATCGTCGCCGTGCTCTTCTTTTAATGCCGCCAGTCTTGGGGCGATAGCACGCATCTTAGCCATTGAGTAGTAGCTTTTATTAGATACCCACATCAAGGCGATTTTAACCAGCAGCGTCAACAGAATAATTGACCAGCCCCAGTTGCCGATAACTTTATGAATACCATCCAAAATCGCAAATAATATTTTTGATATTGGCCAGAGCAAGCCATAATCGACGGTTTGATTCAGACCTGCTGCCACTTCTTTTAGCTCAGACTGTACTTTTGGACCAGCATAGAGAGTTGCATTTAAGGTAATTTGCTTGTTTGGCGCTACATTAACAGGTTGGCTGTTAAAACCAATAAAGTAATCATTGCCCGTTTCACGGCTAAAGAACTTACCCGTAAAGTTTTCAGGCGTCCAAGCAGAAACAAAGTAATGCTGAACGATGCCAACCCAACCTTCATCACTGGTCGTGGTCAACTCGCCATCGTTAAATTTACCGAATTTTAATTTATTATAAGGATCTTCAGGTGTACCCCAAGCGCCGCCCAAATACGTCGCCATGCTTAGCGCGCCTTTATCAGACATGCCGGGGTCTTTACTATCGTCACGCTTTAACTGCGCAAACATCTGTCCTTGCCAAGGATTGGCAGAAGCGTTTTGAATTTGATAGCTGATATCAATCGGATATTTATCTTGGGTAAAAGTAAAGGTCTTAGTAACCGTTACACCATCTTTTTGATAGGTAAGCGGCACCGATAAGGTTTGCTGACCTTTTTCCATCACATAATTATTGGCAGCGTGGCTATATTTGGCGCGACCTTCGGCGGTATCAATACCGTTTGGACCGATAAGACCAGACTGTGCCACGTAAACGCGACCGCTATTATTTTCTAACAACACAAAAGGTTTTTCGCTATTGAGCGTGGCATCATATTGCTTTAACGCCGCATAAACGATATCCCCGCCTTCTGGATTGATTTTAATGTCATAGCGATCGGTTGTGACCGTGATGAGACCCGTATTGGTCGCAGGTGCCTCCGCAACAGCGCCCGCATCAACTGGTAGCGTTTGTGCTGGAATATCACCTGCTGCGCCAGTGGTAGCAGGAATATCAGCCCCTACCGATGTTGATGTTTCTGGTACCGCGTCTACAGCTGGCGCATCGGCATAATCATCTCGCCATGCTAAAATCAGCAGATAAGCGGTGATTAGCATCGCAATGATGATCATCACCCGAAATATCTTTTGCATAAACCTTTCCTAGATTAAAAAATTAGGGAATGAAAAATCAGGCATGTGTCATGACCACCACACAGTATCAACCCCCTTTCTTAGCAGTCATACCAGCAGTCAATCACATAAAATGTTCATCATTTTACTAAAAAACCGCTCTAAATGATACAAGCGTGTGGATAACTTGTGGGTAACTTGAAAGGTATCCACAACTGCTTAGTCGATAATAAAGTTTATATCGACTTCATTAGATGATTTAGCCGAGCCACATAGCTCTTAGTATCTTTATAAACAGACCCGCTTTGCGCTTTGCCATGAAGTGGTGTCGTAGGCGATATATATTGATAATGATAAGAAGACAAAGGTAGTGGCACAAAATCGATGCCATGTCCGCCTAACGGATGACAGCTACTAATACGTTTTAATAATAGCCAACTACCTGTCCAAAGCCCATGCCACGCTAAAGCCTGTTTACCGTAATTTGAGCAAGTTGGATAATAACGACAGCGCGCAGGCAAAATAGGACTGATTACTTTTTGATAAAAAACAATAAAATAATAAAAAAACTTATATAAAAAATTATTTACTACTTTTAATAAAGAATTCATTTTATTTTTTTTCTATTTTTTTAAAGATATTATTAATTTCATTTATTATTTCTTTATTACTTAATTGCTTCATAGACTTTTTGACAATAAAT
>NZ_DAINDI010000060.1:2504-3856 GCF_036731945.1 Psychrobacter sp.
AACATGACGTTTGATTAAATTTCGTGTGACAGCCGTCGGTACTTTACGTTTGGTAATGGCCATACCGACTCGAGGCTGTTCACAATGGTTACTACGTACAAACGCCATTAAATGACTCTGATGCAGCTTGCGCTCAGGCGCGTCAAATACCTCGCGAAAGGACGAAGGCGTGAGTAGGCGCTGTGCTTTGGTAAATCGAGCGTTGGGGGGCGCTGAAACGGTATTGGACATAATACAACCTAATATAAGAGCTAGTAACACTAGCAGAGATAATAGCGTAGAAAGAATAACAAAGTATAGAGACAAAAAAAGCGCCGATGTGGGCGCTTTTAATATATGGCTGAGTGACAGTTGTGATGCTTGACGATCGCAATCTATAAAATAATAGAAACACAACAAGCACTATCGGCCATGCTTATCGCAATCTACTGATTAATTATACAGTAAGGCGATGACGTCCTTTAGCGCGGCGACGAGCTAAGACTTGGCGGCCTTTTTTGGTTGCCATACGTGCACGGAAACCGTGAGTACGTTTACGCTTGATCACGCTTGGTTGGAATGTACGTTTCATAACTCACCTATCAAAATAATGGACTAAATTCGTAATAGCGGAGGATTATACCACTGCATAGTATTTTGGTCAACGAACTAATTTGCTCTGTTTTCATACAGATGATTTTACAACAGAGTGAGTTTTCTTATATTTATCGGTAATGAGAGTTTTGCAGCTAAGAGATTTAGTTAAATAAACTCATATTAGTAGACCCAAATTATCTTATTAGAAAAACTATTTTGATAATGAATTTTTGAAACTTATCCACAGTTTGTGTCGAACTCTATAATAATTAACTATTGATATATATAAATATTGTTGTTATTGGGGACTATATTATCTGTGGTTAACTCGATTTTTTACTTTATTATCAAAAGAATAGGTTATGGGTAAGCCTGTGTATAACCTGTGGATGGAATATGGATAACTCATGATATATACTTGTCCACAAAACTATCCACAGTCTTATCCACAAAAAACAAGGTGTTATCCACAGGCTGTTTGTGTTAGATTAGCGCCCTACTAGATGTATGATTTTGAGTTATGTGATCATCAGGTATCTTTATTAAGAAAAGAGGCTTTTTGGGGCTTAAAGCTGATAGATTTACACTATAAAAATGACGTTTTTTTGACCGATTACCTTGGACTATGGGGTTAGTATTTTTCATGATTGATACAGCAACTATTTGGGATAAATGCCTAAACGACTTACGTTATCATGTTAAAGATAATGTCTTTACGATGTGGTTGAGACCGTTATCTGCCCACCAAGAAGCCAGTAGCTTGATTATTCTTGCTC
>NZ_DAINDI010000060.1:3866-14345 GCF_036731945.1 Psychrobacter sp.
AAAAGAATCACTTACACGACATCGAGCAGTTAGTTGCTAAGCATAGCCAAGGTAATATTGAAGCCGTTATTGTACGTGTTGATAATGCTGGCCGTGAGATGGTTGATAGTAGTCAGTCGCAGTCAGGCTCATTGTTTGAAGAAGACCAGCCCTCCCCTACCCCTACTGATTACCATTTTCAAAGCACGCATAATGATATTGCTAGAGCGGATATCGATGCCAATATGCGTCATGCAGAACTGATTGAGTCTGCCGATGCCAAATCATTAAGCTATTTGAATCCTGACTTCACCTTTGAAACCTTTGTCACTGGTAAGTCTAATAACTTAGCTTATAAGGCCTGTTACGAGCTTGGAAAACGCCAATCAAAAAATCGGCACAATCCTTTATTTATATACGGACCTTCTGGTTTAGGAAAAACGCATTTAATGCATTCTGTAGCGCATCGCTATTTAAAAAATAATCTAAGTTTTTATTATTTCACTTCCGAAAAATTTATTAATCAATTGGTTTATTCATTAAGAAATAATAAAATAGAAGATTTTAAAAAGAAAATAAAAAAAGTAGATTTATTAATTGTAGATGATATTCATGTATTAGCTGGCAAAACAAAAAGTAGCAATGAGTTTTTGACCTTATTTGCAGACTTTACCAGCGGTGATAAGCAACTGATTTTGGCATCAGATCGGCATCCATCACAAATGACGGAGTTTGACGAGCGTTTCAGGTCGCGCTTTTCTTGGGGTTTGACGGTTGCAGTAGATCCACCTGAAATTGATACTCGAGTACAAATTTTACAAAGAAAAGCGGCATCGTATGGCATGAGCCTGCCTAAAGAGTGTGCCCTATTCATCGCTCAAAACGTGGTTTCTAATGTTAGGCGATTAGAAGGTGCATTAAACCAAGTGTTTGCCAATGCCAACTTGACGGGCGCGCCCATTACACTTGAGATGGTGCAATACGCCCTAAAAGATATCGTTGCCATGCGCGTGCAAGCGGTAAATATGGATAATATTCGTAAAGTGGTCGCCGAATACTATGATGTAAGCGTAAAAGATATCATGGGTCGTAAACGTACGCGCAGTATTGCCAGACCACGACAAATAGCGATGGCCTTATCACGCGAATTAACCAGTGATAGCTTCCCTGAAATTGGTCAGTCATTTGGCGGACGCGACCACACGACAGTGATGCATGCTTGTGATAAGGTCAATGAGCTACGCGCCGCTGACCCCGCGTTTGATAAGGATTACAAAACGCTTGCCTTGATGTTGCAAGCGGGTTAGAAGCTTATGGCGTCATAATGTTGTCACGAGTCGATATGGTTTATAATATTTTAATGATTAGCGGACAGACGCTGTATGGATTATCATCAGTAGACAAGGTATTATTAAGCCATTATTTTAAAACCCTATGATTTAAAAACGTATAAAAATTCTTTTAATAAGAGCAACTAATAAACAAGAGTAACTAAGCATGCAATTATCGATTAATCGAGAGTCGTTACTAAAAGCCATTAACTTGATTGCCAAGGCCGCCGATAAGCGCCACAACATGGTTATCTTGGGCAATATTAAGCTGCAATTGTCTGAGGAGGCACTTATTTTAACCGCTTCTGACTTAGAAGTAGAGCTGACATCGACGTTAAAATTGCCTGCTAGTGCTTGTATCGAAGCAGGTACAACCACTTTACCTGCGACAAAGCTCAGAGATATCTGTAAATCATTGCCCACGCAAGCGCAGGTCAATCTGACCACTCAAGAAAATGAGCGCTGTCTCTTGACCAGTGGTAAGAGTCGTTTTACTTTAGGCACATTGCCAAGCGAAGATTATCCAAGTCTTGGTAATCCTGAAAATATTACTCCTTTGACCATCAGTCGTAGTCGTTTGACCGACTTAATTCATAAAACCCAATTTGCAATGGCTATCCAAGATGTTCGTTACTATTTGACTGGTATGCTATTTGATGTGTCACAGCAGCAGTTAACTACAGTTGCGACTGACGGCCATAGATTGGCGTTAGCGCGTAGTGTTATTGATGTCAGTAGCGACTTAAGTATGCAAGCAATTTTGCCGCGTAAAGCGGTGATTGAGCTTGAGCGTTTGGCTTCTGAGCTTGGTAAGATGCTGGGCGATAAAGATAATGCTGTGACATTGAGCTTTGGCCGTGAATTCTTACAAGTAAGCTTACCCTTTGGTGATGTCGATAGTACAGGGCAGGTGAGTGATGATTTAATGGTGACCTTTACCGCGCGTCTTATCGATGGTAAATTCCCTGATTATCGCCGCGTCATGCCAAGCAATACGGATAAATTGGCACTATTTAATCAAGAAAAAATGACTGATGTGCTGCGCCGGGTGGCAATTTTAAGTAATGAGAAATCTCGCGGTGTGGTGTTTAATTTTGCTAGCGATGGTATGGTAGAAGTACGTGCTAATAACGCTGAGCAAGACGAGGCAGTCGAGATGATACAAGCAAAGTATCAAGGCGAGCCGATGGAGCTGTCATTTAATGCGGCGTATCTACAAGACGTCTTGGGCGTGATTCAAGGTGATTTGCAAATGCATATGAGCCAATCCAATGCTTCGGTACTGGTCAATCAGCTCAATGATGACTTCCATCAGTATGTTATTATGCCCATGCGTATATAAATTGGCCACCCTATAAAATAACAAACTTTTGCTTGCTAAATAATGAGCGTAATATAGGCGGCTGTCACCCTTATGATTGAACGTCTACAGATCTCACACCTGCGTAATCTGACCCAGATCAGTTTAAATACTGCTGCTTGCAACGTTATTATCGGTTCAAATGGCAGTGGCAAAACCTCCTTACTTGAAGCGATATTTTTACTTTCAAGAGGCAAAAGCTTCCGCCATCATCAGCCTAAACGCTATATTCAGCACCATCAAAATGCGGCAACGGTACACGCTAAGCTCAATGATGGCAGCACCTTAGCTATTCAAAAGCAAGCAGATGCGACGACGGTTCTACGGCTGAATCAAACCACGGTTTATAACCAAAGCATCTTAACCGAGCAGCTACCCACATTACTGATAGATCCGTCATCGATGGATATGTTAGAGCAGGGTAGTGCCAGCCGCAGACAGTTATTAGATTGGCTAGTGTTTCACATGAAACAGGGCTTTCATCCGCAATGGATCGCTTATCAGCGTTTGTTAAAACAGCGCAATAGTTTGCTAAAAAAGAGCCATCACTTAACGCCAGTGCAGCTTACTGAGTTAAAATCATGGGACAAAGGGCTTGCTAGTCATGCGGCTCTTATTCATCATTATCGTGAGCGAGTCTTTAGCGATTGGCAGCCTTACTTTGCGAAGAGTATCACGCAGTTATTGCCTACCTACGCTCAGCAACTAAGTTTAAGCTATAATGCCGGCTATGACACCAATATCCCGCTAGATATCCAGCTTAACGAGCGTTTGGAGCAGGATTTGCAGCTGGGTTATACGCGGATAGGTAATCACCGCGCCGATATTCATGTACATTGGCGCTCTATTGATTTATCAGAGCATGCTAACAACGAAGCAGACAGCAGTGCAATTGCAGTGTCAAGAACCGTAGAAAAAGCAGACACCGCGGCCAAACTACCGATTATAAAAGAACAGGCTGCTAACGTTCTCTCCCGCGGCGAGAAAAAACTGTTAATTACCGCTCTACGCTTATCGCAATTGCCGTTATTGCTTAATGAAAACACTTCTACCCATGCGATAGAAAAAGACAATAGCAGTGTTATTTTGCCAAATGACCATAATAAAGCGCGAGCCACGCCAGTAGTGCTACTAGACGATATTACCGCTGAACTTGACGCTAGGGCGATACAAATTCTGTTGTCGACTTTGGCGCAGCTACCATGTCAGGTATTTATGACCAGCTTAACCAACGATATTTTACCGTTGGTGCATAAGTATTGGTCAGAACCTAATTTGTTTCACGTGAAACAAGGAAGCCTAATACGTTTATAAAAAACGCTTTTATAAACTGGTTTCGATGATCAATATTCGCTAAGTTTGTGCTTCATTTTTATCAACCACGTTTCATATCTTCCGCAAAATTTCATTATTATGCTTATGTTTTTAGCAGAAAAGCAGCCTTTCTAAAATACTTGCTTAATACCGAGAAAACTGTCAGTAAACAGTGACTTAGCGCTAGAAAAATGTTAAAATAGAGCTTTATTTTTGCTCTGTTCTCAGCAAGTTATCTTACAAATTTTCATCAGCATTGCTTGAGGGTTTATTAATAAATTTTAGCTTCTAAGTGTTTGATAGATATGTGCTTATTTCTAATTTGTTTTAATGATGTGTGAAAAAAGCATGAGCGTATATTAAAAATAGTGATCGGAAAACAGATTATGTTTTTGGTTGCTTCTTTAACACTGTTTATATTCTTTTAAGCGGCATCTGATAAAGTTTTTGCTAACCATATAATTAAATATTTTGACCATAAAACGTTAAATCTAAGATAACGTCGTCGAGCATTGCCATTGTGGTGAGCAGATGACAAATAGCTGATAATGGCTAGATTAAGGAATGCACATGAGTGATTCATTACCTACCGACCACGAACAATTGATGACCGACAGCGCACTAGAGACTATTACACCTGCTGCCGTCCCTGAAGGAATGCCCTCTGATTATAGCTCCAAAGATATTCGTGTATTGCGCGGACTAGAAGCGGTGCGCGTACGTCCGGGTATGTATATTGGTGATACCGATGATGGTACCGGCTTGCATCATATGGTCTTTGAGGTGGTGGATAACTCTATCGATGAGGCGTTGGCCGGTCATTGTGACCAAATTGATATTATTATCCATGAAGACGAGTCGGTCAGCGTCATGGATAACGGCCGCGGTGTTCCTGTGGACATCCATCCAGAAGAAGGTGTATCGGCGGCGCAGGTTATCATGACGGTACTGCATGCTGGCGGTAAGTTTGACGATAACAGCTATAAAGTATCGGGCGGTCTTCATGGTGTTGGAGTTTCGGTTGTAAACGCTCTATCTAAAAAGCTTGAGATGAATATCTGGCGTGAAGGCTATCATTACCATCAAACTTATACCGACGGCGTTCCTGATGCGGATATTCAGCAAATGGAAGCGACCGATAAAACGGGAACGCAAATCCGTTTTTACCCAAGTAATGATGTCTTTACCGGAACTATCTTTGAGTACGATATTTTAGCCAAACGCTTACGTGAGTTGTCTTTCTTAAACTCGGGTGTGCGTATTGTCTTAACCGATGAGCGTATCGATAAACGTCATGAGTTTGAGCATAAAGGCGGTTTGTCAGAGTTTGTCAGCTATATCAATGCTGGTAAAGATGGCATCAATGACGTCTTTCATTTCACCAGCGAGCAAGACGACGGCATCAGTGTCGAAGTGGCGCTGCAGTGGACAGACACCTATAACGAAAAAGTACTCTGCTTTACCAATAATATCCCGCAGCGCGATGGCGGCACGCATTTATCAGGTTTCCGTTCAGCATTGACGCGCGGCCTTAACAGCTATATGGATCGTGAGAATTTATTCAAAAAAGAGAAAGTCGTTGCTACTGGCGATGATGCTCGTGAAGGTTTGACCGCGATTGTTTCTGTTAAAGTGCCAGATCCAAAATTCTCAAGTCAAACCAAAGACAAGCTGGTTTCAAGTGAAGTGAAATCTGCGGTTGAATCGGCAATGCATGATAAGTTTAACGACTATTTGCTGGAAAATCCAAGTGCGGGTAAAGCAATTGCCAGTAAGATTATCGATGCGGCGCGTGCCCGTGATGCGGCGCGTAAAGCCCGTGAAATGACGCGTCGTAAAACCACGTTAGATATCGCTGGCCTGCCGGGAAAATTGGCGGATTGCCAAGAAAAAGATCCGGCATTATCAGAGCTTTATATTGTGGAAGGGGATTCTGCTGGTGGTTCAGCCAAGCAAGGCCGTAGCCGTAAGACCCAAGCAATTTTGCCACTAAAAGGTAAGATTCTTAACGTTGAGCGTGCTCGTTTTGACAAAATGCTGTCTTCTGCTGAAGTGGGTAACTTGATTACCGCGCTTGGTTGCGGCATTGGTCCGGATGAATATAATCCTGACAAAGTCCGCTATCATAAAATCATTATCATGACTGATGCGGACGTGGATGGCTCGCATATTCGTACGCTGCTGTTGACCTTTTTCTTCCGCCAAACGCCAGAATTGATTGAGCGCGGTTATATTTATATCGCTCAGCCACCACTTTATAAAGTAAAAAAAGGTCGTCAAGAGCTGTATTTAAAAGACGATGAAGCCTTAAAAGCGTATTTATTATCCTCGACGATTGATAATACTAAATTGCATATCAGTGCCGATGCGCCTGCTATTACTGGGCAAGCGCTTGAGACCTTGCTCAATGATTATAACCAAACCCAACTTATCAAAGCGCGTTTGCAGATTCGTTACCCAGCGGTGTTATTGGATGCATTGACCCATACGCCGAAGCTTAGCACCGATATGACTTATGATAAATCAGCGATGGAAGCGTGGAAAGCGTCATTACAAACACAGCTTGAGAACTTTGGTAGTGACTTAAGTCCTGAGATTGAACTGGTCAATATCCATGCACCGCAACCAAAAAATATGGATGCTGCCGCTGCTGATTTATTGGGTATGACCGCAGTGGTAGAACCTGATGAAAGTGAAACATCTGCTGATAACAGTGATTCTTTATCTGCCAAAGCTCAATGGTTACCGCGTATCACTGTTTATGTGCATCAATTGGCGCATCATTATCTGTTAGATGCCAGCTTTATCAATTCAGGTGAGTATACTAAGCTGCTGCGCTTATCCGCGGAATGGAATACCTTGCTTGCAGAAGATGCCTTTATCCGCCGTGAGGCCACCGCAGGTACCACCAAAGATATCCCAGTACGCGATTTTGATTATCTATGGCAACAGATGATGCTTGAGGCGCGTCGTGGTTTGGCGATTCAGCGCTATAAAGGGCTGGGTGAGATGAACGCTGATCAGCTTTGGGATACCACCATGGATCCTGAAAACCGTCGTATGTTGCGTGTCACGATTGAAGATGCGATTGCTGCTGACCATATGTTTACCTGTCTGATGGGTGACCATGTCGAACCACGTCGTATTTTCATTGAAGAGAATGCGTTGACCGTGTCTAATTTAGATATTTAGCTTTTAGTTTATAGACCTTGAAGTTATAGTTTTGAAGTTTGAATATAATTGTTTATTGGTATAAAGTCATCTTGCTCGCAAGGTGGCTTTTTTCATGTGAAATATTATCAATAAAGTAGTGAAGGGAATACTATGCTAAATGCAGAACAAAAGAAGTATTTGTCACAACTATCAAAAAAGACCTTAATTGATTTTGTCTCTGAGGTGTATGGTATAGATAAAATGCTCGATAAAAAAATTGAGCGTCTGCTATTACAATCAGATAAACCTAAACTTATAAAAAAGTTAACCACTACACTAAAAGGACTTAGAAGACGAAAGAAGTTTGTAGATTACTGGGAATCTAGTGAATTTGCTATTGAGCTTCAGCATTTAGCCAGCGATATAATGAGCCTTTATCCTGAGCAACCAAAAGAGTGCTTGACGTTACTTGAGTTATTTATAGAGTCTACTAGTTCTAGCCTAGAACGTGCTGATGATTCCAACGGTTATATCGGTGATGTTTATAGGAGTTTGACGTCATTTTGGTTAGCAGTGGCTAGCACTTGCTATGAGCAAGAAAAGCGAGACATACCTGTTGATGAGCGCGATATACTCAGCCAAGCTTGGGTAAAGAAAGTAAAAGCGCTGGCTGACGATAATGATTATGGTACCAAAGATAGTTTATTAGAAAACATTGATCAACTGTTATCTGAGCCTGAGATACGTAGATTGATCGCTGATTATCAGCAAGAGCGTGAGAATATCCAAACAAAAAAAGCAATTAAAGATACGCTCAATGAAAGGCGAAACAGCCCTTTAAGTGATGATGCTTTTTCAATTAACTATGACAAGATGGTAATTGAGATCGCCATAAAAAACCTAACAAGTGCGCTAGGTGATGTGGGTTTTTTTGAAACCATATTCTTTGAGATGCAAGAGACTAGACCGGTTCATCCTCGAAGATTAGAAGAGTTGCTAACATTTCTGCTAAATCAAAGAGCTTTTGATAAGGCACTACACTACTTAAATGAAGAGTGGCAAAGCGATGGTCTATTAGATAAGATCAGACGTTTGGATTGGCTGAGTCACATATATCACATGCAAAAAGATACCGACGCGCTCATGGAGGTGAGGCGTTTGAGCTACAATCAACCCCTTCGCGGCTAAAAGCTATCATGGCTGTGGCCAGTCCTGCTCAGCAATCTAAGTGGCGAAAAAGAGCTTATGAGCTGGCAGAACAACAAGAAAATGTATTTATGGCTACATCGCTACTGCTAGAAATAGGAGAGATTGAGCTTGCTAATGAGGTCGCAGTTGCCCGTCATTCTCAGTTTGCTGATGTGCATTATACAGATCTCACAAGCATGTTAAAAGATTTGCCAACTAAGACAGATTTACTTCAAGTTATTATTTATCGCATTTTACTTAACGATATTCTAGACAGCTCTCGCAGCAAAGCTTATGGTCACGCCGCTCGCTACTTCGATCACCTAACCAAGCTTGATACGGTTATTAGTAAATCGTCTAAGCCTTACAGTGAACTTGCGACTCATAAAGAATATGTCACTACCCTTAAAGACAAGCATGGTAAAAAGCGTAGTTTTTGGGAAAAGGTAAACGATTAGATTGATGTAGTGTTTCACGTGAAACTTATGGCAATAAGCAGAAATAAGCGAAGAATAAAATGATTGAAGTTATATTACTTGCTATTGCCCTTGCGATGGATGCGTTTGCTGTTGCGATTGGATTGGGCGCGAAATCTCAAAACCAGCATCGCCATTATGTGCGGCGTTTGGCGATTTATGCGGGTTTGTATTTTGGTGTTGCGCAGGGCGTGATGCCATTGATTGGTTATTTATTGGGCGCCGCTTTATTAGGCTGGTTGGCTGCGGCTGCACCTTGGATTGGTGGCTTTATCCTTATCGGTCTTGGCGGAAAAATGCTTTATGAAGTGTTTTGTAGAGATGAGGAAGAGGCAGTAGATAAAGCCTTGCATATAAATAGCGAGCCAGTTTTTGTCAATGACAGCCTAAAGAAAAATACCAATCATCGCACCATGTTTACCCTTGCGATTGCGACAAGTATTGATGCGATGGCAGCTGGCTTTACGCTTAATTTATTGGCGCTTAATGCGTGGCTGGCTTGTATCATTATCGCTATTATCACGGCTATTTTTAGCGTTTTTGGTGTTTATTTGGGTAAAAATTCAGGCACCTATCTTGAGGACAAGGCGGAGGCGCTTGGTGGTATAGTACTTATACTTATTGGCTTAAAGGTAATGTTTTTTAGCTAAAAGTATGTTTGCCTAATTTTTAAACAAAAAGACCACTATGAGATTTGTAGCGGTCTTTTTTGTTTCACGTGAAACTTTAAATAAATATTTTTTAGATAGTCATTTTTTATTAATTACGCTTCGTCAATATTAAAGCGCCACGCTAGAACACGGGTATTCTTTTGTCCTTGGCTCATCTCGATGATGCGCATTTGGGCAACATCAAGCTGTTTTAATAATAGTTGTAACGGTTTCACGTTCTCTGACTTTGACACCAAGCTGGTAAACCAGCCAACGTGCTCGGCAAAATCTTGGCTTTCTTTTATCATTTTGGTCAAGAAGGCAATTTCGCCGCCCTCAGACCACAGCTCTTTATGCTGACCGCCGAAGTTGAGATTTTGCGCAGCATTTCCAGCCTTGGTTGAATGGCGGCTGATTTGCTCGTTTTCATTTTTGCCACGATGGCGTTGCAGATTATGCTGCTTGCGGGTATTGGCTTGCATCGCTTCTTCTAATGACGCATGAAACGGTGGGTTGCAAACGACCACATCGAAGTAATCTTGACGACCGATGATGTTTTTAAAAATAAACTTAGGCTCAGGCTGTAGTTTTACTTTAACGGCACTTTTTAGCTTTGGATTGGCTTCGCAAATCAGCGCGGCGGTATTGACTGAAATAGGGTCAATATCGCTCGCGGTAAAGCGCCAACCATAGCTTTGGCTACCGATAATTGGATAAATGGCACTGGCACCGGTACCAATATCAAGGGCGTGAATTTCTTTACCCGTCGGCGGGGTGTTGTCAGCATTAACGTGCGTGGTTTGCGCCAGTAAGTCGGCAATATAATGGATGTAATCGGCGCGACCCGGTATCGGCGGGCAGAGATAGCCTTCTGGAATATCCCAAAACTTCACGCCATAGTAATGCGCGAGCAACGCTTGATTGAGGACGCGTACCGCCTCACTATCAGAGAAGTTAATCGTCGGCTCACCTTTCGGGTTAGTGATGGTGTGCTTAGCCAATTCTGGCAGGGCACGGGTCAATAGCGC